>DYKH01000814.1 GCA_020722685.1 Caldithrix sp. | reverse complement strand
GGGTTTCATAGCAGTGGTGCAGCGATGGTCGCCCCAGTCCACGGCGACCTGGGGAGAGCACTGGTTTGACGGGGGGCAACGGAGGCCGTGGGGGGCGAAGAATGCTCGGAAGACGGTCGAAAGCACCAAATAGCGCATACGTTCCCGGAGAACGTGCCATGAACCGTTCGTAACAATTCTCGGGAAGGAGACTTCGGACGCCAAGAGGGCAGAACGGACCCAAACGACCAGAGGCACCCAAATTAGGTCGCGGATTTCGGTTTCCTTGGTTCTTTGGCTGAAGCGGAAGACTCGCTCATACGTTTCCTCAATGCGCACATTCGATCCCGTGACTATAGAACTAATTCCATGGCGCGGATTCCATAAACCAGGGGAGATACTACCACCCCGGATTCGGGGCATGCAAGATTGCTCAGCCTTTGAAGCCGGTCATGGCTTGACGAGCGCAATGGCTGCTCGACCTGTTCACAAGCGACTCATCCCATGTGAGACTGCATGTGAGCGCCAGGGTAGACTCTCTTCAGCCACTTCCTGATGCCGCCTCACGGAACGACCTTAACCGTGCTGCGAAGGCGAGGATGGTCGCGAGGCTTGTTTTGTCCAGTCGCTGCAAGGAGATGATCACCGGATGCTTTGGCAGAAAACGTGCCAACGCAGTGGACAAGCCGAATCAGGCTTGACATACGTGCATTTGAGCGTAAAGTACCGGCATGCTACTGAAAGCACGCAACTAATGTCTGCAGGACCGGAAAACCGTGCGCCTGATCTCACCTCACAGTGAAGAAGGCTCCGTGATGAAAGCAGCAGTTAGTCGTTGCCAAGTCCTGCTTTCGGCTGTATGGTTTGGATATCACGACAGGCTACTTGAGCTGGCCTATCGGAAAGAGCTGAGAGGCCGCGTTATCTCGTGCACCGACGGGAAACCGGCGGCATCGGGCCGGTGACAACTGTTGCCACAGAAGCCGGAAGTGCGGGAGAATTAGCTGCATCTTGACTCGATTGTGCGGAAGGACTTAAGTCGATGAAATACTCGCTTGCCCGTCCATTGGCAAGGTTCTTCACCGGGATGATAGGCCGGCAGATTGCGTATTCGTTGTTAGTAACCCTGATATCCACC
>DYKH01000813.1 GCA_020722685.1 Caldithrix sp. | reverse complement strand
TTTACGATGGCAATATGACTGCGGGCACTCATAGCCTGGTTTGGGATGGGCGCAATCACTCCGGCCGGCCGGTAACCAGCGGGCTGTATCTGTATCAATTGGAAAGCGAACAAACGACTCTGAGCGGTAAGATGATTCTGATGCGCTGACTTTTGAACCTCCGGGAGGTTCCGAGCTTCCCGGAGGTTGCAACAAATGTCAGAAATTAAAGACAAAGTCGACGTACGGTACGCCGGGAAAGATGTTCGATCCACCCAACGAGTTAAGAAACGCCAGATCGACGCTGATTTCCGAGCCAAAGAAGCGGACGCCGTAGGAAACAAGCGGATGGTCTGCGCGGGGAACAATCCAATTTTCGCTAACCAACGCCAGCCGCCGGGAGATGCGGGATTCGCCTCCCAACATGACGACCGGCTTGTCGGCAACTTTGCTGTCGGCAAATCCATAGCCTAAGCCAAGGGTGACGCTGGCATCGGCGGTTCCGTAAGTGCCGACGCCGTACACAATGCCGAGATCGGGGGCATCCTCAAAGGGAATGCGAATCAACAAAGCGCCGGCGGCCAAATCGATTTTTCCGCTGGCCTTGACGCCAATCTTGGGCGTGAGATAAAAAACTTGCTCATCTATGCCTGCTCCCGGGATAAGCGATGCCGCACCGCCAATGGTAAAATTGTTGCTCAGACCATAAGCGGCCCCCGCAAAAAAGATATAGATGTCCTGAAAGTAGCCCTCGCCTTTTTTCAGCATTCGCGCGGTTGGGGCAAAGAAAAGTCGGGTCCTATTGGGATTGGGAAACCAGTAGTTACCGCCTTTGATGGAAGCCACCGGCACTTCTTTGATCTCCTTGATCTTGGCGACGGGAATGGTGATAGTTCCCAATTCTGTGGCAAAGAGGATTTCTGCCTCCCTAAGCTCGGTAATGCGCCCGATATTCGATGAGCCGTCTGTGGTGGTGATGATCTGTACCTGGGAAGAATCAGGTACTTTGAGTTTTTCCTTGATGTGATTCGACTGAGAACGAACGGCATTTACGCCCCCTGAAGCGAATAGCAAGAGACCCCAAAATAAGATGGGTACCTTTGCGTGCGCTCGGTACATAGAACCTCCTCTGCCCATCGGGT
>DYKH01000235.1 GCA_020722685.1 Caldithrix sp. | reverse complement strand
AGGGTCGGCATGAACATCAACCGGTCTGTCCGGCAAAAATTTCATGCCGGACAGTTCACAGGAAAGGTTTCGACTTTGATGTCCACGGATTCAGGAGAATGCGCTCGACCCGCCCCAGTCCCATTGTTCTACCTCCCCCTTGTGCTCAGCCCTCAGTGCGCCCACAACAGTATAGAAGCGGAAATGACGCACTGATACAATGCCATGTGGCTTTAAAATTATTGATCATAAACAAATGCTCTTGAAATATGCTTAGTCGTCCCCGCCTCAGTTTCATGGAACGCAAAGACATGAGAAAGCTGTCGTTTGATGCGCGCGAAGAACGGCGGCGGCACGTGGTGGGTTTGCGTCGGCGAGGCTGGACGTATGAGGCCATTGCCGACGAGACCGGCCTTTCGCGCACTGGGGTGTTCGACATCTGCCAGCGTCATGCGCGTGAGGGGGCGAAAGGCCTCAAGGACAAGCAAGGCGGGCGCAAAGTGGGGGAGCATCGTGCGCTGACGGCGGCGCAGGAAGCAGAAATCCGCAAGCTGATCACCGACAAGACGCCGGATCAGTTGAAGCTGGGCTTTGCCCTGTGAAACCGGCAGGCGGTCGGCATGCTGATTCAAGCGCGTCATGGCGTTCGTCTGACGCCCCAAGGGGTTGGCAAGTACCTGGCCCGCTGGGGGTTCACGCCGCAGAAGCCGCTCAAGCGGGCCTATGAGCAGCGCCCGGAGGCGGTCCGGGCGTGGTTGAACGACGCGTATCCCGAGATCGCGCAACGGGCCAAGGATGAAGGCGCCGAGATTCACTGGGGCGACGAGACCGGGTTGCGCTCGGACGACGTGCGGGGCCGCTCCTATGCGCCGGCGGGCAAGACCCCGGAAATCCGGGTGACGAATCGGCGCGAAGGTTTGTCGGTGATGTCGACGGTGACCAACCGGGGCAAGATGCGCTGGAAAGTGTTTGAAGGGGCCATGAACGCGGACATCCTGATCGACTTCATGAAGCGTTTGGTCAAGGACGCCGCCGGCAAAAAGGTGTTCCTGATTCTGGACAATCTGAAGGTCCACCATGCGAAGGTGGTCAAAGCCTGGCTGGCGGACCATGCCGATGAGATCGAGGTCTTTTACCTGCCTTCCTACAGTCCGGAATTGAACCCCGATGAGATGCTCAACGCCGACCTCAAGGCTGTTGTGACCAGCAAGGCCCCGGCTCGAGCCAAGGGAGACCTGAAGAGGGCCACCATCAGTCATCTGCGCAGGTTGCAAAAATCGCCCAAGCGGGTGATGCGTTACTTCCAGCATAATCCCGTCCGGTATGCAGCATGAATCAAGTTCATTCGTTTCGGATCAATATAAAATGAGGTGACATGTCAAGGTTTACTGGCGAAGTGGAGGTGGTGGCCGTATTGGAGGCTGCTGACGCGTGGCGTTCTAATTGCCTCGTGCGTGACGGTTCTGTATTTTCTGACGAGCCGCTTTGGTCAAAGTCCAATTTCGATGAGTTTCGGCGACTGTTCGAAGGCAACCCGATAGAGGGCAATAGAGATTTCTTCGACAAGCTGAAAGAGCAGCTTGCTCCCGCGCCAAAACAAGTGAAGAAGCTCGCAGCAGAGGTTCTTTGGTTCTATCTGCTGTTTCCCCATAAATCTGGATACAGTCCCGAGACTAAAGCTGCGCAGGTTCGCGATGTCTGGTCCTGGTCAGGCGATCCGATACCCAATGACCGCTTTCTCGGCCCTGAACATCTTGTCGGCGTCGGAGGGGTTGGGGTTGCGTATCTGACCCGCCGTCCGGATCAGTTGTGGTTCTTCTTGCAAGCTCTAAGCGATTGGAAAGGACTGACTGACGGACAACGCTCAGATCTGCTTTCAAATGATAACCCTTGGAGTTTTGTCGAATGGGTAGATGCGATCCCGAATGCCGCAAAACGACCGATCCGGAATGCGCTTCTTTATTTCGTTTTTCCGGATCAGTTAGAGCGCATAGTCAGTAACGATCACCGCAAGCTGATCCTCGCCGCGTTCAAGTCAAAGCTGCCGCCTGAAAAACTCCCGAGATCAGCGACTCCAAGCCTCCGTGAGATGGATCAGGCCATTTCTGGAATCCGTGCGCAGCTTGAAACTGAGTTAAACACTCACGAGCTAGATTTCTACCGCAGCCCGCTTCAAGAACAATGGTCATCGGTCAGCATGCAGCAAGCCCGGCGAACGATTGCGGGAGTTATTGAACGGGCCATTGAGCCCTACGGCCTCGAATTGCGCCAATGTGGATCGAAGAAGATTAACCTAGCAGCGTGCAATAAGGAGGTTGATACATCCACCGGATTCTGGAAAGACCCTGCGGAAGCTACGAACAAGCCTCTACGCTGGATCGTTCAACTTGACCTGACAGGTGATTCTCCTGTTGCACGGCTTGCAGAAAAGGATGGGGAACCTTTGCATGGCAATCGTCGTATTGCATTCTCCAATAATGCCCAGCAAAAGAGTGGTGCTATTACCGTCCGGATCGTGCCGGCAATCAAGGTTGCGGCAGATCAGTTCGTGTTCCATGAAGAGTGGGAATGGCTCTTCTTGTTGTGCTTTTTCCCCGCTCTACCAAAAGGTTCGTCGGGCCAATTGCTGGACGATTTCGACCCTCAAAGTGGGGCGCTCATATACATGGGCAAGCATCAGCCATATGTTTTCTCGGCGCTGATCACGCTCAATGTCGAAGACGCACAATTTAGTTCAGATGGGGGAGGGATATCGAAACAGTTGAGCTACAGCGAGGCTACTGCCGCACTGGCTCGCTTGATTCATGTCAGCCCTTCCGATTTTGACGCAGCAGAGGTAGTCCATGCCGCATAACGTGCCCATTTACCAAGGATTGAGCGAAGAGGATGTTGAGCGGCTCTCCTCTGATATAGCGCAGGCCTACAAGACTGCGTCCGCACAGCAGACGGCCACTCCTGAGGCAGGGGATGGGGACGATGCCTCAGTGGCTGATGTTTCAGTGATATTGGGGAGTGAAATTCCTGCGGTGCCGGATTTGTTGGGAATCGATCCTGCTGTGTATCGCCAGATAAATGCTGCTATCAAATGCGGCAAGCAGCATTTGATGTTTTACGGTCCTCCGGGAACCGGAAAAACAACCCTCGCACAGCATTGCGCGCGCTCTTTGGCGAGTCGCCATACGTTGATTACTGGGTCTTCTGACTGGACGTCTCAAGACGTTATCGGCGGCTACCAGCCAGTCGGTAACGGTCGAATCGAATTCATTCCGGGAATACTGCTTCGCCATTTCGACCGCCCGCTGATCATCGATGAACTAAACCGGTGTGACATTGACAAGGTGATCGGGCCTTTGTTTACGATTTTGTCAGGGCAGAAAACAACGCTTCCTTACCGACTTCAGGTAGAGCAGCGGGATAGTGATTTTTTTGAGATTCTCCCCAAGCCAAATCCCAGCGCGCGAAAAGGTATTGAATTTGCCCCCAGTGCGGCTTGGCGCATCGTTGCAACCATTAACTCAATCGACAAGGCATCGCTCTATCAAATGAGCTATGCCCTCACCAGGCGTTTTGCCTGGATTTACCTAGACGTACCATCTGATCTAAATGGTTTCCTTCTGCAATATCTGGCGCGTGAGCAGATCCAGGAGATAACAAGCCAGGAACTGCCACTTACGAATATTTGGCAGGCGGTTAATTCAGTACGCCTGATCGGTCCGGCTCCGCTGATCGACATGGTTAAGGCCATGAGGGAAATGGACAGCACCCTGGACTTCGTGGCAACCCCAACTGAAGCGCAGGCGGCAATCTATCTTGATGGCTTCGATATGTTCCTTCTGCCGATGCTCGACGGCATATTCCGTGACGGTGCTCAAACCATCACACAAGCGATCTGCGAAGCGCTACACCTGCACGCCGAATCTGCCCTCTACCGCCGTGTGGATCAGCGTCTGCAGAGTGTCTCAGTATGAATCCTGCTGTCAGCGACATTGACGATGCAATTGTTGGGTTGCTGATCCGAATGCGGAGATTCGCGTCGCAGGTATCGCTCAGCAATCCGCGTATTCAGAAGCATAGCGACCTTCCGTTTCTTCGTGTCTTCTGGGCCTGTTCCGCAGAAGTGAGGGCCTTGGCTGAATACCTGGTTCGGCATCCGCACGAGGCATCATCAGTGCTTCAAGTCGAACGACGGATCGACGTTGGTACTGTGCGTGGGCGATTGGATGCGAGAGAAACGACCATACGGCAAATTGGCTCAGGTAACCCAGGCTTGTTTGTGTCGCTTGAAGCGGTTAGAAGTTACGCCACCGGGCCCAACCATTTAGTCGTATGGGTACTTGAGGAAGCACGGCGCTTGTGTCGAGAAATGCTTCGAACTGCTGCCGCAGAATCCGCGTATGCCACGCATTTCGAGGTGGTAACTCGGGCTCTTGAGGACGCGAGTCGCCTAGAGGGAATTCGCATTGCCAGTGCGCAAATCGATACAACTCGTAGGCCGACCACGAGCGCAATCAGTCAGGCAAAGCGGGTACGCACGCGGTTATACCATCTAGCAGCAGACGCATACATGAGTCTTCTCGCCATCGAACAGAGCGATGAGATGCGCATTCGGGATGTGCTGCAGGAGGCTTTGCTCGGGCCACTCGAGATGTGGAAGCGCTTTGAGCTTTATGTCGCGGTCGCGATGGGCGAGGCCCTTGGGCGAACAGTCGGCATCCCCTGCGACCTGTCGCCCTCATTCAGTCAGGATGGATTGCTGATTAAGGTCGGTGACTACAGGATCTACTGGCAGGCACAGACAGAGCACTTCAGTACGCCGTGCCTGGAGCCATCAGAAGCGAAGGTTAGACAGATATTGAAGGCGCTAGGAATGAATGCGGGCTGGGATCGCCCTGACGTGGTAGTCGTAAATGCTAGGGCGCGAGAGGTAGTCGCGATAGCCGAGGTGAAATACTTCACCAGTGAAGGCAATGATGGACGAAGTGCCATCCGTGCTGCCATTGATCAGCTAGTGCGCTATGTTCGTGGATACCGCGATGAAGCCGGCTGGGACGACCTTCTAGATCATTCATTGGCGATTCCGGTACTTTGCGATGTGTCGTTGACCGAGCCCCGATCTTTCGGTGTGCCGTGGATAGTCAATTTCAACTTGATTCAGTCGCAAGCGCTTGACCATTGGTCACGCGCCTTGATCTCAGCTTCGATACCTTCGCGCGCACAGTCTCCACTGGCTGCTTAACCGTTTTGGGACGAGACTGCCCCCCGTCGCTCGGCAGTGGCGTGATAGCTTCGTCCACAGGTAATGAGCATGGAGGGTTGATGGTGTACTGCACCGGCCGCTCTGTGCTCGTTGTTACATTCTCACCTTGGAAGCGACCGACTGCGCCTTTCAGGTAAGACTCTGACAACTCGACGCATACCCAGCGACGCTTTAGGCTTTCGGCAACCATTCCGGTCACACATGACCCGCCAAACGGATCGACAACTAAGTCGCCCGGATCAGTGAGCATTCGGATGAAATACTCAGGCAATTGAGCGGGAAATCTTGCTGGATGTATCTCCAGATTGTTCTGCCGGCAATAGTCCTGATAGCGTCCGTTTGATTCCGTGTTAGCCACCGCAAGCAGGTTTGGCGGAACTGCACCGCCGTTGTCCTTCTGAAATTTGTCAGAGATGTCATGTCCCGACGGCCGCAGTTTCGCCGTATAACCATTTTTCAGTAGGTGCAGCATCGAATCACTATACGGGGCCAGGACGCGGCGATTACTCGCCTTGGGCCACGGGGTGGGGGATAACCACCAAACGCAATTAACTGCATCCTTCACCCGCACACGTCGTACGTTGACCCATTCTGCAGGGGTAGGTAGCTTGGATGGATTCCACCAAAAGTGTTCTTGGCATAGGTGAAAACCATAATCTCGACAAAGCATCATGAGGAGTTCAAAGTGATATAGCGAGCGCGTCGGCATGCCAGGTTTCCAGGCGCCGCCGATGTCAATCACCAATGAACCTGTGTCCTTTAGGACTCGTTTAAATCCTTCAGCGAACGGACGAAACCAATTGCAGTATTCGTCCGCGTCCTCATTGCCATAGCTTTTCTTACGAACGAGGCCGAAAGGGGGCGAAGTCATAATCAAGTCGACTGATTGCTCTTTGGCCTTTGAGTGCAGAAAATCTAGGCTGTCGCCTTGGTAGATTTGTCCGCGTTGGGTCTTGAAGTAAGACCGCAACCGTTCGCTGTTATAGATTGGCCGCTCCGTTCTGTCGGTGCTGGCTGCGTCTTGGTCGTGGTCGTCGATCTTGTTGTGTAGCTTGTGCAGGTGACGTAGGTACTCGCTGATCGACTTGAGTCCCAATGCCCGAGCAGTGGCCTCAATGTCGTCCCGCTCCTCGCTGGTCAAGCGTACGTTTGCGAAGCTATCTCGGGGTGTGGGAGATTTCGGGCGGGCCATAGTTTTTATCCAGAGTGGTTTCTGTCATACGGAAACCATGTTAACTGGAAAGTTTTCGTGTGACAAGAATTTTTCCTGCCCGGTCGATTGTGTCCAGTTGGCTTGCGGTCCGCTGGATGCAGAGCATCGCTGGATTTGATGCAACGAAGCCCAGCGGCTTGGGTGCTACAGATCGAGGAGCGAGCAATCGACCTGATCATTGGTCTTGAGCCAGGACTACGCCGCACTCCGGAAGGCAACCCTGGTTTTGACCTCTTCGAGGTCGACAGCAGTGGTCGGCAGATTCGATGGGACGAAGTAAAGTCGATGACGGGCACCTTGCAAGATCGCCCCGTGGGACTGTCACACACGCAGTTCGACTGCGCGCGCGAAAAGGGCGATGCGTACTGGCTTTACGTGGTCGAGCGCGCAACCGATCCGGCGCAAGCCCGCGTGCTCAGAATTCAGAACCCCGTCGGCCACGCCCGGACGTTCACGTTCGACCACGGCTGGAGCGGGATAGCACGAACAGATCCGCCCCGTTGAGGTACCAATCGGCCAAATCGTCGAATCCACGCCCTCAAGGCCAAGGCGTTACTATCTGACTCGGGTATGGAGCGCGGGTTCGGTTCCGTGTTCCGCCCTCGAGGGACAAATGGCCGAAACGGTGGAC
>DYKH01000812.1 GCA_020722685.1 Caldithrix sp. | reverse complement strand
AGGATACGTATGGGGGTTCGAAAAAATTAGGTTTGGTGAAACTGGGCAAGTCCGGGGTGAAGGTGTCACGCTTAGCTTTCGGCACCGGGACACACGGATGGAAACGCGAATCCGATCAAACCAGAATCGGGAAAAAAGCCCTCATCGACTTGGTGCAGCACGCTTATGACAGCGGCATCACCTTCATTGATGCAGCCGATATTTACGGCTCGCACACTTATTTGCGGGAGGCGCTCAAATACGTGCCGCGAGAAAAGCTGGTGATCATGTCCAAGATATGGACCTCCGGCAACGATTGGCTGAAAGTGGAGGATGTTCCGACAACGCTGGACCGATTTCGCCAAGAGATGGGCGTGGACTATATCGACATCGTGCTCATTCACTGTCAAACTCAACCAGACTGGCCGGAGAAATTAGAAAAGATGCGAGGCGAGCTTTCCGAAGCCAAGCAAAATGGAACCATTCGTACCTACGGAGTGTCCTGTCATAGCTTGCTGGCATTGAAAGCGGCAGCGGCTTCGGATTGGGTGGAGGTTTTGCTCTCGCGCATCAATCCCGCCGGCTCGCACATGGATGACAAGCCGGAGGTTGTGATGCCGGTGCTCAAGCAAGCACATGACAGCGGCAAGGGCGTCATCGGTATGAAGATTTTCGGCGAGGGTGATTTGGTCAGCGAAGAGCAGCGCGAAGCCTCGCTACGCTACGTCTGGGGCAGCGAAAACGTGGATGCCATGACAATTGGCGTGACTTCCAGCAAACAGATGGATGACAATGTTCGTAGAGTGAATAGAATATTGGCCGGATGACCGCCAAATTTCAAGTTCCAACTACTTCTGAGAAAAAGGCCATGCCCGAGCAAGAGAGGATGAGGGTAGATGCACTTAATAGATATCGAGTGGGATGAAAGCGCATCGAACATATCTGGTCGCATCCTGCGGCCGGAAGATGTTGTAGCGGTATTGAGGGGCCGGCACCTTTTCCAGAAAGGTAGACGGCAAACATGCTATGCGCTTGGGTAACGTCAGGATGGCCGGCACTTGTTATTGTGTAGAGGCGTGAGCCTTCATGCCGATACCGAGTGGTGACTGCCCGTGAAATGAGCGAATCGGAGCGTAAACAATT
>DYKH01000811.1 GCA_020722685.1 Caldithrix sp. | reverse complement strand
ATCAGAAGAAAAAGGCGAACACGAGGAACTAGTTGAGGACATTCTAACTATCATTAGACATTATCGGAAATAAGGGATTGCGCCTTTCAACTTTGAGCGGCGTTGTGTTCTGAAGTTATGCAACCCGCAGGCAATCTCCATCACCAGATCGTCAAACCCGTCTTTGGTGTTGCGCAAGGTGTCTTTGACCACACGACACCGTTTAACACCGGCAATCACATGCTCGACGACGATGCGCACTTTGGAGATGCGGCGATTGCGTTCTTTGTCTTTGGCCGACAGTTCCTTACCGCGCGGCTTCTTCTTCGGTTGAACCGTCTTGACGCCAGCGGGTTCATAGCCTTGAAAACCTGTATCCTTGTAGAGAGTGCTACCCTCTGGATAAGTCGGCTGTTCTTCATCACAAATCTTCTTGTCATGCTTTTTGCCCTCATAGGTTTGACTCAAGTACTTGACCCGGCGACTCTTGAGGGCCACGATGACATTGTTCTTGACGGTATGGGTGTGTTTCTTGCCACTGTAATACTTGGCCTGTTCCTTGTCGTCTTTCGGGCGCTGGATTCTACGCTCCGTTCCGTCAACCCCGAACTTGGTTTCGCCGCTCTGGGCAAGATTCGCAGCGAGTTCGGTGGGAACGCGTTCGGGTAGCTCCTTCAGAGCAGCCAACGCCTGTTTCAACACGCTGCTCAAGATAGGAATCCATTCACAGGCGCGTTCTTGACTCATGCCGAATTCGAAACCAAGCACTTCCTGAAGGGGGTAGTTCTTGAAGTAGTGTAGGATGAACAGCAACTTATCAGCGGTGGTACGCAAAGCCGGCTTACGCCCACCGCCCGGTTGACGCTGGCGGTCTTGGTCAGACGGCGAGGCCTGTTGGACATGCGCTTCCCAAGCTGTCTGAAATGGCACCAACAATTCCTCGAACTCATTTCGATCCAGGCTTGTCATAGCTCGCAGCAGTTCAGGATTGTCCTTGACCGCATCATAGCTGAACATTGGTCTACTCCCTCGCAAAGAATCTCTGCTGGAGTAGACAGTATACACCAAATCTTATTTCCGATAAAGTCTATTGTGAGCTTTTCGTCTCGGATATATGGCGCGCGTGGTGGACGTAAGCGCAAGG
>DYKH01000234.1 GCA_020722685.1 Caldithrix sp. | reverse complement strand
CGCTATACAGATTTCTCGCTCCGCTCGAAATGACAACGGACCTGAACTGTTACGGGAAATCTTTGAGGTCTACGACCCAAGAGTGAGGTCTTGCTGGTACCGGCTTTCATAATGACAGAATTTTTAAAATTTGATTTGATCTTGTCGGCAAAATTGCTTACACTTTTACGGTTTTGAGATGTCAAGATCTTAACCTACCTTGGGAAGCAGCCATGCAAAATATCCGCCTTTTTATCTCCTCTCCTGGCGATGTCGCCGCAGAACGCCAGCAAGCAACGGTGGTGGTGGAACAAATCAACCGTATCTTAGGCCCCTTTTACGACGTCCATATCGAGGTGCTGGATTGGCGCACCCATGTTGCTCCGGATATGGGCCGGCCACAAGAGGTCATCAATCGCCAGATCAAAGACTATGACATCTTTCTCGGCATCATGTGGAAGCGATTCGGCATGCCCACGGGTGTAGCCGAGTCCGGCACGAAGGAAGAATTCGATATTGCGTACTCCAATTGGGAGAAATTCCGACGGCCGCGAATCCTTTTCTATTTTAATCAAACGGCTTATTCGCCCAAGACAGCCAAAGAGGCCTCACAATCGGTTAAAGTCTTAACTTTCAAAGAACGCCTTGGCAAAAAAGGTTTGGTTTGCGAATATCCATCTCCTGAAGGCCTAAGCTTTGCCGATCTACTGCGTGACCATCTGGCTTTGGTTCTCAAGGAGTTGTTTCCACAAAGCCAACAAGCCCCACCGATCGTGGATTTTTCCCGCTACCTTACCTATCTACGCGACGAGACCATGTACATCGACATTCGCGGCCTAGTAACCGGTGAGGGCAAGGTGCACCAATTCCGCATCGACAAAATTTACATTCCACTGAAAACCAGCGGCGCCGGCTTGACACAATTGAAAAGCTCGAGTAAGAATCGCCGACATACGGAAGAAGCTCTGAGCCGGGAGATACCTTTGCAGGACGCTTTGCAGGAACCACGACTGATTATTAGAGGCGATCCCGGGGCCGGCAAGACCACCTTTCTCCGGCTGATCACTTTTACTCTCTGCCAGCGCTGGCTGAACGAGCCGCCCGATCCTTCGGCGCAAAGCATTCTCTGGCCGGAGCCGATGCCCCTACCCATTTTTGTGCGTCTGGGCACGTTGGTCACACACATTCGCGAGAGCAAACAAAACAATCCACAACATGCTCCTACTCAGCCGGACAGCCCGGATTGGCTGCTGCACTTTCTCGCCGAGCAAGGCCGGTCTTTCAATTGGCAGGTGCCGGCAGACGCCTTTCGCCGCGAGTTGGAAGAAGGCCATTGCTTGATACTGCTCGATGGCCTGGACGAGGCTCCGGATGCCACTACCCGCGAACAGGTCAGCTCTTTAGCGACAAACCTTTTCAGGGCGTTTCCCAACTGCCGCCTGGTTCTTACCAGTCGGCCTGCTGCTCTGGTGGGCGAAGCATTTCCAGTCAATTTTGCTCTGGTAGATATTGCCCCCTTGGACGATGCCGCCATGACCACTTTTCTCAGCCAGTGGTGCTCGATGCTCTATTCCGAAGCCCCGGAAAAATTTCGTCAGCATCAACAAGAGCTGGTAGAAGCCCTCACCGCCCGTCCGGAAATCCGGCGCATGGCGCGCACGCCCGTGATGCTCACCGCCTTGGCAGTGGTGCACTGGAACGAGCACCGCTTGCCGGAGCAGCGCGCCGAGCTGTTCGAATCCATCATCACCTGGCTGATGCGCACCCGCGCCCAGCGTCCCGGCCGCTTGAAAGCGGACCGCTGCCGCAAGCTGCTGCAAAAATTGGCGCTGGCCATGTTCACTCACAAGCAGGGTCGACAGCGACAGGTTCGTTTGCGCTGGGCAGCCGAAGCTTTGGCGCCCGAATTTGATGCCACTAAGGAGTCTAATGCCATTCAATTAGCCGATTATTTCCTGCGCGATGAAATGGTGGATAGCGGCATCATCGTCGAGCGTGGCGCACAATTGGAATTCTGGCACTTGAGCTTTCAGGAATACCTCGCAGCCTTCGAGATGGCCGGTTTAAAGGATGAGGAGCGGACAGATTTGCTACTGGCCCCAGACCGGCTTTACTCCAGCGAGTGGCGCGAATTGGTGCTGCTCTTAGCCGGCGTTCTCTATAAACAAGGTAAGGACAAGATGGAGCACCTGATCGACTCCATTATCGACCAAAATGCCCTACCAATCGAGAAAGCTGATTTGCCCCAATTGGCCAAACAGGCAGGGCTTTTAGGAAGCCTCGTGCGCGATCTTTCGCCTTTCGAATACCAACCACAAAACCCGGCTTATGCAGCCATCATGCGCCGGATTGAGGGCATTTTTGATAAAGCGGCCTATAAAAAGATGCCGGTCCAGGTGCGCATTGAAGCTGCTGACGCCCTGGGACAAGCAGGCGATCCGCGCCTGGAGCGATTGGAAATGGTTTACATCTCCGGCGGCCGGTTCTGGATGGGAGCTCAGAGACGCGATCTCAAAGGGCGTAACTTCGATCCGAATGCCGATGAAAGTTATTATGATGAATCCCCTGTGCATGAAGTTAAGCTGTCGCCTTTTTACGTCAGCAAGTACCCAATCACCGTCGGCCAGTACTTGCGTTTTATCGAAGATGGCGGCTATGAGGAAGAACGCTATTGGCAAGCAGGGAATTTTGGCGATTTTAAATCCCCGGATCGCTGGGCCGAGCAATTGCTCTATCCCTCGCGCCCGGTGGTCTATGTGAGCTGGTACGAAGCCGCGGCTTACGCCCACTGGGCCGGCGGCCGGCTGCCCAGCGAAGCCGAATGGGAGCGCGCCGCCCGCGGCCCGGCAGATGAATACCGCAAGTATCCTTGGGGCGATGAAGAGCCAAAGCCGGAGACGACAAATTTCATTGAAAGTAAAATCGGGCATGTAACGCCGGTCGGCATTTTCCCGGGAAATTCCTCCCCGGAAGGCGTCATGGATCTGGCCGGGAATGTTTGGGAATGGTGCGAAGACTGGTTTAGTGAAGACTATTATCAATCATGCGCCCGGCAAGGTATTGTGACCGATCCTCGAGGTCCTGAAAAGGGCGATGGCCGCGTGGTTCGGGGCGGTTCGTTCGGCGGTCTTCCGGACTATCTGCGTTGTGCGGTCCGCTACGGGAGCGTTCCTCAGGATCGCGACGACTATCTTGGTTTTCGGGTTGTGCGCGGCGTCCGGTCTTGAATATCTGGTTATCTGTCCATCTGAATATCTGAAAGGAAGAATTTTTTATGCTCCAGGACCTGATTATTTTTAAAAAATCTTACGATTTTTCCAAATGGCTATTTCAGCACACCTACAAGTTTCCCAAGAGCCATCGTTTTAGTATTGCGGTTAAAATGGAGAATTCCATTTTAGACTTTATTCGGCAGATCAGCATCGCCAATCAGCGTCGCCAAAAGATGCCATTGCTGCGGCTGGCGGATGAGGAATTGATGACGCTGAAGATATACATGCGTTTCAGTCATGATCTCGCTTTTATCTCAACCTCCTCCTATGAATTTGCCATCAAGCAATTAGAAGAGATCGGTAAGATGTTGGGAGGCTGGATTAAGAGCCAATCCGCCGAGACATAATGATTCTGTTGACAAAGTAGAGAGCAAGCGTTCCGGAGGTTCGTTATTACTCAGCTTCCTTGGAGATTTCTCAATGAATTATCGAAGTAGAGCTTTTTGTAGTACAACCTCCGGAACGCTAACAAGTAGACTTTTTCAACAGCAGCATAATGTATAAAGAACTTTTTTCGTAACAGTTCAGGTCCGTTGTCATTTCGAGCGGAGCGAGAAATCTGTATAGCGAACTATCTGCTAAATGTCCAAGTTCCCGCTGTAAAAGATTCCTCCCTTCGGTCGAATGACATTCGTTTTTGACAGGGGCTGAACTGTTACCTTTTTTCCATTATAATGGAAAGAAGCGGGGTGAAGCTCAAATGGCCGCGTGGTTCGGGGCGGTTCGTTCAACAATAACCCGAACAATCTGCGTTGTGCTAATCGCAACAGGAACGAGCCACAGAATCGCAACAACAATCTTGGTTTTCGGGTTGTGCGCGGCGTCCAATCTTGGTCGCAATTTTGAATTGATGTCAGCCGTTCACGGACTGCTGAACCATAATGATCAAGACAGGCTTCCTCCGGCAGCGATTCCCACTAACGGGATGAAGCTCAAACAACAGAGGTGGCGGCAGCTTTGGTAGGCCGCAACGGTTCCAAAAAGATGCCGCCTCCGCTTTTCCTATTATTTTGTCCATCGGTTATGAAACGTTTTAGCAATCTTTGGCAGCAGCTCATTTCTTTTGAAAATTTGCTCAATGCGTTCCACAAAGCCGCTCTGGGCAAAGGCTACCAGCCTTGCGTGCTGCAATTCACCCAGAATTTGGAGCATAATCTTCTTACCTTGCAGGAATCCTTAAGAAGTCAAACGTACAGCCCTGGCCCTTACCTAACATTTTTTGTCTATGAGCCGAAAAAGCGCATGATCTCCGCAGCGCCATTCGCCGACCGCATTGTTCATCACTGCTTGATGAATACGATAGCGCCCGTTTTCGAAGCTACTTTTATCCAACAGTCTTATGCCAACCAAGTTGGGAAAGGCACCCATCGCGCGATTCGCGCCGTACAAAACGCCATGCGGCTGCATCGCTACGTCTTGCATTGCGACATCCGTAAATACTTTGCCTCTATAGATCATCAGATTCTCAAGAGCATCATTCGACGAAAGATTAAGGACCCTCATGTGTTGCGGCTTATTGATCTCATTATCGACCACAGCAATCCACAGGAATGGGTGTTGGACTATTTTCCGGGCGATGATCTTTTTACCCCCATCGAGCGGCGCAAAGGTTTGCCCATTGGGAATCTGACTTCCCAATATTTTGCCAACATCTACCTGAATGACTTTGACCATTTCGTCAAAGAGAAGCTCAAATGTCGCTTCTATGCCCGTTATGTCGATGACTTGGTGGTGGTGGATTCTGACAAGGAGCATTTGTGCAACGTCAGAAAAAGGATGGAAATGTATCTGGAAACATTTCGGCTTAAAATGCACCCGCATAAAAGGCACATCCGCCCAACGAGCTGCGGCCTAAAATTCCTCGGTCAAGTCATCTATCCTGATCGTCGCTTGCTGCCCAAAAGCAATGTCCGTCGCTTTGTGCGACGAATGAAAAAATTCCAGCAGCAGTACGCCGGCCATGAAATCTCGTTGGCGGAAATTAATCAATCCTTGCAAAGCTGGTTAGGACACGCCAAGCAGGCCAATACCTATGCCCTGCGGCGAGAGCTAATGCGAAAAATCCGATTCAGGAGAGAATGATCATGGAAGGGATTCTCAAAATCTGGCACGATCTGCCGCCGGAGACACGAGCGATCATTGTGTGGGTATTCGACAAACACCTTAAAGAAACTCTGATTATATTAGGCGGAATATTCTCTTGGTTAGGACGCCATAAGATTACTCGCTTCATCAATCGCATGCGTGACCGCCGCAACCTGCAAAAACGTTTGCCGGACTATACCAAACTGGAAATCGCCAACGGCACCCGATACTATATCTGGCCGGAATGCCAAAGCGTGGACCCGGCGCAGAGCGATGAAGCCAGACAAACCGTGGCGGTGCGCAACCATCTTCGCTCCATCATGAATAGATTGATTAGGCAAGATACCGTGCATAAGCATTTCATACTGTTGGCGGATTCCGGTATGGGCAAGACATCCTTTATGTTGAATTTTTTCGCCCACCATTTACGGCATTGGCGCAAGCCTTTCGATATGGCTTTGATCCCATTGTCAGCCCCAGGTCTGGAACAAAAGCTAGCCAAGATTGCTTCGCCCGAAAGGACTGTCCTGCTTCTGGATGCCTTTGATGAGGACGCTGAAGCCATCCGCAATCACAGCAAGCGCCTTGCAGAGATCATGGCTTTGACGAGAAATTATCAGCGCGTCCTCATCACCTGCCGAACACAATTCTTCCCGCGTGATGAGGAAATTCCGCTGGAGACCGGCATCATTAAAGTTGGCCCGCGCCAAGCCGGCGAGGGACCGCAGTTCACCTTCTACAAAATTTATCTTTCGCCCTTTAGCGATGACCAAGTGCAGGCCTATATAAAACGCCGTTTCCCCATCTGGCACTCGCAGCGGCGGAAACAGGCCCGAGCGATTGTGGACAAAATCCCAAACCTGGCCGTGCGCCCCATGCTGCTCACCTATGTGGATGATCTGATTAAATCCGGCAAAGAGGTGAAGAATTGCTTTCAGATTTACGCGGAAATGGTCGATGCCTGGCTGGAGCGGGAGCGTACAAGGGTGCCTGATAAAGAATCCCTACAAAATTTCTCGAATCTATTAGCTATCGACCTTTTTATGAAAAGCGGGCAACGTGGCGGCGAGCGCATTCCTTTTCACGAAATCGATCCTCTGGCAAAACAGTTTGACATTCCTTTGGAAACCTGGCAATTAACCGGACGCTCCTTGCTCAATCGCGATGCTGAAGGTAATTACAAATTCGCCCATCGTTCGATTATGGAATTTCTGTTTGCGCAAAGAATAATAGCCCATGACGAGCAGGCCGTGAATGCACCTGCAAAAGTATGGACCGATCAGATAAGACGTTTTATCTATGAGGGCCTGAATGGCAAAGCAATTGGGCTTCCATGTTCTTTTGTATCCTTTGAGGGAGGGTCGTTTCAATCAGGTGGAACAGGAAAAACCTGTGAAGTAAAGCCATTTGCCATGTGCATCTATCCGGTGACGAATCGGGAATATGAGGAATTTGATCCTAATCATCGCCAGCAGCGTAATCGATATTCGGACCAGGACGATCAGCCGGCAGTCGATGTCTCTTGGGAAGAAGCGGTACAGTATTGCCGTTGGCTGAGCGAGAAAAGCGGTGACAATTACCGCCTGCCGACGGAAGCCGAATGGGAATTTGCCGCCAGCGGGGGTGGAAGAAGAAAATTCCCCTGGGGCAATGAGGAGCCGACTCCAGCGCGGGCTAATTACTCTGAATCAAAAATCGGCAAAACCACAGCGGTCGGATCTCATCCGCTTGGCATGACGCCGGAAGGCCTGTTCGACATGGCCGGCA
>DYKH01000810.1 GCA_020722685.1 Caldithrix sp. | reverse complement strand
GTTAGGTGTAGACACAAAATAGAGCTTCTGATAGTGTAGCGTGAGATGAATCCGAGACCATCAGGAGGAGAAGCGCTATGTATCGGAAGCACGAGAGTTCTCTGGTTCAGTGCGGACGAGAAATCAGCATTGAGGAAATAGAGGAGATCAAAGAGACGGTTGCGGTTTTTCACCAGCTGAGCAGCGTAGAACTGGCGATGACGATTTGTGAGCATTTGGAATGGTACAGTGCCTCCGGCACTCCCAAGACAGATGCCTGTTTGAAACTTTTGGGCAAGCTGGAGTCAGAAGGTGTTCTGAAACTTCCCGAGAAGAAGGTGATTTTGCACAGGGCGCCTGGAAAGTTGTGCCGGACCGAGAGGACGGAGCTACAGAGCCCGATAGAAGGCAGTCTCGGCGATATGGGACTCGTTCGTCTGGAGATTGTAAGGGGAAGAGAAGAGACGGGGCCTTGGAATGAATATGTGGACCGATACCATTACCTCGGTTACAAGCATCCATTTGGCTGTTATGCACGATATTTTGTCGAGAGCAATCGTGGCAGGTTGGGTTGTCTGCTGTTTTCCGGGGCCGCAAAGGCATTGCGAGAGCGAGATCGGTGGATCGGTTGGAGTGAGAGTTCGCGCCTAAGGAATCTCGGGCGGATTGTAAACAATTCGCGCTTTGTGATCTTCCCGTGGGTGCGCGTGAAGAATTTGGCGAGTCACGTATTGGGGCAGGCCGTAAGGCGCATAGAGCAAGATTGGCAGCAGAGGTGGAATTATCGCCCCGTATTGTTGGAGACGTTTGTCGATCCACGGTATTTTGAAGGGACATGCTACCGGGCTGCGAACTGGCAGTATCTCGGGATGACGACTGGAGAAGGGCTCGTTCGCAAGGGCAAGAGCTACACGACGAGTCCCAAAAAGATCTTTGTGAAAGTGCTTGCGGATGATTTCCGCACAGTGCTTTGCTCATAGAACGGTTGGGAGGACAGAGCCATGAGCAAACCCAGCCGTCGTCCGAACCGGGCAGAGATCAAAGCCCAGAGCAAGGAGAGGAAGCGAGCCCAGAAAGCACTGCGCGAGGAGCTGAAAGGAAAGGGATTCAACATTTCCTCTCACTCTACGATCTCCAACCACAAGTG
>DYKH01000809.1 GCA_020722685.1 Caldithrix sp. | reverse complement strand
GCAAACGCCATCGTCTTGCCCGAACCGGTCTGCGCCGTGCCCAGCACATCGCGGCCTTGCAAGGCACCCGGAATCACGGCGGCCTGAATCGGGGTGGGCTGTGTGTAAGCCTTGGCACTGACGGCGCGCAGCAGCGAGGGAGAGAGTCCCAGAGAATTAAATGGCATGAAGGATCGCTGGGTAAAAGTGGGCTGAAAGCCCGTCAAAAAGGGGGGCGGATGACCGGGGTCGAAGCCGTGACCAAGGTCGTTGGATTGCGATTCATCTTAGCCGATCGGTGCGTATGGCACACCTTGGACTGGCGTGGGTAACTCACTCAAGCCGGATTATTCGAGTTTATCGAGTTCATGCTGCAAACCTCGCTGGATCAAATCCACTACATGATCGAGGCGCTGGAGCGCACGGCCATGCGCGAACGGCTGGAGCGGCTCGTCATACTGGAGCTCCCAATCTTAGAGGCAGGCATCGCAGCAGGCATCAAGCCGCAGGCCGGCCGTGCGCTGCACATCCTCATCAGCCTGGGGCGCGTTTCGCGCAGTGACTTCAAAGTCTTCCTCGAGCTAGGCGAGCGCGCGGCTATCGGCCAGCTCAAGAAACTGATTGAACTCGGCTTGGTAGAAAGCCTGACACCCAGATCTCTATCCCGGCTTGCCCGTTTGGTTTGCCCAATCGCTGCTCCCGGATCTGCATAAGCGGTTTTGGTTTGAGGTGCATGGAAGCAAGCTTGCGAGGGTAGTTGCGCGACCGCCTCAATCAAGACGTTTACTGCCCCGAGTTTCCCGATTTTTTTATACGGCAATAGCACATGGAATGTTATTGCTTTCCTGCCTGTTGGTGTCGGTTATTAGCCAATTGAATTGTTGGCAGGATTAGTCTTGGAAGCCGCATTCGTTCGCACTGGCTGCTTAGCAACTCGCGCCAATAAGGCCAAATATGGAAGCTCGCATTTTTGAGACAAAATTCATTTATACAGCCTTGTTCCAATGCCTCGGTCATTTCGTATTCAGCAATGAACTCAGCTTCAATTACAGCCTGAATAGATAAATATTCGTCATCTATCCGTGAATCAACCCAACGTGCACCAAGATGAACAAAAGCTTGCAGTAGCCTTGTCTTGTTATCTAGTT
>DYKH01000233.1 GCA_020722685.1 Caldithrix sp. | reverse complement strand
GTCTTTTAGTCCTGTCTATATCTTGTGCTATCCGCCGAAAATCGGAGAAGAACCATAAAATTTTGCTCCTTTGAAATACCTCAGTGGAACTCCATCTCAATCTCCGGCTACCATATCCGCGAAGCGGGCTCCACGGCTGTTCAGGAAGTGGCATTCACCCTGGCCGACGGCATCGAATATGTAAAAGCCGCCCAAAAGGCGGGATTGGATGTAGATAGCTTTGCCGGCCGGGTATCGTTCTTTTTCTCCTCCCACAACGATCTCCTCGAGGAGGTGGCCAAGTTTCGCGCCGCCCGCAGAATTTGGGCCAAAATCATGAAGGAGCGATTTCATGCCAAATATCCCCGCTCGATGATGCTGCGCTTTCACACGCAAACGAACGGCAGCACCCTCACCGCTCAACAGCCGGAAAACAACGTAGCGCGCGTGACGCTGCAAGCCTTGGCGGCAGTTTTAGGAGGAACCCAAAGTCTGCATACCAATTCTTACGATGAGGCGCTGGGGCTACCCACCGAGAAGACCGTGCGTGTGGCCCCGAGAACGCAACAGATCATCGCTCACGAATCCGGTACAACCAACACGGTCGATCCCCTCGCGGGCTCCTATTACGTCGAGTACCTTACCGATCAAATAGAAGAAAGGGTGCGGTCCTACATCGATAGGATCGACAAGCTCGGGGGCATGATCAATGCCATTGAGCACGGATTTGTACAAAAAGAGATACAAGACTCAGCCTATCAGTACCAGCGCGAGATCGAGGCAGGCGAAAGGATCGTTGTCGGCGTAAATAAATATCATATAGCAGAGGATGCATCTCCTGAGCTGTTGCAGGCTGACCCGCGCATTAGAGAAACTCAATCGCAGCGGATCGCCGACGTGAAAGCCAACCGAAGTCAGACAAGTGTCGAGGCGGCGTTGCGAGCTTTGGCCGAGGCAGCGAAAAATCCGACAGCCAGCCTCATGCCCCTCATTCTCGAAGCCGCTCGATCCTATGCCACGATCGGAGAAATGTGCAATGTCCTTCGCGCCGAATTCGGCGAGTACAAAGAAGTGGTCGCATTATAAGTATCAAAAATGGACACAAAAATAAGAATCTTGATCGCCAAGCCCGGCCTCGATGGTCACGACCGCGGCGCCAAATATGTGGCGCGCGCCTTGTCCGAGGCCGGATATGAGGTCATCTACACCGGCATTCGGCAATCCCCGGAAGCCATCGTGCGCACGGCCATTCAGGAGGACGTCCATTTTTTGGGTCTCAGCCTGCTCAGCGGCGCGCACAACGAGTTGTTTCCCAGAATCACCCAGCTTTTGCGGCAGCAGGGTGCGGGTGACATCATCTGTTTTGGCGGCGGCATCATTCCGCAGCAAGACGTTCCAGCCTTGCAGGAGCAGGGCATCGAAGCCATTTTCACGCCAGGGACTTCCATGCAGGAAATCATCGATTTCATCGAGGCCAACCGCCACCGGATCGCCGTCGTATGAATCTTGCTGAAAAAGTGTTGCGCGGCGACGCACGTGGCGTGGCTCAAGCAATTACCATTGTTGAAAACGAGCATGCGGACAAGCTTACTCTTTTGCAGCAGCTTTCTCCACATTGCGGCAAGGCAATGATTTGGGGCATCACCGGGCCTCCAGGTTCCGGCAAAAGCACCCTAATCGACCGTCTTTTGGCGCATGGCCAGGAGAATCGCAAATTAGCCGTGTTGGCCATCGATCCGACCTCGCCCCGTTCCGGCGGTGCATTTTTGGGCGACCGGTTGCGAATGCAATCTCATGCGCAAAACGAGCGCATCTACATTCGCTCAATGGCCAGCCGCGGCAAGCCGGGCGGAATTTCTTCCGCCGCCGGAGATGCCATCAAGGTGCTCGACGCTGCGGGTTATGAGCTGATCATCATCGAAACAGTGGGGATCGGCCAGAGCGAAATCGACGCTCGCGCTCTGGTTGATGTGTTGGCGTTGGTGCTGAATCCCGGCAGCGGGGACAGCATTCAACTACTCAAAGCGGGCGTCATGGAGGTGGCGGACGTCTTTGTCATCAACAAATGCGACAAGGCAGAAGCGAACAGGTTGTCCGCCGATTTAGATTTTTTCCAGAGCCTGGGAACAGCCGAGTGCGGATACACGCGCCGGCCTGCGATCATGACTTCCGCAACGCTTAATAAGGGGATCGTTGAGCTCTGGCAGACACTTTCGAATTGTCAGGATAGCATAACTGCGAATGGCTTGCTAAGAGAGCGCCGAACTAAACGAATTCAAACTGAGCTTTTTGACCTCGTTTCGACAGCAATGCACGCGGAATTGACCCGTTTCTTAGACGATACTGCGATTGTGGAAAGGCTGAGCGAGCCGATGATGGGTGTAAAAAGAAATGTCTATGCCTTGCGGGATGAAATTCTATCGGAGTTTTGGAAGCATGTCAAACGATGACATTGCCTTGGGGTGGGTCAGTCCGAGGAAGTAGGCAAACTCTTAGTCCACGGACTTAGCTGGGGAACTCGTACCAGCGGGGCGCAAACATTGCTATTTAGGCTGTAGGAGAAGGTCTCAAAAGGAATTCACCTTGGCCTGGCACACAAGAGATGGAACCACCCGTCCAGAACGGAAACGAAAAAAGCCGATGTAGTCAAGTCCATCGGCTTTGCATTTCTAGTGATCGCAAGTGTCAAAAAGCGAAAATCCCGCTTTACTTAGCAACAGAGTTTGTTGCCATGGATTCCTGCTCCACAGGGGGGGCAGCTTTCTTCTCGGAAACACGCGCTGCCTTGCCTCTTAACCCACGCAGATAGTATAGCTTGGCCCGCCTCACTTTTCCTTCGCGCAGCCGCTCGATTTTAGCAATACTCGGTGAATGCAGCGGGAAAATGCGTTCCACACCAATGCCTTCGGACACCTTGCGCACGGTAAATGTGGTATTCATTCCTTGCCCCTTGCGGGTGATGACCACTCCTTGAAAGACCTGGATACGCTCCTTGTCACCTTCTACGACCTTCACGTGCACGGCCACGGTATCTCCCGGATTGAACACCGGTACGTCCGATTTCATATCTGCTGCTGCAATAGCGTCTACCTTGTTCATCTCAACTGCCTCCTACATGCAGAGGGTTAATCCAATTCTTCTGTTTCGCGATATTTCTGTAGCAAATCTTTGCGCCGCTCTTGAGTTCGTTGTAGGGACCAATTGTGGCGCCATTTTTCTATCTCGGCATGGTTACCGGAAAGAAGAACACTCGGCACCGCCATGCCATCAAATACTTCCGGTCTGGTGTAATGCGGATGATCCAGCAATCCGCTCTGAAAGGAATCCGTTTCTGCCGAGTCGATATCGCCGATGGCGCCGGGGAGCAGGCGAACCACCGAATCAATGATGACCATGGCCGCTAATTCTCCGCCGGTTAGAATATAATCTCCAATGGAAATCTCTTCATCGACCCATCGCTCGATGACGCGCTCATCGATTCCTTTATAATGGCCGCACAGCAAGACCATCTTGTCGCGCAAGGAAAACTCGACGGCCTTTTTCTGCGAGTAAAGCTCGCCCGCGGCCGACATGAGCGTTACGGGCGTATCGCCCAACTCGTATTTGGAGTAAATGTCTTCCAAGCAGCGAAAGATCGGCTCCGGCTTGAGAATCATTCCCGCGCCGCCACCGTAAGGATAATCGTCGACTTTGCTGTGCTTATCCGTGGCGTAATCTCGGATGTCATGGAAGTGAAAAGCGACTAAACCGCGCGCCTGCGCCCGTTTGATGATGCTTTCATTGAGCGGACTTTCCAAAAACTTGGGGAACGCGGTGACAACATGGAACTGCAACGCAAACTCCCTGCGGCAATCGGTTTAATCCAGCAAACCATCTATTGGATTAATAACCATAACTCCCCTTTCAAAATCGATTCGTTCGATGACTTCCGCGATTGCCGGAATCAATATTTCCCGGTCTTTCTGCTTGACGACATACACATCACCCGCCGGCGCGAGGATAAAATCTTCCAGAACGCCGATTTTTTGACCTTCAGTGGTGATCACCTCCAACCCGACCAGCTCAAAATAGTAATGATCCCCTTCCGGCAACGGCAGACATTCAGCGCGCGGTATTTCGACATAGGCGCCGCGCCATTTTTCTGCCTTTTCCCTTGATTGCATTTCCGCCAAAGAGAGAAGGACGCCTTTGCCGGACACCTGAGCTTCTTCGACCGCAAAGCTGATTCTTTGTCCATCCTCTTTGGAAAGAAACACAGACTTGAGCAGCTTGAAGCGCTGCGGATCGTCCGTTATCGGCTCGACGCTCAGCTTGCCTTTGATCCCATGCGCGCGCTTTACCCGGCCGATAACCACGAAATCAGGCAAGCTTCGTTGCGATGGCGTCCTTTCTGACATCGGTCGGCTGCCTAAGAAGCTTCGGAAAAGATACGTCGGGTCGGTTCGGGCTGCTTATTCGGCGGGCGCCGGTGCATCCTGAGCCGGTTGACTTTCCTCCGCGATTTCCTGCTTCGGAAGTTCCTCTTCGACAGGCCCCTTGTCGCGTTTGGCCATGGCAGCTTTGGCTTCGCGTCGCTTTTGTCGCTCAAGCTGCAAGACCTCCCACTTTTTCAATTCCTCAGCGATTCGCTCCGCCTCAAAGCCCTTCCGGCGTAAATCCCATTCGAGAATGATGCCGTTGTGGCGGAAAAAACTCTTTACAGTATCTGAAGGAATGGCTCCGCAATCCAACCACTTGATGGCCTTTTCTCGATCGATGACGATTTCTTCAGGATTCGTCAAGGGATTGTAATGACCGAGCTTTTCAATATATCCTCCGTCGCGTCGAGATTTGGAATCGATGGCAACGATACGATAAAAAGGCTGCTTCTTCTTTCCCATGCGGCGCAGCCTTAGTTTTACTGACAAGCTATGTGTCCTCCAATAAGTTTAGAACCCAAACGGCATTTTCATACTTTTGCCGCCGCCTCGTTTCATTGACTTGAACATTTTTTGGATCATTTCGAATTGATTGAGAAGCCGATTGACCTCTTGCACCGATGTACCGCTGCCGAGGGCAATGCGCTTTCTTCGACTTCCATTCAAAATATGCGGATGCCTCCGTTCGCCGGGAGTCATCGAGTTGATGATGGCCTCCACGCGCACCAGCGCCTTTTCGTCTACTTGCAGGCCCTTGAAAGCTTTGGTCATGTTTCCGGGTATCATAGCCAGTAAATCCTGCAGCGGACCCATTTTTTTGATTTGCTGCAATTGGCCAAAAAAATCTTCCAGAGTGAATTCTTGCCGGCGGAGCTTTGCTTCTAATTGCGCCGCCTGTTCCAGCTCGACGGCTTCCTGCGCCCTTTCCACCAGACTGACGACATCGCCCATGCCCAAGATGCGGGAGGCCATTCGATCCGGATGGAATTTTTCCAGTTGATCGAATTTCTCGCCGACGCTGATGAACTTGATGGGCTTGTTGGTCACCGCCCGAATAGATAGCGCGGCCCCGCCTCTGGCATCTCCATCCATCTTGGTTAACACCACGCCGTCAAAGTCGAGCTTGTCGACAAATGCCTTGGCCGTGTTGACTGCATCCTGTCCGGTCATCCCGTCGGCGACAAAGAGAATCTCTGCCGGCTTGAGCGCAGATTTTACCTGCGTCAGCTCGTTCATCATGGTTTCGTCGATATGCAGGCGCCCGGCCGTGTCGATGATGGCGGTATCGAGCAAGTTCTTTCTGGCGTGCTCCAAAGCTCGTTGGCAGGTGGCGACTACGTCTTGTCCGTCTTCGATGAAGACTGGAATGTCAACAGCCCGCCCGACCACTCGCAACTGTTCTTTTGCCGCCGGGCGATACACGTCAGCAGCTACAAGCAAGGGATTGCGGCCCTTTTTGCGCAGATACCTGCCGAGCTTGCCGGCCAAGGTCGTCTTGCCGGAACCTTGCAAACCGACCAGCATAATGACGCTGGGGATGGTATTGGAAAAATTGATAGGAGCGTCGGAATCGCCCATCAATTTCCTTAATTCATCATAGATGATTTTGACGACTTGCTGCCCGGGGGTGATGCTCTTGAGCACTTCCTGGCCAAGCGATCTCGCTTCTACGTCCGCAATGAACTGCTTGGCGATTTTGTAATTGACATCTGCTTCCAAAAGCACGCGACGAATCTCGCGCATGCTCTCGGCAATGTTTTTCTCGGTAAGTTTGCCCTGCCCTTTTAATTTACGGAGAACGGACTCGAATTTTTCGCTCAGCTCTTGGAACATCGGCTTCTTGGCAACAACTCTAAAAATTTTAGGCGGCTAATATATCCAAAAAATTGCTTTATTGCAAGCTCTTTTTGCTGCCAATAGGCTCGCCTGGAGGGCGATAATTTTTCCGGAAAAGATCAGAATGGGGCATTACGGCTGGTTCTCTTTGCTTTGCTTAAGGTGAGGGCTGTAGGAATCCGCGGGCATCTTGAAGGCAGGGCAATTCGCCAGAGTTATGTAGACTAAAATGGGGAGCCATCATTCAATAGCTCCCCATTTCATCATTGAGAAGGACAGCCTTCTAAGGCAGGAGTGTCATCTTTTGTGTCTTTACAAACTCACCCGCTTGCATGCGGCAAAGGTAGAAGCCGGCACCAACTTTCTCGCCGGCTTCGTTCCGGCCATCTCAGCGAATGGAATGGTAGCCGGCAGGTCTTTGATCATTGATGAGTGTGATGACCCTTTGGCCGAGAACATTATAAATCTTCAAAGTAGTGCGGCTTGCTTCCGGCAATTGGTACTGAATCTCGGTGCTCGGATTGAATGGATTGGGGAAATTCTGCGCAAGCCCATATTCGGTCGGAATCGCCGGCAGCTTCGCCAATGCTTTGCTGCTGTCCGGGCTGGGTGATTGCGCTCCAGGCTTCCATTCGCCCATGGTAGCCATGGCTGAGGCGGCGAGATCGTCCTTGGGCCACTGCTCAATAAGCTGGTTGTAATACTTGGCGCCGGTTTCTTGGTTTTGCAAAAAATACCAGTAGATGTTGCCCAAATCGTAGAGGGCATATTTGGTCTTATCTCCATAGCCTTCGAGGATCTCTAACGATGGTTTATATGGCTTCCAGATAACGCCAGAACTGAGCGACGCGGGCGGCCCGGCGCGTCCGGATTGGCAACTGACGAGGCTCGCCCGCGTT
>DYKH01000808.1 GCA_020722685.1 Caldithrix sp. | reverse complement strand
CCTGCGCCGCGAAGCGCAGCGGAGCGGCGTCAGGTGCAAGCGCGTGTTGGGCGGCATTGACTTGTTGATCACGTTTTGACTTCAGGATAAGGGTATAACTCCACTTTGACCTTATGCGGCGGCTTCACAAGTGGCACAATGCTTGTTGGAAAAGTCCATTCGGATGAGAGCGTATACGTGCTAAGTGCGCTAACTTCAACAACCCAAGACTCCTTTGACCTGATTTTCTGTGGGCCAGAGTTTACGCCCTTCTGTAAATCCACAACTTGGAATTCAACATATGGACAAATCCTTCCAGCCCGCCCCTTGTTTTCTATCACGAATTCGATCTTGACAGCCACACCATCTGAAGTTACCTTGACTGTCGGTTCTCTTACTTCCTTCAATACCACAGCAGTATCTGGCAAAATCTTCGGTGATGCGGCTTCAGTCTCACTTGCTAAAACGATTCTCTGGCCGCAACGGCGGCAGCGAATATCAGGCTCTATGTAAGAGACTTTGCCCTTATCATCCTTGCTAAATCGTCGCAATACGGGAGAATGACAACGAGAACATTCTTCTATGATTGCAGGCCAACCACCGTATTGGTCAACGACATTTCCAGTGCTATCAAGTAACAGATACCACTTGAATCCCTCCAGCCATTCCAAGACCATTTCGAGGTATTCCTGGTTGTCTCGACGTATGAGGCGTCGGTGGCTAATGGAAAGGTAGTGTTTATCGACATTGCTCTCTCTTGCAACATCCGAGAGCGCGTTGTTAGCAATGATATTCCATTTGGGCAATACATCCATTTCACTCGAAATTGCTCGTTGAATGGTTGCGATACGCCGTCTTACGAATTCTTGGAGGCTCGGATCCACTTTGTACCAAACAAACAGAACGGCTGCTATCAGACCAAATACAATCAAGGTCAAAGTCCAGCCTAGCGTAACTCCACTGGCTACGCCGAGAACAGCCAATACTAAAGCGCCTATGATTTCTCCGAGTGCGCCTTCAACTACTTCGCGGACTCTGATGCGGTATGGCGATTTATCTGCCATAATGTACTCTGTTGAGATGGGTCAGCCGCCCAACGGCACGCGCTTTAGCCGCCGCCGTCTCTAGCAACGCACCGCGCCCCTCCGCA
>DYKH01000807.1 GCA_020722685.1 Caldithrix sp. | reverse complement strand
AGCCCCTGCGAGAGAAAACCACCTGAAAGCGCGTGGCTCTTCGGCTGGCACGCGCGCAAGCGCGGTCGGGTTGATGCAATGTTAGCCCGCTTTTATGCTTTATGCGGCACTAAACTGATTAGCCCGCGCAGGGCTTGATTGACGCTTTCAGAATCGGGGAAATACTCACGCACATCCGGCGCGAGCAGTACAGCCCCTTCTTCCAGGGTAAAATACTGCGTGATAACGCTGCCGTCCTCTTGCTGTATCCTGACGGTATGCCCCTGTTGGTAAGCGTGATAATACTTGCCGCGCACACCTTTTTTGCCGCTAAAATCATATTCCGGTAGCATATCGGTTTCTACTTCATTCAATTGGGTTTTCATAGGTTTTTCGTTCTAGGATTGTCGCCTTGCGACTGCTAATAATACGAATCAGAACTCCATTCCCTATCTCTTGCTCCGTATGTACGACCAACAAAAGACGCCTTTGGTGTGAATAGCCAATACTGAGATATCGCTCTTCTGTTTCTGAATGTAAGTCATCGGGATATGTCAGGAGCAACGGATCATTAAACACAGTTTTGGCTTCTTCAAAACTGACCCGGTGTTTCTTGAGATTGGTGCGTGCTTTACGCACATCCCATTCAAAAATAAGTTCCATAATGACTTATTATCCCACAAGAACAACAATTTGATTGACATTACTACTGATTATTGCGGGTTGCGGGCTAACTATGCTTTATCGCGCCCCAACTCCGCCGAGCGCACGTAAGCAGCCCAGATTGCGCGCGAGAGCACGGTGCGGAAACCGCCTTTCTCCAGATGATAGAGCGCCTCGGCCGTTGTGCCGCCCGGCGACGTGACCTGGTTGCGCAGCGTCGCCAGATGCATCTCCGATTGCTGCGCAAAGTTCGCCGCGCCGATCACCGTCTGGAAGACGAGCTTTTGGGCGATGTGGCGCGAGAAGCCCAGATGCACGCCCGCATCGACCAGCGCCTCCATGAACAAGTAGACGTAGGCCGGGCCGGTGCCGGAAAGCGCCGTCGCCATATCGAGATAGTGCTCGTCATCGACGTAGATCTCGTCCCCCAACGCGCCGAGAATTGTCAGCGCGTACTCGCGTTGTTGCTCGGTCACGGCGGCGGTGG
>DYKH01000047.1:33944-37696 GCA_020722685.1 Caldithrix sp. | reverse complement strand
CTGTCATGCCGTAGGCATCTTTGCATTTGGCTGCCCATGCTGCTTCAGAAACGAGGATTCGGCATACAGGACATGCTTCTGCTCGACTTGCGATTGCAAATTTGAGATTGTAGTGGATTCAATCCGAAAGGGGCTTCATTGCGGCTTGGAGGATACCGACGGTTTCATTACGATAACGATCTTAAATCCGCAAATTCACAGAACGACACTGTCATGCCGTAGGCATCTTTGCATTTGGCTGCCCATGCTGCTTCAGAAACGAGTCGCGGCAAACCCCAGTCTTTTTCAAAAAGACTGGGGTGGTTTAGTAGGATTGGCATTGCAGCGAATCCTCCCGGAGGTTCCGGAACCTCCGGGAGGATGTTTTCGGGAGGAAGACTTGCTAAAGGCGGGATTCCGAGTTGTGGATTGCGAATGTCCGCCTGTTTGATCACAAGTGGCAAAATCCGCAATTCGCAGTAGACCGGCTCATTTCCAAACGGACTTGTAAAATGAACATGCACGTTGAGAAAAGGGAAGCGGATCTATTCTGGCTGAAGAAGCTTTCCTTCTGCAAAATCACTTTTGTGCTGCAGGCTACCCAGCCGCTTCTTTTGCCGCCCTACAAGGGCTTCACCCTGCGGGGCGCCTTTGGCGTCCAATTCAAACGGGTGGTATGTGTCAACAAAGGCGCCGTTTGTCAAAGCTGCCTATTAAAGGGACAGTGCTCCTATTATCGCTTCTTCGAAAGCCCTAATTTTTTGTCATGGCATCACAGTCCCCACATACCGCACCCATACGTCATCGAGCCGCCCTTGGAGCCGAAGAAAACGCTTTATCAGCCAGGCGAGACGTTCCAGTTTGATATGATACTTATCGGCAATACAATGGAGCTTTTGCCTTACGTCATTTTGGTTTTCTGGGAATTGGGTAGCCGTGGTGGGATCGGCAAGAATCGGCCGCAAGGTATGGGGAAGTACAAGCTGGTGAGAGTTCTTGATGCGCTGGATGGCGGGAAAAACATTTTCACTGGGGAGAGCGGCTTGCTGCATTCAATGCCCGTTGCCCGGCAAATAGCAGTCGGTCAAACCTCGTTTCCGAGCAAGGAGATAACGGTTCGTATTGCCACGCCGCTTCGGCTTAAATTCGAAGGTCATTTGACAGGCAAAGACGGAAACTGTGGCGAAGTGCTGCCGTCACTTTTTACCGGCCTGTTTTCTCGATTCAATTTGCTCGTTTCCGCTTATTGTGATCCCGATATGGGCAAACAGCCGGTTCCCTATTTCCCCCGCTGCGGCTTCAAATCCAAGCTTAAATGGGTGGACTGGTCGCGCTACTCCACACGGCAAGAGACTTCTATGGAGATGGGTGGTTTGGTAGGAACACTGGAGGTACCGGAGAAATATGCTCCGTGGTGGGATTTGCTCAAAGCAGGCGAAATTTTGCATGTTGGAAAAGCGACCTCCTTTGGCTTTGGGAAATATGTGCTGGAATGATTGAGTATCTGCACGGTAAAATTTCGCGCCAAAAACCCCAGCAAAAGCCTTGACTTTTTCCCGTATGATCGTTATATTTTGCCGCGATTCCGGTGTAGCTCAATCGGCAGAGCGGGTGGCTGTTAACCACTAGGCTGTAGGTTCGAGTCCTACCACCGGAGCAATAGCAGCAGGCCCAGTCTATGGGCCTTTTCCGTTTGCAGTGATTCCTGAGTCAAAAACCACATCGCGGGGATGCCGCAAAGATCTGGAATTTTCTCTTGAGAGGATTGGCCGATGGCGAGAAAAATCTACAAGATCCTTTTTGAAGCTCAAGAAGAAGGTGGCTACACGGTCACTGTCCCCGCCTTGCCAGGGTGCATCTCCGAAGGCGACACTTATGATGAAGCTTTGACGAACATAAAAGAAGCCATAGCCCTGTACATGGAAAGCCTTCAAGCTGACGGGCTTCCAATTCCGGAGGAAAAGCATCTTGTCGCCGAAATTGAAGCGGCCTAACATATGGCCAGGTTGCCGTCGCTTAAAAGCCGCGATGTTATCAGGGCACTGAAAGGGCCGGCTTTGTAGAACATCGGCAGAAAGGCAAGCACAGAATTCTCAAAAAGAATCAACTCCGGGTCACCGTTTCTGTTCGCAGCAGAGAATTGAAGAGGGGCACGGTAGTGAGCATTATCGAACAGGCGGGGCTAACAGTTGAAGAATTTCTCGATCTTCTATAATGCACGAACTGTCCATCGCCCAATCCATCATCTCTTATGTCCTGCAGGAAGTAGAGCAGCGCCAATTGCCCCCGGTGCAAAAGGTGGTCGTTAGGGTGGGACCGCTGAGCGGCATTTTTCCTGAGGCACTGCGGTTTGGCTTTGAATCCCTCGTCGTCGATACCCCTCTGGTCAACGCACAGCTTGAAATAGAAGAAATCCCTTTACGCGGAAAATGTAAAAGCTGTGGGTTTGAATTTTCCATTGAAAACAATCTTTTTGCCTGTTCTCAATGTTCAGCGACTCAGATCGAAGTGGTGAGCGGAACGGACTTGGATATTGCTTACCTCGAGGTGGCTGAGGAAAGGAAGGCGGATGTCTGAGAGAATCTTGATCGAAAAGAAGGTTTTGTCCGAGAATGGTCGAATAGCGGCGGAAACCTGAGCGCTTTTGAAAGAGCATCGGATTGTGACCCTCAACCTCGTCAGCTCCCCCGGCTCCGGTAAAACCAGCCTGCTGGAGAAAACGTTGGCAGCTTTGAAAGACCAACTGCGCATCGGCTTGATTGCTGGCGACGTGCAGACGGAAAACGACGCCAATCGCTTATTGCGCGCCGGCGGCGAGATAGTGCGGCCGATCGTCACCGGTGGCGCCGGCCACTTGGACGCGAGAATGATTGCGCGCGTGCTGGCGGAAACGGACCTGTCGAAAATCGATTTGCTTTTCATCGAGAACGTCGGCAATCTGGTTTGTCCTTCCAGTTATGACTTGGGCGAAGATATGAAGGTGTTGGTCATTAGCACGAGCGAAGGCGACGACAAGCCGCTGAAATATCCGGCCATGTTTCGCCGCTCCTCCGTCATGGTGATTAACAAGACGGACTTGATAGGTACGTCCGACTTTGATCTCGACCAGGTGAAGGCAAATGCTTTGGGCATCAATCCTGAGTTAACGGTCTTTCAGGTTTCCTGTCGCACAGGAGTCGGATTGGGTAGTTGGTTCAATTGGCTGCAAAGCCTTGTTCCACCGGTGTAGATCGATTTTGATGATACCACTTCCCCAGGAAAAATCATAAAAAGCCTTGACTATTAATCAAGCGGATTGTATTTTGGCGGCGGCCAATGGTTTATAACTCAAAAGTGGGAGAGCCTCGTGATGCAGGAAGATGCCGAAAAGTTAGTGACCACAAAAGACCTTACCAAAGTCAAAGATGAGCTCAAAGCTGAGATCAAGACCGAGGTAACGGCCTTAAGCCAACGAATCGATCAGCTCGATGAAAAGCTCACTAAGCGGATCGATGAGCTTGAAGATAGGTCCACCAAGCGGATGGACAGGTTTGAGGCTCACCTTGCCAAGACCGACCAAACCGTCGAGCGGATGGCCATACGCATTGTGCAGATGGAGCAGACGATGGAGACACTGGAAACCAAAGCGGATGCGCAGCGAAAACACGATGAGGTTATGAACGGCTTTGACAGAATTATGAAGCGGCTCGACATCTCTGACAGCGAACGGGCTGCCGGAGAGTACACTTTTCGCCAACACGAGGCCAAGATCGAGAATCATGAAAAGCGATTGC
>DYKH01000047.1:0-33844 GCA_020722685.1 Caldithrix sp. | reverse complement strand
ATCGCTTCGAGGAAAAGCTTACCAAGACTGACCAAACCGTCGAGCGAATGGCCATTCGCATTGTTCAGATGGAACAGGCGATGGAAACCAAGGCGGATGCTCAGCGAAGGTACGATGGCATTATGAACGTTCTTGACAAAATCATGAAACGGTTCGATATTTATGACAGTGAACGTGCGGCAGCAGAGTATACTTTTCGACAACACGAGGCACGGATCGAGAATCACGAAAAACGCTTGGTGGTCTTAGAGCAAAAAGTCTAACTCATCTGCAAAATTATCCCCGCCTCATGGAAATACAACGTCACAGAATCCTGGTCCATGGCATTGTTCAGGGCGTTGGATTTCGACCTTTCGTTCATAGATTAGCCAAAGATTGTGCGCTAGCCGGCTTTGTCCACAATAGTTCTACCGGCGTGGTTGTGGAAGTCGAGGGTCTGCCGGATAGGCTGATGAACTTTCAACGCCGGCTCCATGCTGAAGCTCCTGCTCTTGCCAAAATCTTCTCACTTGATTAATCGTCGTTGACGCCGATAGGGGAGAAAGAGTTCACTATTCGGGACAGCTCGCGGGGCGAACGTTTTTCCACTTTCATATCGTTGGACGTCGCCGTTTGTCCTGATTGTCTTCGAGAGCTGTTCGATCCGAAAGACCGGCGCTATCGCTATCCCTTCATCAACTGCACCAACTGTGGGCCGCGCTATACCATCATCTCCGGCATTCCCTATGATCGCCCAAATACCTCGATGAAGGTTTTCCCTATGTGTCCGGACTGTGAAAATGAATATCACGATCCGACGAATCGACGATTCCATGCCCAGCCCAACGCTTGTCCTGATTGCGGACCACAATTGTCTCTTACCGATAGCACTGGGCAAAAGTTGTCAGCAACTGACCCTGTCAACGCCGCGATAGAACTCTTGAAACAGGGCAGAATTTTGGCGATCTGCGGCCTGGGCGGATTTCATCTGGCGGTGGACGCACATAACGATGAGGCCGTCAGGGAGTTGCGCCGTCGCAAGGGGCGAGCGGAAAAACCATTCGCCTTGATGGCGCCCAACCTGAAATGCATTCGCAAGTTTTGTCTCGTTTCTAATCAGGAAGAGGAGTTGTTGCTGCAACCAAGCCGTCCCATAGTCTTGTTGGCTTCTCTGGGAGATTTTCCCCTCTCTCCATCCATTGCGCCCGGCAGCCGCTACTTGGGATTTATGCTGACCTATGCACCCTTGCACCACTTGCTGCTGCGCGATCAATTCGACGCCTTGGTCATGACCAGCGGCAATCTTAGTGAGGAACCGATTGCCATTGGCAATTCAGAAGCACTCGAGCGATTGGCTTCTTTGGCCGATTGTTTCCTCCTTCACAACCGAGAGATTCTACAGCGTTGCGATGATTCTATCGCACGGGCGGTCGGCGGCAAAATTTGAATACTTCGACGGGCGCGCGGTTTCGTGCCGTCGCCGGTATTCTTGAAAAAGGCGACACGCAAGAAAATTCTGGCTTGCGGCGGCGAGCTCAAGAACACTATCGCACTTTCTCGCCACGACCAAGTATTTCTGAGCCAGCACGTCGGCGATTTGGACAATCCGGCCGCTTTAGCTTTTTTCGAGAATAGCATCTCACACCTGGAAAAGCTATTGGAAATTACTCCAGAGGCGATCGCCTACGACTTGCATCCCGAATACCTGTCGACCAAATGGGCGCTGCGACAGCCCTACTCGGTGCGCATCGGCGTGCAGCATCATCATGCACACTTGGCTTCTGTGATGGCCGAAAACGGCGTGGACGAGCCTACCATCGGTATCATCATGGATGGAGCCGGCTATGGTCTTGACGGCACAATCTGGGGCGGTGAGGTACTTGTTGGTGATGCGCGAACGTTTGAGAGGTATGCCTGGCTGAAGCCTGTAGCGATGCCAGGAGGCGCTGCGGCCGTCCGTGAGCCATGGCGAATGGCGCTCAGCTATCTATATGCTGCCTATGGTAATGAATTGTTCGGCCCTGGTCTCGATTTCTTGAAGAACTTGCCCTCTAAGAATAGCGACACCATCCTCCGTATGATCGACAAGAACTTGAATGCGCCCCTCACATCCAGTTGCGGCCGGCTGTTCGATGCCCTTGCCGCTTTGCTGAATCTGCGCCATAAGGTCAATTTCGAAGCACAGGCAGCGATAGAGTTGGAGATGCATGTCGAGCCGTCTTGCGGAGAAACCTATCCGGAGACTTTGAAAAACTCGGCGGTCAGCGGCCCGCTTTCAGTCCTTCCTTTGATTAGAGCAATCGTGGAAGACATAAAAAAGGGCGAGAGGATCGGGGGCATTGCCTCTCGCTTCCATTGGACCTTGGCGGAGCTTTTTCTCCAAACGGCCGTTGCGGCTCGTGAACGTTACGGGCTTGAGCGAGTTGGGCTAAGCGGCGGAGTGCTTCAAAACGTTCAGTTGTTCTTCTATTTGTCATCCAGACTGAAGGAATCCGGTTTTGAAGTCTTGACGCATTCGCAGGTTCCCTGCAACGATGGCGGATTGGCACTTGGCCAAATTGCCATCGGCGATGCCCAAATGGCGCACAGCGCAGGCTAACATTCAGGCATTAGCTTAAGCGCGATAAGATGGTTTCACTGATTTAGTCGTATCTTTTTAACGGCTTTTAGCAACGAGGTAGAGTTATGTGTTTGGCCATCCCCGGCAAGGTATTGGAGATTTTTAGCGAGAACGGCCTCAGAATGGGTATGATTGACTTTGCCGGGATCATCAAATCTGTTTGCTTGGAGTACGTGCCGGAGATTCAACTCGGCCAATATGCCCTGGTGCACGCCGGCTTTGCCATTGGCGTCGTCGATGAGCAGGAGGCCGCCGAGACTGCGGCGCTCTGGGAAAAAATGTCGGCTGCCGACCTCTCCGAAGTGGATTCTGAGGAGGAGCGGAAAAACCGGGTGGAATCAATCGGGGGAGCGCGATCCGCATGAAGTATTTGCATGAGTATCGAAATCCCGCCATCGTCAAGCGCTTGCTCGCGGAGATCAAAACGACCGTCACCCGGCCATGGGTGATCATGGAAATCTGCGGCGGCCAGACGCATGCTATCATTAAAAACGGTATAGACCAGCTCTTGCCGGAAGAAATCGAATTGGTGCATGGGCCGGGATGCCCGGTATGTGTAACACCTTTAGAGTTGGTGGACAAGGCTATCGAAATTGCATCCCGACCGGAGGTAATTTTTACTTCGTTTGGCGACATGCTGAGAGTGCCCGGTTCGCAAAAGGACTTGTTCATGGTCAAATCCGAGGGAGGAGATGTTCGGGTAGTCTACTCCCCGATGGATGCGCTGACCATGGCTCGCGAGAATCCGGATAAACAGGTCGTTTTTTTCGCCATTGGATTTGAAACGACGGCTCCCAACAACTCCATGGCCGTTTGGCAGGCTGTGCGAGAGGGCCTGAAAAACTTTTCCGTCCTGGTTTCCCTTGTTTTGGTGCCGCCGGCGATCACGGCTCTGATGGCGTCGCCACAGAACCGCGTACAAGGCTATTTGGCGGCTGGCCACGTCTGCACAGTGATGGGCTGGCGGGAATATGAGCCGATCGCGGCAAAGTACCATGTTCCCATTGTGGTGACAGGATTCGAGCCGGTGGACATACTCACAGGCGTTCTCATGGTGGTCAAGCAGTTGGAATCCGGCCTGGCGCGAGTGGAAAACCAATATTCCCGGGTGGTGCGGCGGGAAGGCAATCGCGCGGCCCAGGAATTGATTTGGCGGATTTTTACAGTCACCGACCGCAAGTGGCGCGGCATTGGGGAAATTCCCGCCAGCGGACTAACCGTGCGTCCTGAATTCCGTCATTGTGATGCGGAGGCCCTATTCGGCTTGGCGGCGGTGCAAGTCGATGAGCCGGCGGAATGCATCAGCGGCATGGTGCTACAAGGATTGAGAAAACCGCATGAATGCACCGCCTTTGGTAAGCGGTGCACGCCGCAGTCTCCTTTGGGAGCGCCCATGGTTTCCGCGGAGGGTGCTTGCGCCGCATATTATGCCTATCATCGCTCATTATCAACCGTGTGAAGAGGTTTCAAAATCAGACAGAGGCTTGTCAGGGTCAAGTCATGCCATAGGCGGCGACCCTCTTAGAAAATGTCTTAGCAATCTTGTGGAAAATGATGGAGCCAACCATATTCCCTGAAGCATTCGCCAACTGTCCGCTGCCCTTTACCAGTTCGGACACCATTCAGCTTGGCCACGGGAGCGGCGGGCAAATGATGCATGATCTCATTCATGGGCTGTTCTTGCAGGCGTTTGGCAATCCACACTTGCGAAAGCTGGATGATCATGCCGTCCTGGAAATCAATGGAGTGCGGCTTGCCTTCAGCACGGATTCCTTTGTTGTCGATCCGATTTTTTTCCCTGGCGGTGACATTGGCGAGCTGGCAGTCAATGGAACCGTCAACGACGTGTGCATGAGCGGTGCAAAGCCCCTTTACCTTAGCGCCGGCTTTATTCTGGAGGAAGGATTTGCCCTGGCTGAGCTACAGACGATCATCGATTCTATGCAACTGGCCGCCAAGCATGCCGGAGTGCTTCTCGTCACCGGGGACACAAAGGTAGTCAACAAGGGCAAAGGCGACAAGGTGTACATCAACACAGCCGGCATTGGAGTGATCGAACATCCGTTCTCGATCAGCGGCAGAAATGTGCAGCAAGGAGATGCAATTTTGTTGAGCGGCAGTATCGGCGACCACGGCATCGCCATTCTCTCCCGGCGTGAGGGACTCGCATTTGCGGGGCCGATCGTGAGTGATACGATAGCCCTGAATAGCCTGGTGGAAACCCTTCTGCGAGCCGGCGAATCAGGCGTACATGCCATGCGCGACCCTACGCGCGGTGGAGTGGCAGCCACTTTGAACGAGTGGGCGACGGCGTCAAATGTCGGAATTCGCATTTATGAAAGTAGCCTTCCAATCCGCCCGGCGGTAGCCGGTGCGTGCGAGCTGCTGGGACTGGATCCACTCTACGTTGCCAATGAAGGCAAGTTGGTGGCAGCCGTTGCAAAAGACAAGGCCGCGGAAGTTCTGACCGCCGTGCGGGGCCATAAGGACGGTGCGGAAGCGGCTATTATCGGAGAGGTAGTAGCGGAGCGAGTCGGTCTGGTAAGCATGCAAACACGGATTGGCGGCTGGCGCATTGTAGACATGCCGGTCGGTGAGCAGTTGCCGAGGATCTGCTGACGGCTTGTTAGCCTCATTCTTCGCGCAAGCAAGAAATCCGCCTGCTCGCCAAATGTGCACGCCCGCAAACGAGTACTTTTTGCTGAGAGTCTCGCGCGGAAACGACAAAGCTGGCGCAGGGTGCGGCTTTTCTGTCAGAACCGGACCAATCGGCCTGACGACACGAAGCAACCATTCTAAGTTATGATCATCTCACACTGAAAAGCGGTCATTCAATCTCTACCAAGATTCGCGAATAGACTCTAAAGGGGCACTGTCAAGCGAACCGGCGAGGATCTCCCCTTTCGCTGAGCTTGACAATTCCCACGATTTGCGTTATATTAAGCCAAGTAAACACACTAAAATTATCGTAGAGCCGCGTTATGAACAAGGGAGTTGCTGGTTCTCCCCCAGGGGCGAGCCCTGAACAGATTAGTATGCAAGTGAGCTACGGGCAGATGATGGACTCCTCGCCTGTTGCTACTTGTATAGCCAATTACCGTGGACAGATTCTGTACATGAATCCGGCGATGGCCGAACTCTGCGGAGTCAGCCGGCCAGTGATCGGGTGCAAGAAAAAAAAGCGTTTCGCCGATCTCGTTGAGGATGAAAAGACTAGTAAGGGTATTCTGCAAGCGCTTCGGTTAAATAAAAGGCTGCAGAGTGTTTCGACCGCGTTATGTGGTAGGGATGGACAACCTAAGCCGGTACAGGTTAGCGCCTGCCTCGTCGACGGAGCGGTACCGGAACGGATGATGCTTTTTCATTTTTTCCCGCGCCCTGAGCCTGAGCGGACATCCGGTGTTGACTTGGGAAAACCGGCAATGGAGGGGATAATCAGCAAAGTCTCGCGGTCTCTGATCGAATCCGGCAATCTGGATGTGTGCCTGAAGAAATTGGGGGAAATGATGGACGTCAGCAACGCTTATATTTTTCAGTTTCGCGATCACGGCACCGTTTTGGATAATACCCACGGGTGGCGCAAGATGCCCGCAAGCCCGCAAATGCCAAGGCTGCAAGGCATTCCTTCGGAGATGATGTCGGGGTGGATGGAGAAGCTCAACAACCATGAAAACATAGTCATTGATGACGTTTCCCTTTTTGACGTCGAGGATGAGAATATCCTCCCTATGCTGGAGGCGGACAATGCAAAATCCTTATTGACGGTGCCGCTTCATATCAAGTCAGAGCTGATTGGATTCATTTGTCTGACAGACGAGGAGAGAACGCGCGCTTGGTCCGATTCTGAAATTAGATTTCTGAGTGCGATTGCCGATACGATCAGCAGCCATCTGTGGCGCAAGCGAGCTGAACTGGCACTGGAAGAATCTGAGCGAATTCACCGTCAGATTGTTGAAAATTCCCCAATTGGCGTAATCGTTATCGGCCGGGATGAGTTGCTCTTTGCTAATCAGGCAGCCGAGGCAATTCTCGGACTTTCGCATGGTGAAAGTCTTGCCGATAAATTGCAGAGTTTTTTGTCCGTCGAGGAGAACACGGTTTTGTGGCGCCAGCTACAGGCACGACTGGATCATGAAGGTGTTCCGCCTCGGTATGAAAGCATGATTGTCACCCAATCAGGTGAGCAACGCTACATCGATGTTGATGTACATATATCCCAATTTGCCGGAGCCGTTGCCGTTTTCGCCGTTTTTGTGGACATAACGGAGCGCAAAAAGAATGAGCGCTTGCTGAAGCGACGGGCAGACCAACTATCCCTGCTCCAACATGTTGCTGGCGTGGCCTGCCAATCATTGGATTTGGACGCACTGCTGGAGTCGACGCTGAGAACCGTTCTGAGCGTCGCCGGCGCCACGGCTGGGGCAATATATCTTATGAATGAGGATGGCACGGCGCTGAACCTGGCCATATCCGAAGGCCTTGAACCAGAGTTGGTGAGCAGGATCAGGCAAGTGCCCAAACAGAATTGTAAGACTTGGCAAGTTGTGGAGAGTGGCAGTCCGGTGTACGGGGCAGACACTGAGAAAGAGAGCGATGTTTATCCTCCTATAAAGCGCCACGGTCCCAAGTCATTCATCAGTTTTCCACTACATGCCAAAGGAGCCGTTCTTGGAGCAATGAACATCAGCGGGTTCGGCAAAGAGGCTCCTTCACTCCTGCCTAATGAGATGCTGACTTCAATCGGTGGTCAGATCGGAATCGCCATTCAGAATGCGCGATTATATTGGGAGCGTGCGCGAGAGCTTGTGGATCGTCAGCAAATGGAAAGGGTGCTTTCTGAGAGTGAGGAGAAATTTAGGAAATTAGCCGAGATCATTCCCATTGGTGTTAGCGTAACGGTCGATAAGAAGAATTTTTGGATAAATCACGCATTTGCCAGCATGTTTGGCTATTCTCGAGAAGAAATGCTCGGGAAAGGACCGGAGCTGATTTTTGCACCGCAAGAGCTCGAGGAATTGCTCAAAACGGAGGAGGACTGGCTTGCCGGGAGGAAGCCGACGGCGGAGAGATATGAGACCGCCGCTGTAAAGAAGAATGGCGAGCGAATCAACATATCGGTTCAGGCCGAAATCATCAAATTTGGTGAACAAGACGCCGTTCTCGTCTTGGTGGAGGATATTACCAAAAGACACCTGGCGGAGGCGTCGCTGCGCGAAAGCGAACAGCGCTTTCGCGGGCTGTTTGAAGATTCACCCATTTCCTTGTGGGAGGAGGACTTTTCCGCAATCAAAAGATATATCGACAGGTTAAGGGTCAATGGTGTCAGGAATTTTCGAGACTATTTCAAGAGTCACCCGGAAGAGGTTCTGCATTGCCTGCATCTTGGCCAAATCGTCGATGTGAACAAGGCCACGATGGAACTCTATCAATGCACCAGCAGAGAGGACTTGTTAGGAGACTTGAGCCTTTTCTCGAGCGAAGAGACTATGCCTGCGCATGCAGAGTCTCTCATTGCTATTGCGGAGGGCAAGACGCGTTTTGAAATCGAGACGGTCAACAAAACCTTGACAGGGGAAAAAATTTGGGTCAAGCTGAGATGGTCGGCGGCGCAGGGCTATGAAGATTGCATGTCGAAGATCCTCGTCTCGATCATAGACATAACCGAGATCAAACGGACGGAAGCCGCTATCAAAGAATCAGAAAGAAGATATCGAGACACCATCGAACGCTCGTTGGATGGCTATTATTCGTTAGATCGGAATGGAAGAATCGAATACGTCAATTCCGCCTTGGGCGAAATCTTTGATCAGCCTCGGAAAGAAATAATCGGCAAAGAGTTTTTCACCTTACTAAGTCAGGAGCTTCAGGAGCGTTTCAAGCCCCTCTTTTCCCGCATTATGGGAGGACAGTCAATTCCGTGGCACGAGGAGATGATCAAACGAAAAGATGGAAAAGAGGTTTGGATCGGTTTCAACGCCCGTCGAGTCATTCGAGACGGAGTGGTAATCGGCGCCGAAGGCTTTCTGAAGGATATCACGAAGGAAAAGGCCGATGAGAATGCCTTGCATGCCAGCGAGGCTCGATACCGTGCATTATTCGACAGCATACCTTTTGAAGTGTTTGGCATTGCTTCGGACGGGCGATTTCGGGAAGTCAATCGCAATTTTGCTCAAATCTGGGGCAATTTTGTCGGCAAGAAGGCGCGCAAGGCGATTGACAATCCCAAGCACGCAGAATTTATGGCAGCTATGATAGAGAATGCGCTGACAACCAAAATGAGCGTGGAAAAAGAATACTCTCTGGAAAAGGGTGGTACAAATTATCACTATAAAACTATTCTCAACCCCGTCATTACCTCGGATGGCCAGGTCATCGGGCTGGTCGGCATAAATATGGATGTTACTGGACAGGTGTTGGCATTTGAGCGGATTAAAGATTTAACCAGTCGTTTGGTAGAAATACAAGAGGAGGAGCGAAGTCGCATAGCTTTGGAAATACATGATTCTTTGGGTCAATACCTGACCGCCTTACAGCTTGAGATCGGCGCCGCTGCCAATGCCATCCAAAGCGATACCGAACGGGCGACCGGGCTGTTGACCGCAGCGCATAAGACCGTCGAAAAAGCGATCATCACGGCGCAGGACCTATGCTACACCTTGCGCCCGCCTCTACTGGATGACTTTGGCTTGGTCTCCGCCCTGAAAGATCATATTGATGAATTCATCAGCAAATGGGGCATTAAAGTCTGTTTCTCTCATTCGGCCATCGAAGGTTCGCTATCTCAGCTTGAGGAAACCGCGCTGTTCCGGATTGCTCAAGAGGCCTTGAGGAATGTCCTAAAACATTCGCATGCCACCGAAGTTACGGTTCGACTGACGCGTGAGAATGATTTTATCAACTTGATGATTTGCGATAACGGCAAGGGTTTCGACGTGAGTGAATTTTTCAGCAGAGGATCCAGCGGAAGATACGGTCTCATTAGCATGCGTGAAAGGACATCTATGCTCGGCGGAACTTTTGACATAAAATCAGCGGCGGATCAGGGAACAACTGTCTCAATCATGCTTCCGACAAAGAGAGAGGGGTGAGATGGAAAAGATCAGAGCGGTGCTGGCAGACGATCACGCCCTGGTGCGAGCCGGGCTTCGCGAATTATTGCAGGCTTTGAATAATGTTACCGTTGTCGGTGAAGCCGGAGATGGGATTGAAGCCATCGAACAGGCGAAAGGATTACATCCCGATATTCTGATCCTCGATATCCAAATGCCTTTGATGGGAGGTATTGAGGCCATTCGGGAAATAAAGAGGATTTCTCCGGAGACGCAAATTTTGGTGTTGAGCATGCATTCTAAAGAAGAGTACGTCCGGCAGACTTTGAAGAATGGCGCTTCCGGTTATTTGTTGAAACAATCCGCCTCGGATGATCTAAAAAACGCCATCGCTGCCATAACCAGCGGCAGCATCTACCTGAGTCCTTCCATCTCCAGATCGATCGTTAGTGCCTGGCTCAAAGAAGGCGACGTCAAGACCGCCGTCAAGAGCGCGGAGGGTGAATTGACCGAACGCGAGAAGGGAGTTCTGAAATTATTGGCAGAAGGATTGAGCAACAAGCGCATTGCCGAGCTATTGCACATCAGCGTCAAGACTGTGGAAACGCACAGACACCGGATTATGGATAAGCTAAAGCTGCACAGCGTCGCCGATCTAGTGAAATATGCCATCAAGGAAGGTCTTACCGAGTTGGAATGAGCCTATTCCCGTACAAGAAAACCTTACAAGAGAATACATGGAATAGCCTATTGTATTCCTGAGAATATTTGGCTATACTTTGCGTGCGAGATAGACGCACACAGATTAGGCGATCGATGGGACTAACGTCCAGCGTCGGTCTTGCCGCCCTCAGAGCCTGACCGGCTCAAGCGGGTGTAAGCATTGGTGATCCGGGCATTGGTAGTCAAAGGCGGTCACAAACGAATTCAACTGTGTCCCGGATCATCTGTTTTGAAAATAATTGCAAGCTTGAATACGAATTTGCCGAGCATCCCCTCGGTGACCGGTAACCCCCCTAAACCCGGTGCCATGGATGTCTCGGCAATTTTATTTTGGGAGAACTCTGGGGCAGGCCGGTTTGCTGCGAAGATCGGAAGGGAGGTTCGAGAAAGCAAAGCAAAGCAGTGTTTCGTTGATGGCGGCTGCAAAAAAGCCTTACTGAAAAATACAAAAAATTACCTATTGCGATTTCGAGCATAGGGTATTATATTTTGGCCGTCAATCAGATCTGGTTTGATTTGCCGAGCGTCCTCCTCGGTGACCGGTAACCCCCCTAAACCCGGTGCCAATGGATGGCTCGGCGTTTTTATTTTTGGGCCTCTCTGTTTTTGGCTACAGGGGATCGAATAGATCCTTGGCAACATAACACACAGGACAAATCCAGGTGTCAGGCAGTTCCCGGAAGGGAGTGCCGGGAGGTATTCCGCCCACGGGGTCGCCAACAGCCGGGTCGTAGACATAGCCGCAATTGGTACAAATGTACTTTTCCATCTCTCCGCTTCCCTCAAAGCTTTCAAAAAACCGTTTCAAGCACGGCGGCATAATGCTTTCCTTTTTCGAGAAAGTTCAGAGGCGTAGTCATCTCGAGTCCGCCACAGGCGGAGGAGAAATCTATAAGAGAAGAGCAGCGAACATGTTCGTAGACTCGGGACTGAGCGATTCCTCCCTGCGGTCGGCATAACACCTCTTCTTATCGGGAGGCTGAACTGTTGCCCTTCTTTTTATTCCACGTTAAAGTATTTCGCTTGCGGATGGTGGATGATAAAGGCTGAAGTCGTCTGTTCCGGCAGCATCTGATCTTCATCGGTCAGGGTGACACCGATTCGTTCAGGCTGCAGGATGGCGAATATCTTTCTGTTTTCCGACAAATCAGGGCAAGCCGGGTAGCCGAAGGAATAGCGCGAGCCGCGATACTTTTGTACCACAAAGTCGTTGATACCCGAGCCGTCATCTCCGGCGATGTCAAGCTCTTCGCGTATTTTCTTGTGCCAGTACTCCGCCAACGCTTCCGTAGTCTCGACACTGAGACCATGAAAAAGCAAATAGTCTTTATAATGATTCGACTCAAAAAGACGTTTTGACTCTTCCATCGCCTTCGCGCCTACGCTTACAACTTGGAAGGCGATCAAATCCCGCCGGCCGGAATCTACCGGCAGCACGAAATCTGCGATACAGCGGAACGGAGCCCGCTTCTGTCGGGGAAAATTGAATCTGATCCACTCTTTCTGACTTGCCGGGTCATAGACTATGATTTGATTCCCTTCGCTATTGCAAGGGTAATAGCCATACACCAAAATCGGCTGCAATAGCTTCTCAGCTTTGCAGCGTTGTTTGAGTTCCTCCAGTTGGGGTTTGACTTGGGAGTCGATCAAGGCGTCATATTCCTCCTTACCAAGCTTGCCGCGGCGGTACCCCCATCGACCTCTGAACAGCACCGATTCCGTCAAATAGGTGAAAACGGTATCGAGGTCGATGTCCCTTACAATCGCATTGCCCCAGAAGGGCGGAGTCGGAACGTCGATATTCCAAAGAATTTCCTCCGGCTTTGCCTCGGCGCGCGCGGCAGGGGTCAAATCAGCGGACGTTATATTAGCTCGCTGCAATTCAAGCTTTCCTTCTTTGATCATCTGCATCGCTTTCAAGCCTTCGAACGCATCCGAGCAATAAATAACCGGCTTGTCGTATGCGGCTTGGCAGACTTGGTCTACGTAACCTCGGGTTAAAGCGGCGCCACCCAGGAGCACGGGAATTTGGATGCCGCGTCGTTGCATTTCCTGCAAGTTCTCTTTCATCACCACCGTAGACTTGACCAGCAGCCCGCTCATGCCGATGGCGCTGGCATTCACCTCCTGCGCCTTTTGCAGCATGGTCTCGATCTCACATTTGATACCCAGATTGTAGACCTTGTAGCCATTGTTGCTGAGAATGATGTCCACCAGGTTTTTGCCGATGTCGTGCACGTCCCCACGCACCGTGGCAATGACCAAACTGGTTTGCGTTTGGGCCAGCGATTTTTCCAGAAATGGCTCCAGCCTGTCCACGGCGAACTTCATCACCTCGGCGGATTGCAGTACGAAAGGCAATTGCATCTGTCCCGAGCCAAAGAGATCGCCGACAGTTTTCATCGCCGGGATGAGCAAGGTGTTGATGATTTCCAATGCAGTCTTTTCCTGCAAGCTTTGCAGAAGGAGATTCTCCATGCCGGAGCGATTGCCATCGATGATATGCTGTTGGATTTGATCATCCAAAGGTTGATTTGTCTCGTTCGTGGTTGCTTTCTTGGCAGTGCCGGTTTTTTTCTGGAAATGCTCGATGAATTCGAACAACGGATTGTCGCTGCCGCGGTCATAAATCAGATTCAAGCATTGTTGCAAATCATCGGCAGCGATTTGATACAGCGGCAGGATCTTTTTGACATTGACGATGGCCAGATCCAAGCCTGCTTTGACTGCTTCTGCCAGAAAAACAGAGTTCAAGATTTCGCGAGCCTGCGGCGCCAGTCCAAACGATACGTTGCTGACACCAAGAATCGTCAGCACGCCCGGGAGAGCCGCTTTAATAGTACGGATACCCTGTAGGGTAGCCATGCCGGCCTTTCTTAGTGATGCGTCGCCGCTGCCCAACGTGAAGGTGAGCGCATCAAAGATGAGATCTTGCGGCTTGAGGCCATGTCTGTCAACGGCGATATGGAAAATGCGCCGGGCAACGGCGAGTTTTTTCTCTACCTCCAAGGCCATGCCGCTCTCATCGATGGTCAAGGCGATCAAGGCCGCGCCGTAACGCTTGGCAAGGCGACAAATCTTGCCTGCACGTTCCTCGCCGTCTTCCAAATTGATTGAGTTAATAACCGCACGACCACCGTACAGTCTAAGCGCCGCCTCCATCACTCGCACATCCGTGGAATCGATAAATAATGGCAGATTAACCTGCGTAGCCATGCGCTTGACGGCCTCGGTCATATCGGCGACTTCATCTCGCCCGGTGTAAGCGACGCAAAGATCCAGACCGTGCGCGCCGGTGTTTTGCTGCTGACGGGCTACGGAAATTACACCATCCCAGTCGTTCTTCAACAGATACTCGCGAAACTCCTTACTGCCGTTGGTATTGGCGCGCTCGCCGACAAAGAACGGCCCGGGATCCTGATGCAAGGTTTGGGCAATAAAATTTGAGGAGATGGAGGGCGTCGACTCCGGGCGCCTTTTGGCCATGATCAGCGACGGGATTCTCTCAGCCAAGCCTTTGATGAATTCCGGCGTCGTGCCGCAACAGCCGCCAATGATTTGCACTCCCTCCGTGGAAACAAAGTCGCTCAGAACATCGACGAATTCACGAATTGAAAGCGTGTAAACCATTTCTCCGCCAACATTCTGCGGCAGGCCAGCGTTTGGCTGGCAGAGAACCGGTCCGGGAAACTGTTGGCAGATTTGTTGGATGTAGGGACGCATGTGTTCAGGTCCCGTCGCGCAGTTCATTCCCAAAGCGGCGATGTCAAACGGGAGCAATGCGGCCAATACAGCGGCCATTTCACTGCCGATGAGCAACGTGCCGCTGGTTTCGACCGTCACGGAGACGATGACCGGCAGATCGACCTTGTTCTTTTCTAATGTGTCGAAAACTGCCAGCAGACACGTCTTGATTTGCAGGAGGTCTTGGCAGGTTTCGATGACAAATAAATCCACTCCGCCCTCCAACAAGCCTTGCGCCTGCGCAGCGTAAGAGTGGTGCATGGTGGCGAAATCCGTTTGGCCGAGGGTGATCAATTTGGTGCCGGGTCCCATGGATCCGGCCACGAAGCGCGGCTTGTCTTGGGAGTAATTCTCCGCCGCCCTGCGGGCAATCCGCGCCGCCTCGCGGTTGATTTCCACCACCCGATCCTGCAATTGGTACTCGGCGAGCACGATCTCATTGGCTCCGAAGGTATTGGTTTCGATCACGTCCGACCCGGCCTGCAAATAGGCCTCGTGGATGTTTTGTATCTTATGCGGAGCAGTGAGATTCAACACCTCGATGCAGCCCATCCGGCCATCCCAATCTGCCGGAGTTAGATGAAGGGCTTGCACTTGGGTGCCCATGGCCCCGTCAAAAAGGACAATGCCTCGCTGTAATCGCTCGTAAAAAGTCATGAGTTCTCCCGATCATTCTGACGGTATGGCTTTGTAGTAAACAACCGTTCGCTTGCATTTATTTGCCGTGGGTGCGCAATGGATGGTGGAAGGAAAGGAAGAGAGCCGGTTCGACGGTTTCGAATAAAGGGCTTTTCAAAGTATTTCAAATAGAGAAAGAAGAATGCGACCTCTGTTTGTAGGAAAGGATGAAACCGCGTTAATCGAATTCAACCGGCATGTCAACATGGAAGAGAAACTTGACGATGATTAGAAAAACGCTGGCCAGCTCGGCAACCGTGGCGCTGATGGCGGCCACCACCACGGTATCGCTGAGATCGAAAGCAAAAACCCGAAAGCCCAAAAGCAAAAGGATGATGAGCGTCACCACGTTACTCGCTCCCACCAAGCCGATCATGATAAAAGCGAATTGCACCCGGAGTCTCAAGTGCACTTCTCTCGATCTCTGCTCAAATTCTTCCCTATGCGTTCTTTTACGTCCACTTCCTTCGGTGTTGGCTCGACCTGAAAACTGTCAGCAACTTCCTCACTCAAGTTGATCTGAGCAAGTCCTCCGGAGGATGGGGATCCCGGCCTTTCCATCATGTCATCCCCGCTAAAAAATATTTACCAATTTGGTGACTGCTTCATTGGTCTCGTCATTAATAAAAGCCAGGGAGCGATTGTTCCTGCTTTCCTTCTCCGCCAGGTACATCAGCATGAGCGCGTTGCGCATGATCTCGGATTTCTTCTTCCCGGTTTTTTTGGATAGCTCATCCAGAATTTCCCAGGCCCTGTCACTTAGGTTTAAATTCATGCTCGGCATCTTGCTTTGCCTCCAAAACAAAAGAACTGATTGCCAATTTCCCACTATTTCTGTACATTTTTTGTGCGGAAAAAATACCTTTTCTGCGCAAAATATGCAAGAGGAATTTTTGTGCGTTCTCTGGATTCTTCTCCAATAGGACAGATTCGAGTTGGCGGAATCGAGATATTAGGCGGTTCCCTTGCGTCAAACATTTTCGCTCAGATATTCTGTGCCGTCCAATTCCCGGTTCTGGGTGCAGTTTGCCGCAGTACCTACAATGAGGCGCTGCCACCAAATTGCAAAATCGGTTGCAAAGAAGCAAATTAATCCTAAATTCTCGCTCAAGTCCGAAGTGTCGAAAAGAAGAGTAGGGCTGAAAACCTCAATGGGAGGGCGAATTCTGATAGATTTCAAAAGCTACAAGAGCTGCACGCTTTGTCCCCGCACCTGTCGCGTAGATCGCACTGTCGGCAAAACCGGAATTTGCGGTGAAACGGCCGAGCTGCGCGTGTCGTCCATCGAGGCGCATCACGGTGAAGAGCCGCCCATCTCCGGCAGTCACGGCTCCGGCACGGTCTTTTTCACCGGCTGCAGTCTGAAATGCGATTTTTGCCAGAATTACCAAATCTCCTGTTTCGATATGGGTAGCGCCACCACCGTGCAGGCAGTGGTGGACAGGCTGGAGCAGCTTTATCGCCGCGAGGGGATTCACAACGTCAATTTCGTTACCCCCGATCATTTCCTTCCCCATACTATCGAGATCGTCAACGAGCTGCGCTGGCGCCAGATTCCTCTTCCCATTTTGTACAACACTTCCGGCTATATGAAAGTGGAGTCGCTGCGCGAATTAGAATCCTACGCCGATATTTACATGCCCGATTATAAGTACGCCGATGCTGGCCTGGCGCAAAACCTTTCCCGCTGCCGTGACTATCCCACCGTGGCTTTGGACGCTATCGTCGAAATGGTACGCCAAAAAGGCTTTCTCGATAGCTTTTTGGGAAAAAGAGAGGCGGCGACCAAAGGCGTTTTTGTGCGCCATCTGGTACTCCCCGGTCAGGTGCAAAATTCCATCGACGCCCTTTCGACCTTGTTCAATGAGTTTGGTCAGGACCTGCCCATCAGCCTGATGTCACAGTACTGGCCAGCGCGCATGGTCAAGATCGCAGAGCTAAACAGACGAGTAACGGCACGGGAGTTTTATCGCGTTTACGACCATGCACTGGAGTTGGGTTTTACTAACATGTTCGTCCAACATATGTCTTCGTGGGATGGAGATAGGGAGGATGATTTTGCCCCGGATTTTAGTAAAGAGAAGCCGTTCAAAGGAAATGTGAGGTAAGAACAAGAAGACCTGTGAGGTCTCCGAAACCTCACAGGTCTCAAGTCCAACCATCATGCCAAGCCGTATACCCTTAGCTTTTCCCGCAGGGTAGAGCGCGAGATGTTCAGAACCCGCGCCGCTTGGGATTTGTTTTGGTTGTACTTTTCCAAGATATGGATGATGTGCTTCTTTTCCATTTCCTGCAAGGATTCCGGGTCGGCGCTGCTGCCTGCCATTGCCATGCCCGCGGGGAAGGAAATCGGCAACGGTTGTTGATCATGGGGCTCCAAATGTAAAAGCTCGGCGGTGATCTCGTCGGCTTTGCATAGAATGACCGCTCGCTCCAACACATTCCTGAGCTCACGGACGTTTCCGGGCCAAGGATAGCGTAACATCACTTCCTGGGCTTCGCGGGAAATGCCCCGAATATTCTTATTGAACTCGCGATTGTTTTGCTCAATGAACATTTTGGCCATGGGCACAATGTCTTCCGGATGCTCCCGCAAGGGCGGCATATTGATGACCATGACCTTGAGGCGATAGAGCAAATCCTCCCTGAAGGTGCCCTCGCGCACGCATTTTTCCAAGTCCTGATTGGTAGCGGCAATGACGCGAATATCGATGGCAATGTCGCTGGTGCCGCCGATGCGCATGAAGGTGCTGGTCTCCAATACCCGCAAAAGCTTGGGCTGCAGCGACAATTTCATGCTGGAAATCTCATCCAAAAAAATGGTGCCGCCGTGTGCCAGCTCGAATAGGCCGCGCTTGGTGCCCTTGGCGTCGGTGAAGGCGCCTTTTTCGTAACCGAACAACTCGCTTTCCAGCAGGTTTTCCGGAATGGCTGCGCAGTTGATTTTCACCAAAGCTTTGTCCGCCCGGGCGCTGGCGGCGTGGATGGCGTTGGCCACCAGCTCTTTGCCGGTGCCGGTTTCGCCTTGGATGAGCACGGAAGTTTTGGGTGTTTGCGCAATAATTTGGATGAGGTTTTGTACTTCTTGGATGGCGGTGCTTTGGCCAAAAAGATCACTGTCGGGGGAGCGCTTACGCTGCTGTTCTTTTAGCCGAGCCACTTCCAACTTGAGCCGATGAGTCTCTAACGCTTTGGCCACGATCAGTTTCAGCTCGTCCAGCTCGAATGGCTTGAGCAGATAATCATAGGCGCCCGCTTTCATCGCTTCGATCGCTGGGCGTGCATCCGTCAGAGCGGTGATCATGATGACCAAGAGGTCGGAGTCTTGTTCTCTTAATTTGGCCAACAGCTCTAATCCGCTCATCTTTGGCAGCTTAATGTCCAAGAGCACCAGATCGATCATGCCCTTTTCCAGCTTGGTTAGCGCCTCTTCGCTCGAATAAGCGGTTTTGACCTGATGGCCCTCTTTTTTCATGACGTCCGCAATGGTCTGGCAAAGGTCTTCGTTGTCCTCGACCACCAGGATGCTCGCTTTCATGACTCGGTTTCCTCTGTGGGTAAGAGCAGTGTGAAGGTGGTTCCCCGTCCCTTTTTGCTCTCCACGCTTACTTTCCCACCGTGTGCAGCTATAATCCGATAGACGATGGATAGTCCCAATCCGGTACCTTGCGGCTTGGTGGTGAAGAAGGGGTCGAAAATTTTTTCCAAATCTTCTTGCGAAATGCCGGCCCCTGTGTCGGCGACGTTCAGCTCTACGAATGGAGGTCCGACCTCTGCGTCGCCGCCAGCGTGGCGATGGTGAAAGCTCGGTGTCGGGGTTCTTGCCAACGCTGCCGAGACAGTCAATTGGCCGGGGCCGTCGAAAGCGTCGATGGCGTTGAGAATGAGATTCAGGAGCACCTGCTGGATTTGGTGAAAGTCTACGAACACCGCAGGAAGGTCCGGCTGAAAACGCTCGTTGAACGTAATATTTCTTTCTGCCAGTTTCTTATCTACCAAAGTCCGGACTTCGTGAAGTATGTCGTGGACTTGATGTAGCTTCTTTACCGGTGGGCGCGGCCTCGCATAGTCGAAAAACGCCTTGAGCAGCTCGTCCAAACGGTTGACTTGACGAACAATTCGGCTCAAGTAGACAAATCGTTCATCTGTTTCGGCAAATTCCTCTTGCAGAGTTTGCGCCATTGCCTTGATGCCGGCCAAAGGATTCTTGATTTCGTGGGCGATTCCCGATGCCAGCACCCCTAATGAGGCAAGCCGATCCATGCGCATGACTTCGGCTTGCATTTGCTTGATCAGCGAGATGTCTTTGAAAGAAATGATCGTCCCCACTTGTCGATCCTCGTCGTCCAGTCTGGGCGTCAGCGTGAAACCAATGGTTACTTGCTTGCCGGACTTGGTCAGGAGGGACATCTCACGATTTGGCGGCGTGGCCAAGAGGCGAAAGCCTTTAGAGAAAAGCAGATTCATCGCCGGTTCGCCAAAAATCGTGGCCAGCGGCTTGCCTACTACTTCTGCGGCAGAGTATTCCAGTGCTTCCACCGCGCCGGAATTAAACGAGGTGATGACGCCGTCCAGATCCAAAGTAATGAGCCCAGATTGAATGCTTTGGATGATGCTTTCATTGAAATTTTTGAGCTCGATGACTTCTTGTTCCAACTTCATTCGCTCATTAATATCGCGTGAAATGCCCACGGCGCCAACGACCTGCTCATCTTCATAGATGGGAGCAAGATTAGTGGAGAAATACACTGGAGTACCATCGTGCTGCGGTAGTCTGGCTTCAAAGGTGCGGGAAAATCCGTGCAAAGTTTTCTCGAAATTGAGTTTTGCCAAGTGCTGGTCTTGGGGGTAGATCAGATCGGAAAAGCTGCGGCCTAACCAATTTTCTTTGGGGGCGCCGGTGAAAGCCGCCAGCCTGCGGTTCACGAAGGAGAATTCACCTTGGTTGTTGAGAGTGAAGATCAGATCTTCGACGTTTTCGATCAGGTTTTGGTAGTTCAGCTCCATAGGTTCCGACACTCTTGTTTTCGAGGGTCAATGGCTCATGGCATCGGCCGGGCATTTTTGCTGAATGAGATTGAGTAGTCTCTTGCTGCTGGCATAGATGGCTTGCAGCTCTGTTCTTTGCGGCTCGGCAAGTGGCGGGTGCTCGGCGGACACCAGCTCACGACACAGACTGGCTATCGTACTTGCCGAGAGTCTCACGTCCTCAAGCCAGGTGGCGTCGGCAATAGCTCCGCTCGGCTGTGCCGTTGAGGCGGGGGGACCAGGTTGCGGCGCGGAAGTCCGGGATCCCACTTTTGCCAAACGAATGACGTTTTCCACAACGTTCACCAGTTCGCGATGTCCGAATGGCTTGTTCAGATAGGCGCGTAGGCCTAACTCGAAACATCGCTGCAAATCTTCTATATATTCCGAGCGGGCGGTTAGGATGACAATCGGCGTATCTTTTACCTCAATGTACTCGGATTCGGTCGCAAGGGTTCGGATGAACTGGGTGCCGTTAAGGTCTGGTAAGATGTAGTCTAAAATAATGAGGTCCGGCTTTTCGGCTTTCGCCTTTTGCAGCCCCTCGCGCCCGCTGCGTGCGGAAACAAATGTGTATCCGGCTCTGGTAAAAATCCGCTGACCGATGATCAGCATATCCAAATTATCGTCTACTAACAAAACCCTACCCTTCTCCATGCCACCACTCCATCAAAAGTTTAGCGTGCATAAGCACGGGCGAGCCATTGAATTTCGCACCCAATAAGCCGGCTCAAATCACCACACAATATCTTCCGTATCCCGTTCGTGACGCACCGCCATTTTGTGTCGCCCATTCGCGCGTAAGAAAAAGACGGAGAAAACCGAGCCGCGTCCCACCTCGCTTTCCACCTCGATGCGCCCGTTATGCATCTCCACAATCTGTTTGACGAGAGAGAGACCCAAACCGGAGCCGGCGGTTTCGCGCACCTTGTCGTTTTCCGTCACGCGATAGAACTTGTCAAAGATTTTTGGCAATGCTTTGGGAGGGATCCCATATCCCTGGTCATGTACCTCGACAATAATCTCGCTTTCTGTTTGGCGAATTACAAAATCGATTCTCGTCTTTTCTGCGCTGTATTTTATCGCATTGGAGAAAAGATTGAGAAAGACTTGTTCCATCATGCCGCTATCGGCCATGACTTTGTCCAAATTTTCCGGACTATGGATTTCCACCTCGATCCCTTTTCTACTGGCGAGATAGGAATTATTGCCGACCACCATCTGGATGGTCTCGTGCAAATCCAACGACACCTTCTTGGGCTGGATGCGACCGGATTCGATGCGAGAAATGTCGAGAAACTTGTTGATCAGATCGGAAAGTCGATTCGCCTCTTTCAGGATGATATTTGCGTATTCGGTGGCTTGTTCGGGCGTAGTGTCCGAATCAAGGAGCAATTCGCTAAAGCCGGAAATGCTCGTCAGCGGCGATCGCAGCTCGTGGGCGACCATGGAAACAAGCTCGGTTTTGAGCTTGTCGATTTCTTTTTGCTGCGTCACGTCGCGCAAGATGGTAACAATGCCGATGAGCTCACCATTCCCCTGCTGCACCCGCGCAGCCCGCGCCTGCAACGTCCGCGGCTTCCACTCGCGGCTAACCTTGAGACTGATCTCAACAGCGGGCAAAACAGCGTCTTTGTTGTTTGCTGCTTCGGTGATTAGCTGCAAAAGGCGGGGCTCCTTTACGTAGTCGGAAAGAGGCTTCTCGAAGGCTTCTCCCTCATGCAGTCCTAACCACTTTTCGGCCACGGCATTCAGAATGAGGACCCGCGATTTGGGATCTGTTACAATGGCGCCGTCGGCAATATTTTTGATAATGGTCTGGGTTTTGTTGCGTTCGGCGATGATCTGGGCCAGGTTCATGTTGTGTAGCCGGCGCAACTCCGTGGTCATATAGTTAAAGAGCCGGCCCAAGCGCCCGATCTCGTCATCGGAATGGACCGGAATTTCGTGAGAAAAATTGCCGCGGGCAATCTCTGTTGCGCTTTTTGTCAGCTCGGAAATCGGTGCGGCAATGTATCGGGAAAGATAAAAGGCGACCACGCCGGCTAAAAGCAGGGTGAGAATGATGATGCCGTAATATTGAGGCAAAAGCTTGGCAAGAAAGCCTTCGGCCAAGTCTTGTCGATTTTGCAGCCAAAAGGCGCCGATAGTCAAGACGGGGATCAACGCGGCGGCTAAGGTCGGCAAAAACAGCTTGCGAAAAAGCTTGCTCTTGATATGTTGCCTAATCCAGTTCGTCATAAATCCTTTTCCCCATTATGCGTCCACCACGCGATTGCGGCCTCCGGCTTTGGCTTGGTACAACCATTGATCGGCGCGGTTGATCAAATCTTCCATAGCTTTCCCATCAGTCGGATAAGTTGCGACGCCCATGCTTACCGTCAGATTACCGTTCGGCTGGGTTTCCTCATTGCGGAATGGGTACTCTTCAACCAAACTCTTGATCTTGTCGGCGACGAAACGAGCGGCTTTTTTGTTCGTTTCCGGTAAGACCAAAGCAAACTCTTCCCCTCCGTACCGAGCGGCCAAATCGATGCTGCGAATATTTTCTCGCATCAATTGGCCCAGGATGCGCAGCACCTCGTCACCGGCCAAATGTCCATAGGTGTCGTTGTAGTTTTTGAAAAAGTCGATGTCGACCATGACCACCGAGACATTGGAATGATGCCGTTCTGCCCGGCGCAATTCTTGTGCTAAAAACTCCTTAAAGTAGCGGTAATTGTACAGGCCGGTCAGGCCGTCGGTAACCGCCAGTTCGCGCAGGCGTTCTTTCGCCTCTTCAAGCTGCCTGATCTTGTCTTGCAGTTGATCGTGCAAGTTTTTCATGCGCAAAAGCGACTTGACCCGTGCCAGCAGCTCAAGCTTGTTGAAAGGCTTGGTGATGAAATCGTCGGCTCCGGCTTCTATCCCCTTGATTTTGTCTTCTATTTCATTCAAAGCCGTAACCATGATGACAGGAATATAGCGAGTCTCCTGGTTACTTTTTAGCAGCCGGCAGGTTTCAAAGCCGTCCATCTTGGGCATCATGACATCCAAGAGCAGTAGGTCGGGCTGATGGTCCTTGACCTGTATCAAAGCCTCTTCGCCGTTACGAGCGAAAATAGTCTCATATCCGACCGAGGAAAGATAGGTCTGCATCAACTGGATGTTGACGGGAATGTCATCTACCACCAAGATTTTTGACTTTTGCTGTGTTGCAGAATTCTTCAAGCGGAATCCTTTGGAAAGCGATAACGAACATTCAACTCCCGAGCTGCCAGGGCTTCATCTAATCGCGAAACAGGGGTGGAAGTAGGCGCCTGTTTTAGCATTTCCGGAGCTTGTTCAATTTCTTTGGCGATTTGAATCATAAAACCGGCGAATTCTTCGATGCTCTGCTTGGTTTCCGTTTCCGTCGGCTCGATCATCAACGCTTCGTGTACGATCAAGGGGAAATAAACGGTCGGCGCATGGACACCAAAGTCAAGCAATCGTTTGGCGATATCCAGAGTCTTTACTCCCTTCGCCTTTTGTCGCTCGCCGGAGAGAACGAATTCGTGCATGGGTCGGCCCTTGAACGGCAGATCATATTCATCCTTCAGCAGACTTTGCAGGTAGTTGGCGTTGATGATGGCTGCTTCACTGACCTGTCGCAGGCCGGCGGCGCCCAATGAGCGAATGTAAGTGTAAGCCCGCACAATGACAGCGAAATTACCATAGAATGTACTGACTTTCCCAACGGATTGCGCACGGGAACAATCCAAGGTATAGCCGTTTTCCTTTTTTCGAATGCACGGCATGGGAAGAAAGTCGGCCAATTGTTCAGTGACTGCAATAGGACCGGAACCCGGTCCGCCGCCGCCGTGCGGGGTGGAGAACGTTTTGTGCAGATTGAAATGCACGACGTCAAAGCCAAGGTCGCCCGGACGGACGATCCCCAGCAACGCATTCATGTTGGCGCCGTCCATGTACATCAACGCTCCGGCTTCGTGAACGATCTTGGCGATCTCTGCCACGCCGGTCTCGAAGATGCCGAGTGTATTGGGATTGGTCAACATGAGCGCAGCCACGTCCTCATTGATGGCGGATTTTAGGTTATCCAAATCCACTCTGCCTTGGTCATTAGATTTGATTTGGACGGCTGAATATCCGGATATGGTCGCGCTAGCAGGATTCGTGCCATGAGCGGAGTCAGGTATCAGGACGTACTTTCGGCGTCGCCCTCGGCTTTCGTGGAAATTGCGAATCAGCATGAGACTGGTGAGCTCGCCGTGAGCACCCGCTGCGGGTTGAAGGCTGACCGCAGCGAGACCGGAAATTTTGCAGAGATATTCACCGATTTCATACAAGAGCCGCAGCGCTCCTTGCACGGTAGACTCTGGTTGCAACGGATGAATCGCGCGGAAACCGTCCAACCCTGCGGTCTCTTCGTTTATTTTGGGATTGTATTTCATGGTGCAGGATCCCAACGGGTAGAAGCCCTTGTCAACGTGATGGTTCTTGGTCGACAGGCTGATAAAATGTCGAATAACTTCTGCTTCGCTGACTTCCGGCAACTGTGGGGGAGAGGTTCGTAGTTGTTCTTGGGGAATGAGCTCGTGAACGCTCAATTCCGGAACGTCCATCTCGGGTAGACTGGCCCCAGTCCGGCCTTGGGAGCCAAGCTCGAATATCAGTTTTGTCGCCATGCGGGTCTCCAGATGTGTAGCTGTAAAACATGGTGTAGGTAAGGGGTGGCCGAGAATTGACCACCAAACATACAATATGGAATAATTCTTGTCAAGGTATTTTTTCTGGCAACGTAACCGCTCACTTACGGGGCGCAAGTGACGAAATCTCCTTCCCAAGCTCAGTTTGGGAAAAAGATTGCCCCCGTGAGTGAGGTTTTACGCGGCAGCAGGAAGATCTGCCCGTCGCCCGTTCTGTTCAAGTCCTTCCTTGGTCAGGTGCGCCAACCCAAATCGAGAAACGGGAATCCAATAGCGGAAGAGACACGGATGCGCGTCAGTAAATATAGTTGGTAATTTCTCAATTGGCCATCAAGCGCTTGGCTTCGGCAAAATGCTTAGCGGCCTCCATTACCTCTCGGTCCATTGATGCCGCGACAGTGTGGCGTCCCTGATCACCCCAAATGATCCCTGCTATTTCGCGCTTTAGGGTCAGCTTGATTTGCGGCGCATTTTCGCGCAGCTCTTGCATGCTGAAACGAAAGCCCGAGGCCACCACCGTTTGGTAGAATTGGTTGAGGATGGGTTCGGTGACCTGAAAATCCCGCAAATAGTTGGAGATTTCTCCTCGAAGCTCAGGGTGGCTGTTTACAAAATCCGCAGCAAAAGTGGCGAAATAGCTGGCATTGGCGAAGTATAGTCGCTTGAACGCATCGGAGAAGGAAAACTCCTCCGGCTCCAGAACAATGTCGGGGGTAATGCCGCCCTCCGCGGTTAGGACTCTGCCTTTCGGGGTCGTAAAGATTCTTGTATTCTTGGAAATCAAGTTTCGCCGAGATTTTTCCAATTTGGTTTCTTCTTGGCTACTCTCGTCGAGCGCGTATTGGCGCTGGATCAGTCGGCCTAAGGGCGTATAGTAGCGCGCCGTAGTCAAGAGCAAAGCGGAACCATCTTGAAAAGGGTATTCCGTTTGCACCAGAGCTTTGCCATAAGTCGTACGCCCAACCAGCAAGCCTCGGTCCCAATCTTGAATGATCCCAGCCACGATTTCCGCATCGCTTGCCGAAGCTTCGTTTACCATGATGATGAGGGGAAGCATCGGCAGAGTGTTGCTCTCGGAGGAAATGTACTGGGCCGTAGCCGAGGGAGTTCGACCCTTGGTAAAGAGTAGCAGCTTTCCGCCGGGTATGAAACGATCCGCTACATCTATGCCGGCGCGAAACGGACCGCCGCTGTTGTCTCGCAAATCCAGCAACAATTGGGCCATGCCTTGCTCTCGCAGTTGAGCAAAGGCGAGGTCCAATTCAGTGGGTGTGGACTCGGTGAACTGAGCGATTTTGATATAGCCCGTCGTGTCATTCAACATGAAAGCGCATGGAATGCTTTCGACAACAATCGGCTTGCGAGGAATTTCGAAATGGATGGGCTCCTTCACGTTCTTACGCTCAATAACCAGTGACATTTTCGAATCCAAAGGTCCGACCAAAAGCGCACCGATTTGTTCGCTTTTCAAGTTACTGACGTCACGCCCCTCAATTTCGATGATTCTGTCTCCAGTCTGGATGCCTGCCGCAAGGGCGGGTCCATCCTGAAAAAGCGATACAACCACCAAGCGGTTGCCGATGATATTGTATTTTAAGCCAATGCCGTGAAACCCCTGATATTTCTGTTGCCACTCGGCATAGTCGTCGGCAGGCAGATAGACGGAATGCGGATCAAGGCCTCTTAGCATGCCCTGAATGGCGTCTTCGATAAGGCTATCAGGATTTCGTTCTTCGACATAGAATCGCTCAATCTTGTCGAGGATCAAAGTGAGTATCATCCATCTATTGTATGCCTGTTGACCGGCCAGCATGATCCGTTGCGGGCCGAGTGCGAAAACGGCAAGGAGCAGCAAGAAAGCAGTGGTGTACAATGCGAGTTGTTTTTTTCGAGGCTTCCAGCGCATATAGCAAAAACGTCCTTAACTCATAGCGTCGTGCAACACAGTGAAAATCTGGCCGAGGGATTTGCCCTGGTCTTTTTGATCGATCCGAATAGATCGTATCAGGGGGAAAGGTGTTTCAGAAACCTGTTTTTCTTTGGCCTATTATACTATTTTTTAGCTTTAATTTCAAGGTTTTTGCATTTGCTTCTAAAGCGGCGCGGATTTCGCAAGCGGTTAACTGGCAAATGTTGCGCGGGTATGCGGAAGCAAGAGGGGGAATTTTTCGGATGAATAGGGCTTTGCAGTATGGTATTTGTCAAAAATTGAAGTGAATCGCCGAAAGCCTGAGCAACACATAATCATGATGCGAATCCATCACTTACTAAAAATTTTGAAGATATTGCTTGCATTTGAAAAACGACAATGTTATATTGATAGCGTCAAATAACAGTACACCGTTGTTGGGCTTTTAATTTCCAGAGTTATTGGGTAGATCTCGCTAGAGTCATCTCTTGTACACTCCCGTAGCTGAACATACTAAATCGCAATGATGGTGAATGACAGGGCCGTGATTGCGATTTTTCTATTTAAAGGCACAACTACACAGGTTGTACATCGCCGGATCCGCACCCTGCGGAGGTAAACTGTAGTAAGGAAAGGATATGTTCCATGGAGAAGGGAACAGTCAAGTGGTTCAACGGAGCTAAAGGCTACGGATTCATTCAACGCCCCAATGGTGGTGACGTGTTTGTCCACTTTAAGGCAATTGTGGGAGAAGGGTACAAGACGTTGGAGGAAGGGGATCAGGTTGAGTTTGAAATCGAGCAAGGACCCAAAGGTCCTCAGGCGGCCAAAGTATCCAAGGTCTAAGTGAGCTGAACTTCAAAAATCCCGATCCGTTGCGAAACAGATCGGGATTTTTTGTTTATGACTGAGATAGGTTTCTAACGAAATGCAGATTCTTTTGCGGCAGCTTTTCCATCTTCGGCAAGAATCTTGCCGTCCTACTTGGGGCAAAAACGCCTAAGCTTTCAGGAACTAAAGTTGAAAGGCAACTCCTCGTTCGCTGCCAATTGCTTTGAGCGTGGCATACACCTTCTCTTCCAAGGGTACTCCCTCCTTTTTGTGTTTGTCGTATAGCTCGTATTCTTTTTCGCCATGAATGAAGATTCGCTTCTGGCCATCTGCCTTTGCGGAGCCTTTCAAGCGATCGATCAGCTCATCGAGTTTAGCGGTAAAGACATCGAAGTCGATGAAATTCTCTATTCGGAGCGCCATGAAAAAGTGCGCTACCTGCGCTGGCACAGCTTTGCCTTCCGGCTTGACGTCCACCGCGTCTCCGCAGGCCCCTCCCGATAACACGCCGCAAAGTATATCCACTAGCACGGCCATGCCATAGCCCTTGTAGCCGCTGAATAGCTCTCCTTCGCCGCCCAACGGCAGAATGCCGCCGCCAGCGCGACTGGTCATATTTCTCAAAACCTCAGCGGCATTGGTCGTGATCTTGCCCTGGGAATCGACGGCCCATCCTTCTGGCAATGGCTTCTCGTTGCGGTCATAGACTTCGAGCTTTCCGCGCGGAACAACGGATGTTGCCATATCCAGAAAGAAGGGGCGGTTTCGCTTCGTCGGCGCGGTTAGGCTTATGGGATTGGTACCGATGACCATCTCCTTCCCAAAGGTGGGGACCACCAAAGGCGCCGAGTTGGTCATAGAGATACCCAGCATGCCTTCGTTCAAGATCATTTGTGAGTAATAGCCGGCAATGCCATAGTGATTGCTGTTGCGGACGGTGACCGTGCCGACGCCGGTTTTCTTGGCCTTGTCAATAGCTAACTTGGTTGCGAAATGGCCAACCACCTGTCCCAGCCCGGCATTCCCATCGACGGTGGCAGTAGACTGACTTTCGCGGACGATGGTTGGCTTGCTAAGCGGCAAAATGATGCCGCTCTTCATCCCATCGACATAACGTTTCAGTCGCGCCACGCCGTGGGAAGGAATGCCGCGTAAATCGGCCAAGACCAGATTATCAGCGCAGATGTAGGCATTTTCTTTGGAAACTCCAAAGGTTTCGAAGACTTGTTGTACGAAAGCGGTCAACTGTTTGTCATTGACGATGATGGACATAGTGCCTCCTTAGGAATCACCTGTTTGTTGGCTTCCCCCATGACCTGTTGACCAGGCAAAATTATTGGGAATTGTTTTGATGCGAATGCAGAGCCGAGACTCGTTGCAGAGCACGCTGGTATTGGCGCATCATCTCGGGTCGTTCCAATGCTTCGGCAAATTGCTTCAGCCAGTGATCAATGTAAGGATAATCAAGTCTTCCGTGCTGTTCGATTAAGATGCCTTCGATGTCGTCCCAATCGCGTGCCCGGTTAGCTACTGCTTTTTGAATGAGGAGATACTCTGCTGAACAAATCCAAACCCGTAATCCGTTAATGTCTCGCCGAATTGCTCGGGTGATGATGCCTTCCTCATATCCTGGGACGGCCAAGAGAAAATCCACGACGACTGTTTCGATCTTAACGTCAACGATCAGTGGGTTTTCCGGGGTGAGTGGCCGCGCCCGTTCCGAAAAAGCGGACCGAAGTGCTGAACCTACTGCAGCATAATCCGTTTCCGGCACGAGGACCTTTATATCTACATCATAAGTGAATCGCGCTCGCCCCAGAGCTGGTTTGCCAGCCCGCCTATGATCGCATATTGATAGCCGCGCTTTTCGAGAAACAGGACAGCCTGTTTCAGCGCCGCCTTAAGTGTTTCTTCCATGTCGCCTTCGCCATTCCTCAAGAGTTCGAATGCTGGAATAGTAAGCCTCCCATTCCGCGGCGATTTGCTGTTGTTCCCAGATGCTTGGTTCTGCTTTGATCGACCGCCCCAGGGCATAAAGCTGCACGTACTGTTTCCATTTATCAGCAAGAACTTTTTGCCCGGCAGACCTCACTTCCTCTAGGGATTTCGCCTCGTTCCATTCTTGGTAATGACGCATGGCTTGTTGCCAGGTTTTTTTGTCCAAGGTCATATAGCGATTAGGTGGTTAGAGTCGTTGGAAAAGACCATAGCCTCGCCAATGAAATAAGAGTTTTTGGTGTGAGCCGCTCTAATCGGTTGATGATGCGCACTCGCCTATTTCAGTCAATTTAGGGGAGCATGGCCCCAGAATTTAGTAAATTTCGGCTAATAGGCGGAATCTGAGAAATTGATAAGTTCCAATGAATGGCAACTGCACAACAGGGTTTTCACGCCTTCAACATCGCTCTTAATACTGTCTGCAAGATTCCCCCGTTCCGATAGTATTCAATCTCCACCGGCGTATCGATGCGACAAATCACTTTGAAACTCTTCTGTCCGCCGTTCTCGTCTTGGGCGGCAACGCTGATTTCTTGCCGCGGTCTTAGATTGTCGTCCAACAAAATCGAATAACTCTCCCGACCGTTCAAGCCGAGGGATTGATAGGACTCGCCCTCTTTGAACTGCAGGGGTAGAACGCCCATGCCGACCAAATTGCTGCGATGAATTCGCTCAAAGCTTTCGGCAAGAACGGCTCTTACACCGAGGAGGTATGTGCCTTTGGCCGCCCAATCCCGCGAGCTGCCGGTTCCGTATTCTTTCCCCGCCAAAACGATCAGCGGTATGCCTTCTGCCTTATAGCGCATGGCAGCGTCATAAATCCACATCTTTTCGCCATCGGGCAAATGCAGCGTCACACCGCCTTCGGTGCCGGGGAGCAGGAGATTTTTCAGCCGGAGATTTGCAAACGTGCCGCGCACCATCACCCGGTCGTTTCCTCGCCGCGAGCCATAAGAGTTAAAATCGCGCGGAAGAACTCCCTTTTCTACCAGATATTTCCCGGCCGGACTATCGACTGCAATGGAGCCGGCGGGAGAGATATGGTCGGTGGTCACCGAATCGCCCAACAGCGCCAAGACACGGGCCTTCTCTATGCTGGTAATGGGCTGCGGTTCTAATTTAAAATTCTCGAAGAAGGGTGGTTCCTGAATGTAGGTGGAATCCTCTTGCCAGTGATAGAGCATGCTTTCGGAATCGGGAATCTTGTTCCATTCCGGATTGAAAGAGTTGACATTAGCGTACATGCGTTCAAAGGTCTTCGAATCGGAAGCCTTGTCCATCAGACTCATGATCTCTTGCTGCGTCGGCCAAATGTCTGGCAAGAATACCGGCTGGCCTCGTTTGTCGGTACCAATGGGTTCCACACTGAGATCCGTGTCCACCGTCCCGGCGAGGGCGTAAGCGATGACCAATGGGGGAGAGGCCAAGTAATTCGCCTTCACAGATGGGTTGATACGGCCTTCAAAGTTACGATTGCCGCTGAGCACGGCAGCCACCACCAAATCCGCGTCTTTGACCCCTTTTGCTACCGGTTCCGGCAGCGGCCCGCTGTTACCGATACATGTTGTGCAGCCGTAGCCGACCGTTTGGAAACCAAGCTGGTCCAAATACGACGTCAGGCCGCATTCCCTCAGATACTCTGTCACGACCCGGGAGCCTGGCGCCAAGCTGGTTTTCACATACGGCGGAACGGTTAGTCCGCGCTCGACTGCTTTCTTGGCGAGTATCCCAGCGCCGATCAAAACCGATGGGTTGCTGGTGTTGGTGCAGCTCGTGATCGCCGCAATGACCACACTTCCGTGCCTCAAGGTCGCTTCGCCCTTGCCATTTAGAGAAATACGAATTGATCGTTCGATCTGCCGGGCCGTTTGACCGAAGCCGCGCTGATCCACCGGAGCCGCCAAGGCATGTCGAAAGGCCTGTTTCATTTCGGCCAGGGGGACACGATCCTGTGGCCGCTTGGGTCCGGCTAAACTGGGCTCAACGGTGCTCAAGTCGAGCTGCAGGGTGTCGGAAAATTCCGGATCCGGCGTTTCGTCCGTGCGATAGAGGCCTTGTTCCTTCATATAGCGTTCGACCAATTGAACTAAACTTTCCGGCCTTCCTGTGCGTCGCAGGTAATTCATGGCTTCAGCATCCATGGGGAAAAATCCCATCGTGGCTCCGTATTCCGGCGCCATGTTGGCGATGGTGGCTCGATCCGGCAAGGACATCTTGCTTAATCCCGGCCCGTAAAACTCTACGAACTTGCCAACCACTCCCTTTTTGCGCAACATCTGGGTGACGGTCAGGGCGAGGTCGGTGGCCGTGGCACCTTCGGCCAATTCGCCGACAATCTTGAGACCGATCACTTCCGGGGCAAGCATGTAGAGAGGCTGACCGAGCATCACCGCCTCGGCTTCGATGCCGCCAACGCCCCAGCCGACTATGCCGAGACCATTGATCATGGTGGTGTGCGAATCGGTTCCAACCAAACTGTCGGGATGGACAACCTGAGCTCCATCTTCGGCGCTGCTGAAGACGCCTTGAGCCAGATACTCCAAGTTGACTTGATGCACGATGCCGACCCCGGGAGGAATGACGCGGAATTTTTTGAAAGCGCCCTGTCCCCACTTTAAGAATTCATAGCGCTCGCGATTCCGCTCGAACTCGATACGCATGTTTTCTCTCAGGGCGTCCGCATTGGCGTAAAAGTCAACCTGAATAGAATGATCCACAACCAAGTCCGCCGGAATGAGCGGCTCGATTCTTTGCGCATCACCGCCCATTCGCTGCATGACGGAACGCATGGCGGCCAAGTCGACAAGGGCTGGGACGCCGGTAAAATCTTGTAGGATGACTCGCGCCGGCTTGAAGGGGATTTCGTTCGCGCCGGGCTTATTAGGATTCCATTTGGCAAGATTAACCACGTCTTCTTCCCTGACATCAAAACCGTTGCAGTTGCGCAGGAGGGATTCCAAAAGCACCTTGATGCTGAAAGGTAGGTGGGAGGTGGCGGCGATACCGTCCTTTTCTAATTTGACTAATTTGTAAAAGAAAGCCGAACCCGAACCCGTATCTAAACGCTCTCGAGCGGCAAAAGGATCTTTGTTCTGCAATGTCATCCTTTCCTCTTTCAAACACAGATGAAAGCCGGCACTTCCAATTATAAATGGCGCAGAGATTCCGGCAAATTTTGCTGTGCCAAATTGACCACTTTTATAATTCGTATTCAGAATGCAAAGCTTTTTCAAAATCACGAGCGCTATGAATCACGGCAAGTATTTCTACTTCTCGGCTCGTTCCGCTGACTCGATATACGACCCTGTAGCTTCGATAGATGACTTCTCGCAAACCGAGATTCTCAAGCTCTGGCACCACTCGACCACAAAACGGCATCGTTTCAAGTTTTCGAGTTGCTGCGACCAAAGCTTTGATGAATCGTGTTGCATAGGTTTTAGAGTTGGTGGCAATATATTCGTGGATCGCTTGCAAATGGCTGCTTGCTTTTCCGTCCACCTTATCTTGCCGATGCTTCAACTCGCTCCAATAATTGCTCAGTGGTCAGTAACCGCCCCCCTCGGTGTCATCAAGCCCTTCCAAAACTTGACCCACAAAATCTATCTCATACATCAGGTCTTCTAATGAGCATTCGTCAGGCAGCCGCTTAATGGTTTCTATGGTTACTTCCTTTAGCAAGGTCATTTTTAGAATCTCCTATTCAACCAAGTACAGCCGGTCCGCGATTAAGGTTAACGAAGGCAACAGGTTTTCAGGTATTCAAGCCTACTGTCATGTGTTTTCCAACATAAAGACCACGAGTTTCCTCGGGCCATGCGCTCCCAGCACCAAGATCTTTTCCACATCCGCAGTGCGGCTGGGGCCAGTAATGAGCACCATGTTCTTGGCCTTTTCTGCGGGTATCTTGGCAAACAGCTCGAAAAGATTAGCCACCAACTGTCCCGGTCTGATGAGGGTAAAGATACAATCCGGCAAAAAATGCGGCAAACTGCTGGCAGTGTCATCATAGAGAACCGCCAAAGTGGCGACATCCGCCACTGCAAATGACGCATCGACCAAGGCGGCCGGAATTTCCGCCAGCTTATCTTTTCGCTCCGGATAGGCAAAGTCGGTTGCGGACACCAATTGCAGATTGGGCATCTTGGCCCGAATTTGCTCCGCGATTTGCGCACAAAGGCCATCTCCGACAATTGACAGCGAGGTGTATTGGCTATCGCAGAGTATTCTTACGACCGTGTCGGTGACGACATCTTGACTGGAAGCGAGGAAAAACTCACCGGAGACGATCTCCAATTCCTTTTTGAATTGATCGCGCAAACCGGCGTCGTCCTTCGGAGTAACGGAGGCCAGACCATCGGCGATTTGCTGATCGATGCCGCTTGGCGCTTCCGGCAAATGCGAAGCGACACCAGTTGCGGCCTTGATTTTCCCTAAAATGCTTTCACGACTTGAACTCACCATTGCTCCTTTGCGATGAAGACTCTTTCACTAATTTGGGGGAGTTGATATTTGGCTTTGCTACAACTCGCTTTCCTTGATATCTGGTACATATTTAGCCAACTGAATAATTGTGTCATTTCGAACGGAGTGAGAAATC
>DYKH01000806.1 GCA_020722685.1 Caldithrix sp. | reverse complement strand
TGATACCGGAGGAGGTAACACGAGAGCACATCGGGAAGATACAAAAGGCTATCCATGGGAAGAAACTGTCCCCACAGACGTTAAAGCACATCCTTGCGCTTATTAAGCGCCTCGCAAGGCATGGCGTCCGCACTCATAATATAAAGGGTTTACCGTTTGAAATTGATTTGCCACAGGTGGATAACGAAAAGACGGAATGTCTCACTGAAGAACAGATTGGGAAGCTCTTGGCTGTGCTGGACGAGTATCAGGATCAAACAATTGCGAATATGCTAAAACTTGCACTCTCAACGGGGATGAGGCGCGGGGAGATCAGAAAACTTGAACGCAGTGACGTGGATTTCAACGGGGGATTTATTACGATTCGGCATCCAAAGGGTGGGAAGAGTCAGACGATCCCCGTCAATGAGATGGCAATGGAGATTCTCAAGCAGCAAGAAGAGCGGAGTTTATTACTCGGCACTCAATATCTATTTGCGAATGCAGGAACCGGCAAGCCGTATATCGATACTCGGAAGCACACAGACAAGATTAAACTGATGGCCGGATTACCAGAAGACTTCAGGCCTTTCCACGGATTGCGCCACACATTCGCGTCACGCTTGGCATCCAGCGGCAAGGTAAGTCTGTATGAAATCCAAAAGAGCCTGACGCACAAGAAGCCAACCACAACCGCACGTTACGCACACCTCCTCGATGAGGCAGCAAGACGGAGTGCAAACGTTATGCAGGGGATACTCGAAAATATCCCCAAGGTGAAGTCAAACATTGTCCCCTTGGATAGAAAAACACATCCAAAGAGAAGGGGAGGTAAAGGATGACTATAAATGCAGATGAACTGGCGGAGGCCTTGGCGTGGCGGTTGGTCGAGCTTATCGAAGACAAGGCGAACGCAAACCTTGGATGGGACCCAGATAGAGAGCTCATCCAAAAGATGAGAGCAACAGTAGAATATGCAATTAAACAAGAAGGATTGGCAAAGTAACGTTAACGTGTTATCTTGATAATCACAAAACATCGAGGAGGGCATCATGGACGAAAGTCAAAAAAAATTTGAATCCGAGACAGTGGTCACCGAGGAGGGCGAGACAATCGCCGACCTCAGGAAGATCACAGATCGAATTTTTGACC
>DYKH01000805.1 GCA_020722685.1 Caldithrix sp. | reverse complement strand
GCGAAGGTGACTTTTCCACCGGAACCATTATTCTCGACCACATGGCAGTTTTCTCTCCCGCCAAGCGCGCTTTTATCTTTTTTAACGGCAAATCTTGGCCGAACACCTTTAGCTCCTGGGCTTGGGGCCAATCCTCTGTTAGCATTGAAGAGGGCGCCGGTGTCGTCGAAGGAACGAATGCTATAAAGTGGGTGCAAGGGAATGAATGGGGCAATGGCTGGACCGGCATCGGCTTCACCATCTCTCCGGCCTACGATATGACGAATGTTTGGGAATCGGATTCCATCAAGTTGAAAATCAAAGCCGAAGAAGGAGTCGGACCCATTAGGCTGCAACTTGAAGATGGTGCTGCCAAGGTGGGAGTCGTTTTTCAGCCGCTTGCCGACCAAGCTTGGCATTCTTATGCCTTCAAATTGTCCGATCTTGTTTACCAAGACGGCACCTCCAACTTTAACCCAGCGAACGTAGTTGTGTTTGGCATCATGGCAGAGGCCTCAGGCATCGCCGGAAAGGTACTCTACCTGTCCGATATCTGGACCGACAATCCCAGCATTGACGTCGTTGCTCCGAAAGCGCCGACTGGGCTGACAGCGATCCCGGCGGAGTATTATAACCTGGTGATCTGGGAAGACGTCCCCGGCGAAGAGGGCGAAGCCTATACCGTGTACGCAAGCGACGAGCCAATCACCGACCTAACATCACCGGACGTTAAGCTGATTGGTGATCGAATTACCGAAGGCACACAAACTTTGGCTCATTACTTGTATTACCCCCTAAAAGACAAAGCTATCCAGCAGTACTATGCGGTGACCTGCAAGGATGATGCCGGCAATGTAAGCCCGTTTACGGCGGCGGGGCCGTTTTCGAATACGGCCAAAGGCATCGCAACCATTTCGCTCAACCCGCCGGCCACCTTTGTTGCGGATGGCGATGTGAGTGAATGGGAAGCCTCCGGCATCATGCCGTTCGTGCTAAAGCCTTCGGAAAGCCATTGGAGCCTGGGCACGTTCGACAATGACGACGATCTGAACGCTACCTGCTATGTAGCGGTGGATAATGACCATCTCTATTTTGCCTGCGATGTGATCGATAATATTTACAGCTATGATCCCGCCGGCGATTTCTGGCAAGAC
>DYKH01000804.1 GCA_020722685.1 Caldithrix sp. | reverse complement strand
GAGAATATTCTAACCTGCCTAATGTCAACACTTTCTCATATTGACTCATCAATGGATTTATGCAATAATCAATGAAACATTTAGACAAAGACTTGAGATGAGATAATAAGGGGATGATTCGTTCCCCAACGGATACAGCGGAGAGAATTCTTGAGGCTATCGTGGATTAATGCATAGGGAGGCAGTACACCCATGAATAAGCAAAAAATTATTAACCTTATTATAGCAATTGTGATATTGGTTGCGCCATTTCAACCCCTTGTGCGGGTGCAAGGTTCAGCGGCATCGGAAGGTGTTGAGACCACACTTCTCTTTCGGACTCGTGTGAAAGTGGGAGATGAGCAAAAGTTGCAACGATTGAAAGACTTGGGTGTGATGATCCTTGAAGAAGGGAAAGATTATGCCATTGTATTGGTTGACGATGCACAATTGGAGCTACTAGCGCGATTGCAATTCGAACTGCAGGATACGAACGATTTGAATCAAATGATCCACAACGTTACCTCGGAAAAAGCTTGGCTAAAACAAAGCTTACATCCTTTGCTGGAGACCGGCCAGAAATATTTTCAAGCCAAAGGGGAATCTTTAACCATAGACCAGTCGTCTACTACAATCGAAAATGTGCACCATGAATTAATGGCTGAGATGAATGCTTTAAGCATGGAACAACAGGCAGGTATCGCTTCCTTATCCAGCGTGGACGACGACGCCGACGGCTTGACCAACACCCAGGAGCAATGGTGGTGCACCGACCCCATGAACCCCGACTCCGACAGCGATGGTGCGACCGACGGTGACGAGATGCAAGCTGCCAAAGACTGGCTGGGTAACCGGCGCGGCAGCCCGCCTTCCACTGGCAAGCCTTTCGCCCAATGGCCGTCACAGATTCCCGGCTGTGTGGACGACGACCAGGATAGCGTGCCGGACATGGCTGAGCGTTGGGAGTTGGGGCTGAACATGAACCGGGAGAGCACGGATCGGGACAAGTTCGACGACGGGCAGGAGCTGTTCGGCAACACCTACTGTCCCGGCAGCGGCGGCTACTGCGGCTACGGCGCGCTGCCCCGCAACGAGGACTGGGGCGTCATCTTCGCCGAGATGCCCTCGTGGGTGGAGGCCCCCGGCAACCACCCC
>DYKH01000232.1 GCA_020722685.1 Caldithrix sp. | reverse complement strand
AAAATTCGTGTTTTCGTATCAAGCAAATACTCTTCCTTAAATGGAGACAATAGCCTGAGTACAACGATTATGGCCTCGATGTCAAAAAATAATATCCCGTCAAAATAAACCCCGCCTCGAACAGCGCATAAGTTAAGCTGGCGATGCGGTCGTATTCCTGCGCTTGATCATAGTGAAGCTCCATTTGCTTCGGCACCGCGGTGGAAAGATAGCGCGAATATTCCTCGTTCCCTTGCGAGTGGAAATGGATGGTGGCCAAACCGGCGACAGCCGCAACGCCCAAACTGGCTGCCATTAATCGCCTTCGCCGCTTCAGTTGCTTTTCCTTCTCGGATTTGGCTTTTTCTTGAGCCTGCGCCCACTCCGCATCTTCATGCAGCCGAATCACTATGGCCGGCTTGGCCAATTCCGCCAATCGAACCGTGAATGGCTCATAGCCTTCCTTCTTGAGCACGATCAATTGTTGGCGGGATGTGTCCTTCAGGCAGGTTGTGGGAGTCTCGCCTATGAGCTGACCATCCAGATAGACCTGCGCCCCGTGAGGTATCGAGTTTACCAAAATCCTCTCCAGAAAGTGCGCGAAAAACTGGTGCTTTTCACCGGCCACAGCGACGAATGTGATCCGAAAGTTGGGCTTGTCCCAGGCTGGCCAAAAGGGCGAGGTAACAATGAGCTCATGTTCACCTAAGGAAATAGGGAAATCCTTGAGCGGTGTTTGGCCGATTTTCTTTTGGTCAAGAAAAACATTCAAACCGGACAATTCCGCATTCACTTCCAACCGCGCTTCCACCCGCATCGAATCAACGGCGACTGGCTTTTCTGCTTGCGCCCGAATGGACCCTGCGAACAGTACCAACAAAATGCGACTGAGAGCTTGACCTCGGTCGAGCGGAGCGAATTTCATTTCATCCCAAAGCAATAAAGTTTATTGTCCTCGCTGGCGAACAGGAGCCTTTCTTGCGCAACAACCGGTGCGGTTCGGATGCGGCCTTTGGCTTCGTAGCTCCAGAGCTTTTCTCCGTCGGCCAAATTGAGGGCGTACAGATTTTTGTCCAAGGCCCCGAAAAACACCGTCGAACCAGCTATCAGCGGAGAAGTGCCGATAACACTGCCGGCAGCGAAGGACCAGACCTCGACGCCGGAATCTTTTTCCAAACAATAGATATGGTGATCGGTGGAGCCAAAAACAACGTGTTCTTGATCGACTGCCGCACCGTTATAGATTTTGCCGGTTGTCTGAAATCGCCAGATCTCTTTACCATCCTCCAAATCGATGGCATAGAATACCCCATCGGTCGAGCCAATGTAAACGGTGCTTTCAGAAATCGCCCCGCTGGCAGCAATGGCCTTGCCGGTCTTGAATTTCCAGATGTGTTTGCCAAAAACATTCAGGCAATGCAATGTACCCTCATCATCGCCGATAATGATCCGGTCATCCGCAAAGGCCGGCGTGGCGTGCGTCTGCACCCCCAAAGCTATGCGCCATTTCTCGATTCCATCCGCAATTGTATAACAGGCCAGCTCGCCCTGCACACTGGCAACGACCAATCGGTCGTCAAGAATCAACGGTTCGGAAAAGATGTTACCGGCTTTTATCTTCCAGATAGACCGCCCGGAGGATAGATCGTACCGTTCGAGGCTTTCTTTGCCCAAACGTCTCGCCACGATGATCGAGTTACCCGCCGAGGCGCAGGTTGACTCGGTATTGCCACGCACTTTAAGGTGACCCAGCTTTTCGCCGGATTCTAATTTGACGCCTTCAATTCTCCCATCCAATGTTCCCAGAAGAACAAAATCTCTGACGACGATCAGCGATGCGCCCACGGCGGAAGAAGCAGAGTACCTCCATTTCAGATCAAGCGGCAGGCTGAGGGCTTCGGAAGTGCAACGCGTTCGTTGCGGATTTTGCCCTTCTTGCGGCCACACAGCGTTCTCCAGCATGGCACTGGACCGAATGACCAGCTTGTTGCAGGAAACCGCGACGCTCAAAGAAATAGCAAAAAGCAAAAACCGAATAGTTATTCTGCGCATGGAGCGATAGGTCTATTGGTTAGAAATCCCATCCAAAAAAGAACTGGGTGAACCACCTGTTTTCGAATTGAATATGCTGACCTTGATAGAACCGGTTTGGATCGTCGATGACAAACTTTCTTCCGACATCGAAGCGGAGGACCAGAACGCCGCCAAAGAGGAAACGAATACCGAATCCTGTGCTGCCCAAAAGGTTGTCCAAGTTCTTGTCCCAGGCGTTGCCGACATCCACAAAAGCGGCGCCGCGAATAGAGCTAAAGGCCAGACCACCAAAAGGAAAGTTCACCATGAACTGATTGATGAAAGGGAAGCGAATTTCATTGCTGATCAAAGCCACTTTGGTTCCCCACAAGCGCCAAAAGCGATAGCCGCGCAAATCCCAGCTCCCGCCCATGAAAAATGGCGTCGATTCCTTGCCGTGGTTTATCTGCGTCCACAGACGAATGGCGTGGGCCACTTGAGTACTGATGCGGAAATAGCGGCGATAATCGACAATGGTGGTCAAGAAATTCACATTGGCGTGGGCAACGTCGATGGTATTGCCCAAGGTGACGTTGATGCGCTCGCCGTCGATGGGACCGGACGGTCCCCACAGCGAGTTGTCTTTGACATAGGAGACAAAGTTCGAGACCAACAATGCTTTGCGCCGATAGCCGTTCAAAAACCATTCCTTATCGGAAGAACGGACGTTCAGGCTCGCTTCGACACGCTGAAATCTCGACAATGGATAGCTGAGCGCGCCAAAGCCGCCGTAGCGTCGCTCCCAAAACCAATAGTCGTACAGGTTGTAGAATCGCCCGGCAAAATGATAAGCGCCTAAAGCGAAATTGGTGCGATGCGAAAGGTCCACGCGGGAGACAGCAAAGTTAAAGCTTTCCAAAAATTCATCGCGGGTGCGCGCGGTGTTGTACAGAAGGAAAAAGTACTGATAATTTCCTAGCATATCGGAAATGGCTAATTGCATGCCGCCGGAGGTGCCAAAAATCGGATCCTGCGTGATCTGGCTTTGAGCAACGTCCAAATCGTACTTGGGCTTGTACTTGATGCTTTTGGGCTCATTGGCACCGGAGAGCTTGTTAAAAGACCATAAACTCATCTGCGGTTCGAAGCGATCGTTCTCGACCAATTTTGCCGTCTCATATTGTTGTTCGACATTTTCTATGAGGTGAATCTGAAAAGAGAACTTTTCGAATGCCGTGAACAGCACATCGCCTTTCTTCGTCCATTCCGGATCGAATGCACCGGTGGTGAGGCGGGTCACCTGCTTCAAATCGGCTTTTTCCATCAATGCGGAAGCAAAGTAGGCTCGGGCTATGGGCGTGGCTTCCAGAACTGACTTGGCGACCGCATTTGTCTCTGTGCTGACGTACAAGTTCTCTTGGGCGGCGCCGTTGGTGCGGATGATCCAAATATTGAAGGTGCCGCTGCGGTCAGAGGTAAAAGCCAGGTATCGACCGTCGGGAGACCAACAGGGGGATTGGTCGTTGAACTCCCCATTGGTCACGTAGTTGATCAATCCGGTGTTCAGATCGTAGCAAAACAGATTGTAGAAACCGTGCTCGCCGGTACCGCCGCGATCCGAGCTAAAGGCGATCAGTCTGCCATCGGGCGACCAAGCGGGATCGCGATCGTCATAAAAATCGTTCAGCAAGCGCGTGAGCGAGCGTGAGGGGCGATCATAAACGTACAGGTCGCACTTACCCGAAAAGGCCAAACCAGAAAAAGCGATCTTGGTCCCATCCGGCGACCACGCTGGAGAAAAGAGGGAGACGAGATCTTGGAAATGAAAATGCTCCTTGACCTCGCGGTTCTCAATATCATAAACATAAAGCAAATCGTTTTCACCGCTCTTCGATATAAACGCCAGCTCACCCTGAGCGTTTGCGTCAATGTTGCTGCTTAGCAAATGGAAAGATTCAAACTCGGAGGTGCGTTCACCGGCCACCAAGGTCTCTGCTTTGGGTTCCTTTTCTCCTTTGGTAAGCGGCTCGAGATAGATATTCGAATAGCCGGTTCGATTGGAGATGAAGGCAATCTGTTCTTCGTCGCCGCTGCGGTACCATGCAGGCTTGATGTTGATGCCGTGCTCGGTGATCTTTTGCGTGACCATCTCCGCCGAGTCATTGTCTTCCAATAGCGGGAATTTGGCTTTCTTAAGAAAATAGCCCCACTTCTCATCGAATTCCTTATAGTCCAGCCCCAGGGTCAATTTGAGCACGTCGGAGAACTGCCGCGAGACCCAGATGTTTTCGATGAGCTGCAAGATTTTCTCATCGCCAAAGGTCTCTGAGATGTACTTCAGAACGGATTGGCCTTCTTTGTACATGAGGAAGGAACCGGAAATCTGATAGATCCGGCTGACCGGAAAAAGATAATCATTCAGAATCGCATCGCGGATGAACATTTCCGCTTGTGAGTCCCAGCCTTCCGACCAATACTCCGCCAAGCCTTCGATGAACCACAAGGGCAATCCCGGGTGGTTGAGTTGCTTGTGATCCTTGAGCACGCGATTCGCTTTACTGTGGGTAAAAACGTGTACCAGCTCATGCCGCAACACATGCTTGAATTGTGAAATGGAGCCGTTCGCCGGCACTACTACTCGGCCTTTGAGAAATTCGAAAAAACCGCCAACGCCTTCCGGCACTAAATAGGGGATGGTATTCGTCTCTTGAAAATGAGCATGGGTGGCATAGAAAATGAGAGGAATCCGCTGCAGGAGATTGTGATTGAATTTGTTTTCCAGATAAAGGTAGGACTCTTCCGCATAGGCGGCGCCAATTTCGGCCAGCTCCCTCATTTCCGGATAGTAATAGATATCAAAGTGCGTGGTTTGTAGAATGTGCCAATCAAACCGATTGTATTGGATTTTATTACGGCCAAAATAATATTGGCCAAAGGCCTCATGGCTGCTTAGCAGAACACCCAATCCCATTAGCACCAATAGAATTATTCGCAATCGCATACTCGTACCACATAAAAAAACGCAAAACAACTATGGAACTGTGTAGTCTGTAACAAGTGCAGTCTCACGGCTATTTCGGACACTCTCAGACAAACTGTTTCTCATAAAACCGATAGGTTTTGTAGCGTTCGGCGGACAGGTCCTCCAGAGCTTTGATCATTCGTTGATTGGTCTCGACAATGATGGAGCACTCGGACTCGACATAGCCCATTGCTACACCTTTTTCAATGGTGTTCAGATAGAAGGCAATATCGATGCCACGATGCCGGTGTTCCTTGAGTACGCCCATGGCGATGGTGCGAAGCCGGGAAACCTTCCGCATGGCGAACAGGATTTTGAAAATGCCGAAAGGAAACAATCTGCCGTTCGCTTTTTGCAAAGCTGGATTCGCGTCTTTGATCGAAAGAGAAAAGCCGACGCACTCACCATCGACAAAGGCGAAAAAAGTCAGCGCCGGCTCAACAACCAGCTTGAGTTCGGCAGCCAGATGCTTAATCTGATTGTCCGTGAGCGGCACGTGTCCCCAGTTTTCCATCCAAGCGTCGCTAAAGATACGCCCCACCATACGCACATGTTCCTCAAACCGCTTCATGTCCAATGGGACGATCTTTAAGTCCTTTTGGCGCATGACTCGTTCTTTGATCCGCATCAGGGCAGGATTGAGTTGCGAGTCCTGCCGCACCATAAAAGCGTACCAATCGATGGCTTTGGTGAATCCGGCGCAGGTCATCAAATCGTTGTAATAAGGTGGATTGTAGGAGAGCAAAACCACCGGACGCGAATCGAATCCTTCGTACAACATGCCGCTGATGTCATAGATGCAAAAGCTCATGGGCCCCAGCATCTTGACCTTGCCCTTGGTCTTGAGCCATTCCTGCGCCGCAGCAAGCAGAGCATCAGCCACTTGTTGATTATTGATGCACTCGAAAAAGCCGAAAAAGCCGGTTTCCTGATCATGATATTTTTCGTACTGGTGGTTTACGTGCGCGGAAATGGTGCCGACCGGCTCCTCGCCATCGAAGGCCATGAAATACTCTGCTTCGCCAAACTCGAAGAATGGGCCTCTCTCTTTATCTAAGAATTTCATTTGATCCGAGATGAGCGGCGGCACCCAATACGGATCGTTTTTGTAGACCCGCCAGGGAAAACGCACGAACTGCTTCAATTGTTTTTTGTCTCGGACTTTTTTGATCGAAAGGTTCATGGTGTCCTCATGGTGATTTTGGGGCTGTCATGGTTCGAGAATCACTTTAGCAACAAAGCTTTTGTTAGACCCCTCTTCTCCTAATCACCGGTTTCGACAATCTCGAACTGCAGCCCAAGCTGGCGCGCGGCCTCCTTCATCGCCTCGAGCGCGGGGTCGTTCTCGCTCAGTACCCGGTCCTCGGAGAGCACCATGTCGAACTGCACGCCGAGCCCGAGCTTTTTCAGATTCATCCGCGCGGCGGGCCCCACGAAACAACGGAACAGCTCGCCCCAGTTCTCGACCGGAACGTCACCGCGGACGACGAATCGGCGGACCGTGCCCTTGGCCCCAGGCTTCGTTCCCGTGGCGGTTCCCGAGGGTTCGCCGGCGGTCGTGCCGGCGCCCGTTGTGCCGGCGCCACCTGATTCGCCAGCACCGACCCCAACTCCAGCGGCCTCCTCGCCTGCTGGGGCCTTCGCCGGCTCCGGCGCGAATGCCGGGATGATCCAGACGCCGTCCTCGCTCGGATCGAGCGACACCGACTGCTTGCAGTAGCGGGTCTGAAGCGTCGTGAGGCTTCCGCCCCGACCGACGCCCACCAGTCCATCAACGCAGGCTTGGGCGAGCCCTGCGGTTACCGCCTCCTTGGCCGCGACCATGGGCTTGTCCGTGAACCGCAGGAAAGCCTCCACGGCATCCTTCAGGCGCAGTCCCCCTTCCTTCGGGATGAGACCCGTGCTCTCGAGCATCACCGAACCGACGCGCCGAAGAATCCACTCCTCGTCCTCGACGAGCGTGGTCCACACGTAGCCCAGGTGTTCCTGCAAGCTCCGGCGCGCATCCGACAGCGCGCAGAGCTCTAGTTCTTGCCCGCGCACCCGAAGGGCAACGGTGTAAGCGGGGCCCAGCGCCTCCAGCGCGGCCTTGCGCGCCGCGTCCAGGCGCTTCTTGATATCTTCCTGCTGCTCCTCGTCGAGCTGATCCCAGTAGTCCGCGCGCACGCCCTCC
>DYKH01000803.1 GCA_020722685.1 Caldithrix sp. | reverse complement strand
CATGGTGTCCTTGCTCATGCCATCTTTGTGCATTTCATCCTTGCCCATAGCATCCTTTTTCATGTTGTCTTTACCCATGGTGTCTTTGGACATGGTGTCTTTGGACATGGTGTCTTTGGACATGCTGTCCTTGCCCATCGAATCCTTGGACATGGAGTCATGACTCATGCCGTCCTTAGCCATACCAGGCTTGCCCATCTCGTCAGCCGCCATGGCATTGGCAGAAAACATCAAAACAGCAGAACAGATCAAAGCAGCAGTCTTCAATTTCATGATGAAATCCTCACAGGTTAAATAAACAAACAATCACGGCGGAATGCCGCATTTCAGGGCGGATGAGCCAATGCTCAACTGCCGCCGAACCAGTTGTACCCCTGGTCTTCCCAGTAACCGCCGGGGTACGAATTAGTGACGAAAATCGCCTGCACATGCTTAGGGTTTTTGTAGGCCAGCTTGGTCGGCATACGCAGTTTTAGTGGAAAGCCATGGCGTACTGGCAGCGTTTCGCCGTCAAAACTCAAGGCCAGCAACGTCTGCGGATGCAGCGCCGTCGGCATGTCGATGCTGGTGTAATAGTCATCGGCACACTTGAAGCCGACATATTTGGCCGAAAGATCAGCGCCGACCATGCGCAGAAAATCTGCAAAAGGCACTCCACCCCACCGCCCAATGGCGCTCCAACCCTCAATACAGATATGCCTTGTAATCTGCTCGGTTTGCGGCAAAGCCTGCAATTCCGCCAGCGACCAGGTGTGGATGTCGGCCACTTTGCCAGACACTTCCAAGCGGAAACTGTCTGCGTCCACCTTTGGCGCTTTGCTCTCGGCGTAAAACGCATTGAATGGAAAAGGCCGGGTAATCATCGACGCGGAATACGTTGGTGCCAACCGCTTGGGGTCGAACATCCAGGCTTGCACTTTGTCGTTAAAGCGCGACACCTTCATCAACATGGACTCAATGCTCGGATCGTCGCTGATCGAACAGCCCGTCAGCATCGACAGTCCGCCGAGTGTCACCGCACCGCGCAGAAACGCTCGGCGTGCGGGGATGTGTAATTCGCCCAGCGCATCCTTAACGATCAAATCGGCCTTTTGTGGGTCTATAACTTGGGTTTTCATTGAGTGCTCCTCATTCCTT
>DYKH01000231.1 GCA_020722685.1 Caldithrix sp. | reverse complement strand
CTTCAGGCCAATTCTGCCAGGCACATTTTGGATTTTGATATGTCATTTTCACTTTTAATGTTTGATATTTGCATGAAGGCTACTCGGACACCGAGAGAAAGTGAGTAGCAGGTACGCATTTTCCGGAAAAGCCGAAAATAAATATACCTGTTGAGGGTCGTTTTCTAAGCAATAAACCTGTGAGGTTTCTAAAACCTCACAGGTTTTGCCTCTCCGCTACTCACAAATTAATTCTTAACGAATAGTGCTAAAACAGTAAAAATACATTAACGCAAGATGTCCTAAAGGAGGCAAACAATGATGCAGTTCAAAACCATATCATTCTGGAGCGGTTTCGCCATCTTGGGTATGGTGGCATTGGCAGTAGCTGGAAAGAAGACCACTTCCGATTTGGACAGTAAAGTGGCACAACTGCTCACACAAATGACAGTGGAAGAAAAGGTCGGGCAAATGACTCAGATCTCGTTGGAAGTAGTTTCCAAAGATGGTCCGGTCAATCTCAAAGAACCACACGAGTTGGATTTGCCGAGGCTGCGCGATGCCATCATCAAACACAAGGTCGGTTCCATTCTGAACGTCGCCACCTCATCGCACTCTGTGGATCATTGGCACGAGATCATCACCTCCATTCAAGATGTCGCCACCAAAGAGACTCGATTAAAAATCCCCATTCTCTACGGCATCGATGCGATTCATGGCGCCACCTACACGAAAGATGCTACTCTGTTTCCTCAAGCCATAGGCATGGCGGCTACGTGGAATCCGGAACTGATGAAAAAGAATGGCGAAATCACCGCCTACGAAGTGCGCGCTTGCGGCATCCCCTGGAATTTTAATCCCGTCTTGGATATGGGACGCCAGCCCCTTTGGCCGCGACTGTGGGAGACGTTTGGTGAGGATCCCTATTTGGCTTCGACTTTGGCGGCCGCCTACATCAAAGGCCTCGAAGGCGAAGACAATGACATCTCCAAAGCCGATAAAGTAGCATCTTGCATGAAACACTATTTGGGATACAGCTTTCCCTTGACCGGTAAAGACCGCACGCCCGCTTGGATCCCCGATCGACAGCTTTTCGAAATATTTGTTCCGCCTTTCAAATCGGCGATTGATGCCGGCGCTCACACCATCATGATCAATTCCGCTCACATCAACGGCATCCCGGTGCACGCCAGCCATTATTACCTGACCGAGCTATTGCAGAAGGAACTTGGATTTAACGGTTTGATCGTATCCGATTGGCGAGACATCATCAACCTCTACGATCGCGACCATGTGGTGGCATCGAATAAAGAAGCCGTGCGCATGGCCGTCATGGCCGGCATCGATATGAGCATGGTGCCGACCGACTATAGCTTCTATGACTTGCTGATCGAGTTGGTGAAGGAAGGTCAGGTCCCCATGCAGCGGATAGATGAGGCGGTTGGCCGCATTTTAAGACTCAAATATGAGCTGGGACTGTTTGACAATCCTTATCCCAACAAGACGCTCAAGCCCAAGTTTGCCAGCACAGAATTTCAAGCGGTGAATTTGCAGGCGGCGCACGAATCCATTACCTTGCTGAAAAACACGGATCAGCTCTTGCCCCTGTCCAAGAAGACGAAAGTTCTGGTCACCGGACCAACGGCAACCAAGCTCGCTCCGTTGAATTCGGGGTGGACCATCACCTGGCAGGGCAACCGCGAGGATCTTTACCCCAAAAACAAGCTGACGATTTTGCAGGCAATAGAGCAAAAGATCGGCAAAGAAAACGTCACCTACGTTCCGGGCGCCGGCTTTAGTGAAGCTGTGGATGTGGACGCGGCGGTGCTGGCCGCCAAAAAAGCGGACGTAGCCATTCTCTGCTTGGGCGAAGATGCCTATTGTGAAACGCCCGGCAATATCAGCGATCTCACTTTACCCGAAGCCCAGCTACAATTGGCGGAAGCAGTGGCAAAAACCGGGACGCCTGTCGTTTTGGTGATGACCGAAGGCCGACCGCGTCTCATTCGTCGCATCGAAGGCGATGCGCGCGCCATCTTGATGGCCTATCTGCCCGGCATGGAAGGCGGTGTAGCCATCGCCGACGTGCTGTTCGGCGATTTCAATCCGTGCGGCAAATTGCCGGTTACTTATCCGCGCTATCCAAATGATTTGACTCTGTACGATCATACCTACAGCGAAAACAGTAATCCCGATTGCAGGTATAATCCACAATGGCCTTTTGGCTTTGGCCTCAGCTATACTACTTTCGAGTATAGTGACTTAAAACTGGATAAGAAGTCCATCAAAAAAGGCGAGTCCATAAAATGCCAAGTGACGGTCAAGAATAGCGGAAAAATTGCCGGCAAGGAAGTCGTTCAGCTTTATCTGAGCGATTTGGTGGCCAGCGTGATCCCGCCGACCAAGAGATTGAAAGGTTTTAGCAAGATTTCCTTAGAACCCGGACAAAGCCAGACGGTAACTTTTGTGCTGACTGAAAAGGATTTGTCCTTCATTGGCATGGATAATAGGCCGACGGTAGAGCCGGGCGAATTTAAGGTGACAATTGGGCTTTTGAGTCAGAGCTTTACCGTTAATTGACCCAGAAAATCCCGGGGTCTCAGAGACCCCGGGGATTTCTTGTTATCAAACTAATAATCCGGCATTATCATTTTTATAACTTTTCTGCTCAAGTCAAACAGCTCCGGATGAGTTAATTGCCGGATTATCAGACTCTCGGCTTCACATTTTTAGGTTGGCATATTTCTTGTCTTCGATTGCCTTGTCTTAAACTGAAAAGGAAATATGCTCGACCAAGTGACGCAGCTCGTTTGGGTCTTTGTTGGCATTTACCTATCTATCCTGCTTGGAATCGTGCTCTATTATTCACGACCAAGCCTGCACACTACGGATTATTTCCTTGCCGGCCGTCGAGTCAACTGGTTTGGCGTCGGATGTTCTTTATTTGCGAGTAACTTTCTCTTTGAAGGGATTCTTCTTTTCAGTGCGGCCTCTATTTTAGGCTTCCTTAACGCCAAACATTTCATTTGGGCGTTGTGTCTATACGTTCTTTTTACATCATGGATATTGGTTCCAGGCTTTCGCAAAGCCGGACTGTCCAGTTTACCGGAGTTGTTGGAGCGTCGTTTTCACCCCCATCTTCGATTATACATGAGCGGATTGTTGCTGTTTTCCTTTGGCTACCTCAAAATTTCGCTCGTTCTCTTGGCTGCCAGCTCTATTTTACAAGCCTTGCTGGGTTGGCAGATGACGGTTTCCGCCATCTTTTTGTTCAGCATTGCCGGCCTTTATGTTCTGATGAGCGGCCAGCGCACACTCATACGAGTAGATATCTTGCAGGCGATGGCCATCATAATGGGCATGTTGGCTTTTATATTTGATCGCGATATGGTCACCTACCTTTTTAGCAATGCAGCCATCTCGATAGCCGGCAGGATCGTACCTTATGCCCATTCATTCGCCCGCCAAGGATCCTTCGGTTTGATCACGCTGGTTGGATTGGTCATCATGGCACTATGGTTTGGGTTGGGCGATCAATACTTGACCCAGCGAATCGCGTGTGCAAAGAATACCAGCCAAGCTAAAGGAGGCTCTCTGTTCGCCGGCTACCTACGCGCATTGGCCATTTTGTTGGCCTTTCCGATCATTTTCAAGACCTCTGCATTCTTCTTGCCGCAAACAGTGACAGCCATGAGATTCTCGCAACCGACCTATTCCGCCACGGCTTTTGGGATTACTATCGTCGCAGTACTGGCTGCTACACTTTCCACCCTTGCCAGCAGCCTGAATAGCAGCGCCTATCTTTTTGTCAACGATTTCTTCCCCAAAATTAAGCCCAACGCCTCCAACGACGAGCTGCTTCTCGTGGGACGCCTTGGTACCACCGCTTTGATACTCCTAAGCCTCATTCTCATACCCATGGCGACATCGCTCAAATGGCCGTCCTATTTGGCACTGGTAGCGTTTCCCGCCTATTTCTGGCCACCGCTCTTGGCCGTCATCCTTTTGGGAGCGTTTTGGCGAGCTGTGACAGCACGCGGCGCCGCCGTCGTCATACTAATCGGCTTGTTTCTCGCCGGAATGAGAATATTCATGTGGAAATGGGAGGAAGCGGCCTCGACGGGCGCCGGGATTTTGCGTCGGCTTGCAGAAATGGATTTTGTTTCCTTCGCTTTCTTCTCCTTTTCCTTGTCGTTCCTTTTGTTGGTGCTCTTCTCCAAACAGAGCCAGGCCACCCATGGAGTCTTCTCTAACCAAAGCTTTGACAGGTCGATTCAGAAAATGCTGGTGGGTGCAAATGACAGCGCCGTCCGCTGGCACATCGGCATCTCGATCGCCTTTGTGTTCCTTCTTACGGTTCTTTGGACCACAGCTTTCTTCTAAAGATGGTCATCCTTTCGTCGAATATCTAATTGGAGATTGTAATGGCAAAATCTATTGGCCGACTTTTTGTTTCTTCCCTCTTGCTGCTGCCGGTTCTGTCCTTGGCAAAAAACTACAAAGGCGCGGAGCTGCGTACCAAAGAAGCCTATGTCTATGGTCGATTTGAAGCCCGCTATAAAGCTGCGCAAGGCAACGGCATGTTGGCTTCCTTTTTCACTTATCACGAAATCGAATCCACTACAGGATGGAATGAGATTGACTTTGAAATCCTCGGCCGCTATCACGATGACGTGCAGGTAACCACCATCACTCCCGGCCAAAAAATCCACAATAGTCATCAATGGGTTCCCTTCAATACCCGCGCCGATTTTCACACCTATGCTTTCGAATGGACGCCCGATTATGTCGCCTGGTTCATTGACGGAAAGGAAGTCTATCGCCAGACCGAAGATCATATTCAAACATTAAGGCATCCACAGAAAATTATGATGAATATTTGGAATCCGGAGTGGGCGCCATGGGCCGGCGTGTGGGATGACCGCATCCTGCCGGTTTTTGCTTATTATGACTGGGTGAGCTATTCCTCCTACACTCCGGGAAACGGGAATTCCGGCACCGACAACAATTTCACCCTGCTTTGGAAGGATGAGTTCGATTCTTGGGATCAATCGCGTTGGCAAAAAGCCACCCATACCTGGGCCGGCAATGGCTGCGATTTCGTTCCGGAAAATGCCGTCTTCAAAGACGGGCTCATGATTCTCTGCCTGACCAATAGCTCGACTCTGGGATTTGTCGACAAGACGCCACCGTCCGTTTTATGGGTTCGAACATCTAAAAATACGGTTTCGGTGCACTTTTCCGAAGAAGTTGACCGTGCATCAGCAGAAACAAAAACGAACTATCTCATCTCCGGTTCGACCATCTCGAACGTAACGCTTTTGCCAGACAATCGGACGGCCGAGCTGACCGTATCAGAATTGAATCCGGAAACGCAAAACAAGGTGATCGTGATGGGGATAAAAGATAAAGCCACTCCAGCGCCTAACAAACTGACCGGACAGATTGTCAACATGATCTTGGCCAGGCCCTTGACTTTTCCGGTGCGAATTAATGTGGGTGGTGGAGCACTGGCCAACTATCTACCCGATCAGTTATGGGGACCGGACGTTGAATATGGTCACCTGGACGGCTATGAGGGCAAATGGGCCGACTCCCTGGAGATTCACAACACCGATCAAGACTCTGTCTACCGCAGCGAATTACAAGAGGTGGTCGAATACAAGCTGCGGGTGCCGAACGGCAAATACAAAGTCACTTTGATGATGGCGGAAAACGACCCTCGCGAAGCGGGCAGAAGGATTTACGACATTCAGGTGGAGGACAAAATCGTCGCCACAGACTTGGACCTGATTCAAATTGCCGGCTTTCATACCGCACATGAGATTGTCGTCGAGTCGGTGGACGTCGCAGACGAGATACTTGACATCCATTTCACCAACAAAAGGTCCGTTTCACTTCTGAATGGATTGGTCGTCGAATCGCTGAATACCGGCGTGGGCAAGGGAGGGGGAGTGAATTTGCCAAAGCGGTTCAACCTTCTACAGAACTATCCTAATCCGTTTAATGCCACAACGACTATCTCCTATGATCTGTCCGAACAAGGCTATGTGAGCTTGGCGATATATGACATTCTGGGTAAAAGGATTGAGCAATTGGTGTCAAGTCGACAAGAACCAGGAAAGTATCATCTAAGTTGGAATCCTTCTATTCCCAGTGGCATCTATTTCTATAGAATGGATGTTAAATCAAAGGACCAGCATACTTCGCAGGTCCGCAAGATGGTCATCTTAAATTAGTAGGTGGCCGTGTGCGGAGGTCGTTGGCGGATCACTGCCAGATCGGGGCTAGGGAAAAAAGACGGCTACGAGTGTCATAGGAAGTTTCGCTTGTTTTAAAAATAAGACCAACCTAAATTGAGTTAACGAGAAAGGAGGTGGTAGAGAACGATCTACTCTTCATTCTGCATCTAATAAATGGAAGGAGGTGACAGCCGCGACAACTTCAAGGTGCATAAACGTACGATTTCATACTATGTATTCAATGCGTCTAAACGGAGGAACAACAAATGAAGAAGCTATTACTGCTTTCTGTAATGCTTGTTTTGCCGACTCTGCTGTTTGGCCAGATGATGATTAACAATTTCGATGTGGCATCCGCCGACACCAACTATTGGGCTTTCTTTGATAACCACGGCGGCAAGCATTACCAGACCAATACCAATGCCGATTCGGCCCACGGCTGGATTACAATCACTCACGTCACAGATCCGGTCCACGAAGGCGCCGGAGCCATGAAGCTCGATTACAGCGTACACAACACCGAGGGCTGGGGAGGCTATACCAAATTAGAGCATTGGAATCCTGATTCAAATGCAGTCTATGATTGGTCCGGATACGATTCCATAATGGTCTGGTACTACAATGCCACGCCGCAGTCCCTTCTGGGAAGAGTGGAATTCCGCCTCTGCTTACAAGATGCGAGTGATTCGCCCAATGGCTACAACACGTATACGGTCAATGAGACTGAGTATTACTATTCTTTCCACCATGTTCTGGATAATCAGCCTGGCTGGAATAGAATTGCCATGCCGCTCCTTGACGGTAGGAACGAAGAAGAGATGGACGAATGGAATGGGGAAGCTTTCAATCGCACCGGCTGGGCAGGTATTGCCGGCAACGATAAACTTGATACGGACAAAATCAAAGGCTTTTCCTTCGAGTTTTCCATCGGCGGTGCCGGCGAAGGTGACTTTTCCACCGGAACCATTATTCTCGACCACATGGCAGTTTTCTC
>DYKH01000230.1 GCA_020722685.1 Caldithrix sp. | reverse complement strand
CAAGGCAGTATGGGTCATTCGTGAAGCCATGTTCACCACTTGTTCGCCAACCGTGGTTTCTCATGTCCTTCTCAAAATCGATTTTGTAATATAGGCTATCATATTGCTCCTGACTTGCTCTTTCAAAAACCCCGCCATTATTCTTTTTGACATAAACCAAATCCTTGATGGGACCGTAGATAAAGTCGGCGGAATGGAATCGTAATGCCGCATTGCCATTTTTGAAGGGATTTGAGCAAATATCCAGCTCTGGATAAAATGTTTGTTTGGTGGATTGACAAATCTGCCAAGCTAAAGTCAAACCGGTGCGTGCAGTCAAATCGGCGCCGATCAGTGCCTCCTTATTATCTTGCGCCTTCTGAAGTTGTTCTTTCTCTTTTTCCCCAGATATTGTAATTTCATTATTATTTTTCCAACTCAGCTGCCATTTATCTCCATTCTGCTTTCGACTTGGATGGTCGCCAAGCAGGGCACGGATAAAAAATGCGGCATACTCTGCTGAAGCCATGAGCTTACAACGGAATTCGTCGTAAGACCCTTTGGCTAACTCATCCCACTTTACAGAGAAGTTCTCAAGCCTCCATTCACTCGTGAGCAGCATGTATATCGTCGTAAACGAACTGTTCTGCGGGCTCATCATTATGATCTCTCAACTATAAAATGCCGCTCGACAAAGAGCGGCTCCGGTGCGGCAACAATATCGGCAACCGCCTGCCAGTACGGATTCTCATGATGCAAGGGCACTTCACGCCACATCAGGAAATAGGCGGCATCGGCCCGCCCCTCCTGGCCCGGATCTCCAAGATACCCCTTGTCCGCTGTCTCCAACACAACAAATTCCGGAAACACGGGCAAGACCACCCGCTCAAAATACTCTGCGTAATCAAATGGTTTGACATCATCTTGGCCCAGCTTGGCCAAGGTCTTGGCCCGCGTCTGATAAATCGGACAGTTCTGTTTGCGGATCACACACCACAACCGTCCTCCATTCGGAGAGAGGTAACGCCCTAAAGCAGGAAGCAATTCCCGGCCGGAGCCGTCGCCAAAATAGTATGTGATGTGCGAGGCGATGATTAAATCAACCGCCCGGTATGGTTCCAGGACAGAGATCACCCCCTCTTGGAATCCATCTTTGCTTTCAACCCGTACCGGTGCAATCACCGTTTCCACAGCCACATCGCTTTTTCCTGCCACAGCCAAGGCCTCTTTTGCTTTCATTAAAAGCAGCCTTTGCAAACCCATTTCACTACCCGATGGAGAAAGGGCCTTGTCACTTTCTATCAAGACCAGCCGTTTCAGCCCCTCCAGGCACCCCCATTGCCCGAGACGCAGCAGCACTGACCTCATGAAACCACCAACCCCAGTGCCCAAATCAACAATAGTCTGAGGGCGAAATCCGCGCGCCCAGGCAGGGGGACTGTCAGCAGGCCAAGGGACGGTCTTTTCCGGAAGCCCCTTCTCAAGCAACTGGTCAATACGGATCACGAACTCCGCCTCAGGGATACGGCGTTCCTGGGCAGGGAGGGACATACTTAATCCTTCGGCAGAACATAGGCGGCGTGCAGATCGGGCATTTTTTTGAGCAGGCCGGCATCAAGCAGGACCTGGGCCGTTTGCGACCACCGGGCCTGCGACATGCCGAGCAGAGGAACCCCCTGCTCATCGGGACGGATAAAGGGCATGACCGCGTCATAGATCTGATCCAGATCCTTGGGATCGAACTCCTGGGTGTATTTCTGAAGGGCAGCGATGGCATCGGCCTTGTTGGTCAAGGCATCCTGCCAGCCAGCCAGCACCGCCCGCTGAAACCTTGCAACCTGCTCGGGCTTATTTTTTAGGGTCGCCTCGGTGGTAAAAAAGACATTGCCGTAGTAGTTGAGGCCCTGGGAGGCGGCGGTGATCACGTTGGTCTCAAACCCCTTCCCTTTCAAGGTAATCGGCTGGTTGGTCACATAGCCGGGCAGGACATCTATGATCTTGTTGGTGAACGGCCCCATGTCGAACTGGATGGGAATCTCCGTCACGTCCTGAGAAGTCATGTGGTTCTTAGCCAGCAACGCCCGGTAGAGCACGTCGGTATCAGCGCCAGTCTGTACCCCCACCCGCTTACCTTTAAAGTCGGCAAACGATGTAATCCCGGAATCCTTATGGGTGATAAAACCCACTGGTGTGTTTTGAAATTCAGCTCCGATGGCGACAATCGGCACTCCTTGCGCCCGTGCCAGCAAGATATTGCCGGCGCCGCCGATGCCGTAATCGTTCGAACCGGTGGCGACCAGCTTGATCGGATCAAGTCCGAAGCCGCCGGGCTCGATGGTGACATCCAGACCCTCCTTTGCAAAATAGCCTTTTTCCTTGGCCACCAAGATCCCGACCTCCGCCATATCGTACACCCAGGCCAGACGAAACTTGATTTTTTCCATGACAGCCGGCTTGGAGGTGGTGGTCTCTGTCTTGGTTGGTGCCTCCTTGTTCTGATCGCAGCTGTTCAACAGCAACGACATCACCACCAGGCAGAGGGTGAGTAGTTGACTTAATACAGGACGCATGTGAACCTCCTTTTTTCAGTGAGTTTTTCGTTGAAGATACCAATTCCCTAAAACCAATACCGGAAGACCGCTCCGTGCAAAACATGTGAGCGCGTCGGTCGGTGTTTCGACAATGGGCTCGCCGTTTTGGTTAAACGAGGTGTTGAGTAACACCGGGACACCCGAATGGCAGTGCCAGGCCTCGAGCAGGAGTCGGTAAAAACCAGAGTCCGGACCTACGCTTTGATAACGTGCACTGCCGTCCACATGGACCACCGCAGGGATCTCGTGCCGCTTCTCCTGTCGGATGAGACCGGCAAAGCTCATGAACGGGCTGGGCGTGTCGATCTCGAAGTACTCCGGGACATATTCGGCAAGGATGCTCGGGGCATACGGACGAAATGGTTCCCTCCGCTTATAGGCATTGACGCGGTCGTGGGTTTCGATGCTTCGAGGGTCGGCGAGGATGCTCGCCTGCCCCAACGCCCGGGGACCGTATTCGGCCCGGCCCTGACGCAGGCCGACGACCTTGCCTGCAGCAAGGTCCTGAACAATCCGATCGGCGAGAGTTGCCTGATCATCAACCTTCTCCGCCACGATATCAGAGACACGCGCCAAGAAATCCGCAACAGCCGCATCAATCTCACCTTGCGAGTATTCCACCCCCAGGGCGGCGGAAGCAATGGGTTGGGGCCGATTCTGCTCAACAACTGGAGAGTTGGCCGCGTAGGCAAGCCACAGGGCGTTTCCCAGGGCTTGGCCGGTATCGGCCGGTGCCGGCGGGACATAGAGGCACAAATCGGGCCGAGACGCGGCGATCTTGCCCAATGCCACGCAGTTCAGAGCAACCCCGCCGCCAAAGACCACGTTGCCGACACCATGCGCCTCGGCCAAGCCGATAACGGCAGGTAAAAGGGCTGCCTCCAGCTGATGCTGAAGCAGTGCGGCTACATCACAGAGAAAGGGTGATTCTGGCGAACCCGGTTTCGTTCCCAATTGCGGCACAGAATAGCCGGCCCGACGGATGGCTTCGGCGATCTGCTGAACCGGCTGCTCATGGTTGTTGGTGATCGGCACTCTGGTCGTATAAGGTGGCTCAAAATCGACCAAGCGCACCCCGTCGAGGTGGCTGAAGTCGCCGAATGAGGCAAGGGCCATGGTCTTTCCCGCATGCTGATAAGTCGACCAACCGAGAAAGTGGGTCACACTGCGATAGAGTTCGCCAAGTCCAATCTCGTCCACCCCGCAGGCATCCTCATGGACCTTTTCAAAATGAATCCGTCCGGAACGCCATTCGCACAGATAATACGCGTGCCGTTGAAAGGAGCCTCTCCACCAGTCTGCCTCGATATGGAAGTCTCTGCCGTCGTCATAACGGTTTCCCATGCCGTCGATCACCGCAACCAGGGCCCTGGGAAAACCACTTCCGATAAAGGCCAGAGCAGCGTGGCTCTCATAGTGATTGATCGTGTAAACCTTGCCCCGCAAGGCCTCGTAAACATAATCCCTGGGGTAAATCCCCGTCCAAGATTCCGCGATGTCCGCCAACACATCATCGGGATCCGACCAAGCGACGTCGCAGCAGGTGGAATGGCCCACCGCATCGAGGTCGGAAAGGTGAAGTTTTCCCTGGGCAAGACAGGCGACCCCGCTTTTCTGAAATCCACCCGAGTAGCGAGTCCGGGTGAACCGTTCTTCTATGGCCGCACAGACTATTTTCCCTTCGCAGAGGAGCGCCGCGCCTCCGTCAGCCAAGTGCCGCACTTTCTCTGAGTCTACTCTCGGCGGGGCCGAACGACCACTATTGATGCCAAATATGTTCATATTGTCCGAGAAACTGATCAAAATCGTCAGCGGTTTCAACAGTCACATACAGTTCGGAGCCCCTAGGAGCATCTGCAGGCAGGTTCAACGCATCGTTACTTGCCGTCAACCAGGCAAAAAAACTACTCCAGAAGTCCCCCACCATGACCAAGGGAACCGCCTTTTCTCCCTTGGCCCGCATCTCAGTGGCCAGAGCCAGCTCCGCAACGGAACCGGTACGGCCGGGAAAAAACACACAAACATCCGCGTCACCGACCAAATCCGCTATCCGTTCTTCAAGACGGGTATAGGTAACAACCCGATCCAAGAATGTATTGGGCGAAAGTTCCGCGTCGAGTTTGTCCCAGGCATAGCCGAGCGTCTCACCGCCTTCCTCTTTAGCTCCTCGTGGTGCGGCTTCCATGACCCCGCTGTAGGATCCAGTCAGCACACCAAATCCACGGCGAGCCGCAATCCGGCCCATCTCCCTCGCCAACCGGTAGAGCGAGGAACCCTCAGCAGCTCGCCAAGTTCCGTACATTCCAACAATTTTGTTCATGTAAGCGAAACACTCCAGCTTCGAGGCACAACAAAGCGGAGCAGAAGCGGCATCTGAAAAAAGGCCATGCCCAAGGCGCCTGACAGCAGCATCGCCACAAACATCATCGCCGTCTCCAATCGGTAGGAGGCATTGAGCAGCACATACCCCAAACCCCGGTCGGCCCCGGTCAGTTCGGCGACAATCGCGCCGACCACCGCCAGACCGGCGGAAATTTTCAGGGCGGCTATAATTGCATGGAAACTCGCTGGCATCAGAAGCATCTTGAGTTTCGCGACAAAGCTCGCCCGATAGAATTCGAATAATTCCACATAATCCCGATCCACATTGGAAAAGGCCTGCAACCCGTTCACAACCATGGGGAAGAAACAGATGATCGCGGCCATCGCAACCTTGGAAAGCAGCCCCGTACCCAGCCAAACCACAAGCAACGGTGCCAGGGCCACGATGGGAATCGCCTGGAAGCTGATCAATACTGGCATGGTAAACTTCTGCAGGTTGACGTAACGATGTAGCAGGATGGCAAGCGTGATTCCCAGTGCATTGCCAATGACAAAACCGAGAAAGGCCTCATAGCTGGTAACTACGAGATGAAAGAGAAATTGCGAGGATTGGGAAAAAAAAGCAGCGGCAACGGCTACTGGAGAGGGCAGCAGATAAGGAGCCGGCCGAAACACCACAACCATGCTCCACCATAGAGTCAGCAGTACCGCCAGGGCCAGGGCACCGTTGCCTAACCGCTCTCGCAGGAACCAACTGCGCTCTATCCCGGCGTCCTCGACCTCAGAAAGATTCAATTTGTCCACCTCTTTTGGCAAATCATAGAACCCATCAACATGATTACGATAGAAAAACAAACTGTCACGATCAGGGATGTTGGTATGAGCTACAATAGCCAGATCGGGGATGGCAGAACGTAAAATTGGTAGTACCTCCTTCAAGGGCTGGTAGTTGCCTCCCACAATCAAAAGCTTTACGCGGCGAGCCTTCAAAACGTCCGCTGAAAGTTCAGCCGTTTTCAGTTCAATGACTTCATATCTATGCAGTGATGCAACGACATCTTGTTTGATTGGAAAAACGACTGCAACAACCGATTTTTCTCTTTGTTTAACCATGGGCCATTATCTCGCGAAGATGATCACACATATCAAGGAATTCCCTGTCACGGCGCAACGAGTCGGTACGCTCGGCTGAACTGTAGTGAACAGGAATATCCTCTACAATATGTGATGGCCGTGGACTTAAAATAATAATGCGGTCCGACAAAAACGCTGCTTCCTGGATGCTGTGGGTTACAAAAATTGTCGATGATTTTGATGCTAAAGCCATCGAGCGAAATTCCCTGCCAAGATCCTGTCGCGTCAGTTCGTCAATGGCGGCAAATGGTTCATCCATAAACACCAGATCCGGTTTGGAGATGAGGGTTCGGATCAAAGCCGCACGCATCTGCATACCTCCAGACAACTCATGTGGCAGTGAATGGCGAAATCTGAACAGGCCGGTGAGATTCAGCAGGTGCAGAAGCCGTTTTTCAATCTCTGCTCCGACCCTGGCTTGAGCGCCGTTGGCGGCAAGCCGAAACGGCAAAAGAGCATTTTCCTCCACTGACAACCAAGGTAACAAGACAGGTTTTTGAAAGTTCATCGCCATCCGCGACGATCTTTTCTCCAGCAAATCATCTTTCCATCTGATCGAACCCCGATCGGGCGAAAGCAGGCCCGCCATAACGCGTAGCAGAGTACTCTTCCCACATCCGGACGGACCTAATAGGGTAAGGAATTGACCTTCAGGAACGACAAGATGAATCCCTTCCAGGACCCGCAACCGAGACGTCCGGAACTCGTTCCCTTGAAACGAGACGTGAATGTCATCCAAATTGATGAGACTTTGTGACATGGCAATTCGCAAAAGGCAGTGGCTTTAGTAGTGCCATATAATTCAGCAATATCTATGCCAAAATTAGAACAAGTACCTCTTTCAACCTTCTTCATGCCACATTACTGCCAGTTATCAAAAATACACATCCAACCGCTCACTACATCTACACTCATAGAGGCGTCAAAACCAAGCAGCACAGATAGCAAATCCGCTACCAGCTATCCCCGGAATTACATCATCAGCAAATCAGCCTCTACCAGATATCCCCGTCCGTCACCCCTGCCCGACAGCAGGCGCGGCGCAGCAGCGCTTCCAGATCGCGAAAGTTCCCTTTATCATAATCAAAGTTCTGGGGCCATTGCATGGTGGTTGCACCGATCTCCTCTATTTTTCGTCCCGGATTGAACGCCCCCATCTGCAGCATGACATCCAAGATGTATGTCAGTTCT
>DYKH01000229.1 GCA_020722685.1 Caldithrix sp. | reverse complement strand
CTTTTTTGCATCTGACATACCATTCTTATATAGGAAATACCCCCTTTTGTCAACAGCCAGAAAGTCTTATCATTTTTCTCTAACTCGACGCGCTCGCGTACCGCCGCAACCCTGTGCGGAACAGCGCCGTCGCGCCCGCGAAGAACGCCAACGCCAGCGCGACGGCCCCCGCGAGCATCCCGGCGGGCAGTTCGCCGCTGAGCGCCTGCGCCGGGATCGTCGTCATCACGCCGACGGGGACGATCCACGTGAGCACCAGGCGCAGCCAGCCGGGGTAGAGGCCCACGGGATAGCGCGCCATCTGCAACAGCGCGTTGAAGAGCCACGCGAACAGAAAGCCCGGACTCCAGAAGACGAGCGCGCTGAACGCCAGCAAAATCGCGTAGAGGATGAGCAGCCCCGCGTTGCCTTGTCACCGCTTCCCCCTGTCTACCATCTACTTTGGTACAACCCGTGTGGCGCTTCTCCGGCGTCAGCGGTGACGGACTGACCCATTTCACGGCCTACGTGCAGGCGGTGCGGGAGGATTACGTCGCCGACGCGGTGACGGAGTAGGAGGAGGGTTCCCCCCCTTAGTCCCCCCCAGAGGGGGGGAGATGGCCCAGTCGGAGGGGAGAGAGTGTCGAGGCGAGGCGCGTGCTGGAGAGCGTCTCGCCCCGATTTTTGCTGTAGGTTTTCACAGTAGACGCTGCCTCAACGTTCTGGTACACTGAGAGTACGCGCGACTTATGTAGGAACATTTTGTATAGAAAGAGCGTCTTTTCCTATGGCGGGTTCCGAACCTTGCAACTTTCAACTTGTAACCATACCTGAGGAGGACTGGTATGCAAACACAAAGCACAAAGTCAAATCTATGGACAACTTTACTCTTGCTGTTTCTGGGTGCGCTGCCGTTGATTGTCTTGCTGTTGGCGCTGCAGTGGCTGCTGGGCTAAAGTCAAGCAGGGAAGTAGCTGTGATACGGGGTAAAGCTCGTCTTTTTCGGGTGTTGACGTTCTCGGGGCCGGGATTGCTGGCCGCCGCGCATATCATGACCGCGGTTGCCGTGCTCTCGTTCGGCCACAGAGCCGGCGCTTATCCTTTGCATCCGGCCGGGATGCTGCTCTACGGGACGTTGGCGTTACTGGCTTCAATTGGACTGTTCCTGCAATCTCGTCAGAAAGGCGTTTCACATTTCCAACCTTTATTCTGGCTTTCTCTACCGGCGCTGGTGAGTTTCCTGTTTTGGATTGGCCTGGGCGGACCCTTTGCGCCGTATGATCCGCATGATTCCGACCTGATGTGGTTTTCCCACATGACCTTTGCGTTTCTATTCGCGTTGATTGCGGTTGTCTACCGCTCTTTCACCTACTTGATCGCTGCATGTGTGATTCAGATTGTGCTTTACTCATGCACTTCTACGCTTCCTGCGTATATGCACTACTATCCTGCGGTGGGCGTGTTGGGCGAGCATCCGGAAATACTGGCGGTGTTCGTGGCGGTTTACTTTGCGGGTGCGCTGTTGTTACGATGGCGAAAGAAGAGCGGCGGTGGATTTGTGCCTGGGCTATGGTTGGCAGCGGTGCTGTCCAGCGGGGTGGGCGGCGCTTTCCTGTACAGGATGTTGATCTGGCTTCCGGCCAACGGCGCCTATTTAGGGTGGGTGAGCGCCAACACCTACGTTCCCGATCTTGCGTGGAACTGGACCCGCACGGCGGCAGAGCTTGCCGCAGCAGCTACGGTGGGCGTCGCTGTGCTATCCGGCATAGGGTTGCTGTTGCAGCAGGTGAAGTCGCGCTTGTTCTCCCAGGATATGCAGATCCGTCACGCCGAATTTGGAACGGACGTAAGGTAAACGTGGTGGTAACGTCAAGCAAAAGGCGCAAAGTCTGGTTATCCTGAGACGAACGCAGATTTTTCGTTTAGCTAGTACATTGTGGCAGAAATCTTGCATCGGCTAGTTATGCGCGGAGCGGACGCGTGGCATCCGGCCAGCTGCGATGCTTGCGCACCGCGCCTGGATCTGACGATCCCTGGCCGGCATCAACCGGGAGGTTATTTACGTCACGCGGTACTAGAAATGTGAGGTGTGGGCAGAGGGTGGCAACGGCGAGGGAGGCGATGTAGGCGGGAGCGGGGGTGAAGGTGTGGAGCGACCAGGCAGCGACGTGGTGTGGATGGCGACGGTCGGCGAGGAGGCGGGCGGGGGCGTCGGGGTCCATGGTGACGTCGAAATGGTCGAGGGGGAGCGAGACGCCGGTCCCCAACGCTTTGACGTAGGCTTCCTTGCGGGTCCATCCGGCGAAAAACGCGGCGGCGCGCTTGCTTTCGGGCAGGGCGAGAAAGGCCGCGTTTTCGTTTGCCGAGAAGAATTGTTCCACGAGCCGGGGGTAGTTCTCCGGCGGGAGCATCTGTTCCACGTCGATGCCGACAGGATGGTCGCGGGTCACGGCGACGAGGGCGAGGTCGCCGGAGTGGGAGAGGTTAAACTGGAGCCAGGCGTGGTCGGGCGCGGTGAGGGTGGGTTTGCCGTGGGGAGTGGTCGAGAAAGCCAGTTGGCCGGCGGGAAGGTTCAGGTAGCGGCTGAGGATGTCGCGCAGTGCGCCGTGGGCGGCGATGAAGCGTTCGCGGTGTTCGGGGAAGCGGAAGCGTGCGGCGCGGGCGCGCTCGTCCGGCGCAAGCGTGGCGTAGAACCGGTCGCGGCGCGCGGCGGAGATCTGCAAGGGTGTTTGCCAAATGTGCACGTCGTTGTGTAAGAGTACCATATCGATAAGCCTGAATTGACCCGTATAGAGAGGTAGTATATAATTATTTTGTAGAATTCACAAAACTGATAGGGAAAGCCGTTATGCCTACAACGTTACAAATTGGCCCATATCACTTTTTCTTTTATTCGGATGAGGGCCATGAGCCACCGCACATTCACGTGAGGCGCGACAACAAAATTGCGAAGTTTTGGCTGACGCCAGTGAGATTACAACATAGTGGTAGATTCAATCGTCAAGAGATTCGGCGTATTCAAGGATTGGTCGAGAAAAACCGGGAGCAGTTGTTAGGAGACTGGAATGAGTATTTTGGAGAGTGAGGTCCGTCAGGCGCGGGTGGAAAGGGTTGTTATAACCGGTGATACGTTGATGGTTGATTTAACCGATGGGCGCACTGTTTCTGTGCCGCTTGCCTGGTATCCACGTCTGGTTTATGGTACAGTTGCAGAACGAAATCATTGGGAATTGCTCGGCGATGGAGAGGGTATTCATTGGCCGAGCCTGGATGAAGATATCAGTGTCGCCGGTATTTTATTAGGACGTCCTTCGGCCGAGAGCCAACATTCTTTGCAGCGTTGGCTAGAAAAGCGTAGGGCGTTAGCGCATCAGACGCAACCACCGTCCAATATTCCACCACAACAAGACTTGGTTCCCCAACTGGCCTCGTAGGCGCCCAGGAGCGCGGATCAGATCGCGCCTGTTCAGTTCGCGTTCCTAATCATCATTCCACATCCAGCGGGCTGCGGACGGCCAGGCCGCCGCGATTGAGGACGTGGGTGTAGATCATGGTGGTCTTCACATCCTTGTGTCCGAGCAATTCCTGGACGGTGCGGATGTCGTAGCCGGATTCCAGCAGGTGGGTGGCGAAGGAGTGGCGGAAGGTGTGGCAACTGGCGGGTTTGGCGATGCCGGTCTTTTGTACGGCGGCGCGCACGGCCTTTTGCAGGATGCTTTCATCGATGTGATGGCGACGGGTGATGCCGGAACGCGGGTCTACTGAAAGTTTAGTTGCCGGGAAGACGTACTGCCAGCCCCATTCTTTAGCGGCGTTGGGGTATTTGCGTTCCAGGGCATAGGGCAGGTAGATGGCGCCATAGCCGGCGGCGAGGTCGCGTTGGTGCAGTTTCCGCACTTGCTCGAGGTGTTCTTGCAGCGGGGCGATGAGGCTTTCGGGCAACATGGTCACACGGTCTTTTTCGCCCTTGCCGTCGCGGATGAGGATCTCGCGGCGGGCAAAATCCACGTCCTTGACGCGCAGGCGTACACATTCCATCAGCCGCATGCCTGTGCCGTAGAGCAGCTTCGCCATCAGTTGATGCAGACCGGTCATCTGGCCGAGGACCTGCCGTACTTCCTCGCGGGTGAGGACGACGGGGAGGCGCTGCGGCTTTTGGGCGTGGACGGGTTCGATGGGGCCGAGGTCTTGATGGAGCACTTCGCGGTAGAGGAAGAGGAGGGCGGCGAGGGCCTGGTTTTGGGTGGAGGCGGCGACGTTCTGTTCCACGGCCAGGTGGGTGAGGAAGGCGGTAATCTCCGCCGCGCCCATCTCGCGGGGGTGGCGCAGGTGATGGAAGCGGACAAAGCGCGCGATCCAATCGGTGTAGGCTTCCTCGGTGCGGATGGCGTAGTGTTTGAGGCGCAGCACGTCGCGGACCTGATCGAGCAGTTTGCGGGGTTTTTCAGACATTGACAGACTCCCAATATTGACTTAGCTGATTTGTAGTATATAATGAATTTGTTGGAAAACAACCCCAAAGGACTTCTCTATGAGTGTACGCTTGACTTTGAAGCCCGGCCAACGCGGCACCAAGCAATTGGTAGAAGAGTATGGCGACCGACTGGTGTGTGTGCGATACCGGTATGATGAAGCGCAGGGTAAACGCTATAAGACGGTGGAATTGATTGAGGAAGCGACGGATTGGGTCCCGCCGCAGAAAGAGATAGCGCCAGAGACGCTGGTGGGGGTGCGGGTGGTCTGGGGCGAAGTCGAACTGGCGCGGCAAGTACGGCAAGCTGGCGGGCGTTGGAACCACCGGCAAAAAGTATGGGAGTTACGTTACGATCAAGTCGTGCAATTGGGGTTATTGGAGCGTATGGTGGATCTGGTTGAGTCGATGGGGGAAGGAGGTGGTCAAAGCATCTAATCATAGATACAGTCAAGGTATCTATAATTAGATACGAGAAGCATCTAATTGTATAAACACTTAGCATATAATATTAGATATTTTGGTGTTGGAGTTGTAAAAAACATCTACTAATAGATGTTCCGTCTAATTACATGTTGGGCGCAGATTGAGTTGAGGGAGAAATGTCAGAGCAAATAACCAATACATTACACCGCATTTATGACTTGGCGCAAATAAGGCAATATCCATCCAAAAAAGAACCGGCTTTTCATCAAAGCGAGGCATTACTCAAGCTGCGCAAGTGGTTTGAATTGGCAGATTCTTCTAAAGGCGGAATCCTTGTTTTACCTACAGGTGGGGGCAAAACATTTGTTGCCGTTCGTTTTTTATGCGCCGGGCCGCTTTCGCAAGGGTATAAAGTGTTGTGGTTGGCGCACACACATCACTTACTAGAACAGGCTTTTTTCAGTTTTGCTCCGCAAGATTTGGAAACAGCTAAGAAAAAGGGTTACGAGATAGCATGGATAGCCGAATCACGCGCACAACTAGGTGTTCGTGTAGTTTCAGGAACTCCCGGTCATTTTCCGGCACATCAAATCAAACCGGAAGATGATGTCATTATTGGCACACTCCAGACCATCACGCGCGCATATAATGACCCTCGCCAACTTGCGCTCAAGGCATTTTTAGAATCAGCGCAAGGTAAACTCGTGGTAATTTTCGATGAAGCGCATCATTCCCCCGCACCAAGTTATCGTAAATTGATAACTGATTTGCGTTCGGTTTATCCTGAAATGTGCTTGCTTGGCTTAACCGCTACCCCGACCTATACCGATGAGAAAAAGAGAGGGTGGTTGGTTAAGCTTTTCCCGCAAAAGATTATTTATCAAGTCAGTCCACAAAAGCTGATGGCTGATAGGATTCTCGCTAAACCCATCCGCGAAGAACCGATTACGCACTTTACGCCGAATTTTGATGAGCGCGAGTATCAGAACTGGCTCAACACCTACCAAGACATCCCTGAACATATCATTGATCAACTAGCCCGTAACCGCGAGCGAAATGCCATGATTGCGGAAACCTATGTGGCTAATCGGCAAAAATATGGAAAGACGATTATTTTTGCAGACAGGTGGTATCAATGCGAACAATTGCGTGAGATGTTGCGGCAACGCAAAGTACGCGCCGACGTTATCTATTCCCATGTTGATGCTGATCCAGGGAGTGCTGACGCCCGCAATCGGCGCGCTAAGGACGAAAATGCCAAAGTTTTGGAGGCTTTTCATCGAAACAAGCTGGATGTGTTAATCAATGTGCGTATGCTGACAGAGGGAACGGATGTTCCTGATGTGCAAACGGTGTTTTTGACGCGCCAAACAACCAGCCAAATTTTACTAACTCAAATGGTGGGCCGTGCTTTGCGGGGTCCGCGCTTTGGTGGTACGGAAGTTGCCTACATTGTATCCTTTGTTGATAACTGGAAGCAAATTATCAATTGGGCCGAGTATGATCAATTAGCCGAGAGTATTCCTGATGAAACCATACCGGAGTACGGCAAACGTCCGCCGCTTCAATTAATTTCGATAGAATTAGTGCGGCAATTGGCCCGGCAAATGGACAGCGGGCTGAATATTACACCGGGGCCATTTTTATCTTTGATGCCTATCGGTTGGTATCGCATTGAATTTCAGACATTAGTAGAGGGTAGTGATAATATAGAAATCGTCCGACAATTAGTCATGGTGTTTGAGGATGAGGAAGAAGGGTATCGCAGTTTTATTCAGCACTTGATGCACACCAACCTTCAAGATTTTGTCAGTGAGACACTCAATATGAATTTGTGTCAAACTCGTTTGGTAGAATGGCAAAATCAGTTCTTCCCTCAACCTGATACTGAGGATAAAAACTCAAACACATTTACGAACTTGCTCTATATCGCACGCCACATGGCACAGAATGAAGGAGAACCGCCAGCATGGTTTGAATTTAGCGACCGTGATCATCACGATCTGGATAGCCTTGCCAATCAGTTTATCGCTGATGATTTGGGAGCTAATGCAATCAATCGTTCCCTTCAAGCTGAATACAATCGCCTTGATCGGTATTGGAGAGCGATTTATTACAATTACCCCCTGTTCAAATCGCAATATGATGCGTGTGTCAATCGCCTGTTGGATATATCTATTTCAGGCGATGAACTATTGCCATCATATACAAGTGACGAAATTGAGCCGCGTGAACCTTCGGATGAAGTCAAAGAACAAGCAAAAGCGCGAGATGGCTATACTTGTTTGTGTTGTGGAGAAACTCGCAAACGGTTGCTACAAATTGATCACATTGCCCCCAGTTACTATGGCGGCAATAATTCGTTAGATAA
>DYKH01000802.1 GCA_020722685.1 Caldithrix sp. | reverse complement strand
TTGTATCGAGGCGTCATTTTTTGGTCTCTGTTTTCATGAGTCCAGAAAAAAGGCCGATTTCTTCGGATTTTGGCTCGATTCTGGGGCTTTTTTGCTCAATTTTTCGCATTTTTCCCGATTCAGGACGCAATGATCCTATGACGGCGCTCATAGCTTTGGGCGCGAAACAGGTTGGCCATGCCGGCCAGTATCTTGATTCGGCTGAGGTTCTTGGCCAGTCCGCGATAACGAACCCTTGCATAGCCGAAGCGAATCTTGATATCCCGAAACACATGTTCGACTTTAGCCCGGCGGCTGGCCAGTTCATGGCTCACGGCCTTGAGCAGCTCCGCCTCAGCGCCGCCCCATGCGATGAGTTGCTTCAGTTTGCCCGGTCGTAGGGCAATCAGGCAGGTGATGTCCTTGTCCGCCATCTCGGGACGCTTTTCCAGCCCGGTATAACCGGCATCACCGATCACGGCGTTGTCGTCTTCCCGCAGGAGATGAGGGGCATGGGTGATGTCGGCCACATTACCTGCCGTTAAATCAAGGCTGTGGACGAGGCCGGTTTCACTGTCTGCGCCAATGTGCAGTTTGGCGCCAAAGTAATACTGATTGCCCTTTTTGCTCTGGTGCATCGCCCCATCGCGTTTGCCTTGCGTGTTCTTGGTTGAACTGGGAGCGGCAATCAGGCTGGCATCGACAATGGTGCCCTGCTTGAGAAACAAGCCGCGTGCTGACAGATTGGCGTTGATGCGTTCGAATAGGGAATCAGATAATTGATGGGTTTCGAGTAATCGCCGGAAATTTAAGATCGTGGTTTCATCCGGGATTTCACTCATGCCCACCCGGCAGAACTGCCGTAACAGCGGGATTTCAACCAAGGCATCTTCCATCGCTGGATCCGAGTAGTTGTAGGCCAATTGCACCAAATGAATCCGCAACATCACTTCAAGCCCAATAGGCTGACGGCCACGGTGACCGGAACGGGGATAATGCGGTTCAATCACGGCCAGCAAATCAGTCCAAGGAACGAGTTCATTTAACTGAGCCAGGAATCGCTCTCGACGAGTCTGCTTTTTCTGCAGCAGAAACTCCGCATCCGTAAAACTCATCTGGCCGTCTTTCTGCATGCTCTTGCCCTCAATCGTCGATGCCTTGC
>DYKH01000801.1 GCA_020722685.1 Caldithrix sp. | reverse complement strand
GCGTAGTACAATAAAACTGCTTTGAAAGCGATCTAAAACTATACATTGAATACAAATATCTGAAAACCAACTGTACAATAATCTCGGTAATAATGCGGTATAATAAAAGTGATTATTAGTACTAATTATCTTTACAAGTGAACTATTATGGTGTATACTACGCGGTATAATGAACGTACGCAGATGTACCTTAAAGAATGCCAAAGGCGGGACCTTTACCTACCTCCAGCTCGTCCACAACTACCGCGTCAAGGAAACAGGTAAGACCAAAACCAATGTCCTTATGAAACTCGGACGAGAAGACCAGATCAAGAGCTCCTATATCCAGTCCATCATTACGGCATTGTCCAAAGTTATCGGTGAATCCCCTTCCGGCGGTATGCCCGGATTTGAGTTCCATGCAAGCAAGGAACTTGGGGGAACCTGGCTTCTCGACGCCCTCTGGAAACGCTTGGGTATGTCGAAGGCTATAAAGGAACTCATTCAAGATCGACAGTTCGAAACACCCATTGAACGGCTTCTTTTCGCCATGGTGGCAGGAAGAATTCTCGCTCCCGGGTCGAAGCTTTCCCTTGAGCACTGGGTTTCCAAGAAAGCCTATATCAATGACCTCTCTGAAGTCGATGTTCACGCGCTCTACCGGGCCATGGATCTTCTTATCGAGTCGAATGAAGAAATTCAAAAGCGGGTATTCACCGAAGTAGCCAAGAATGCCAGCCTCGATCTCAATCTCATCTTTCTCGATACGACGAACACCTATTTCGAGACGGACGAGGATACTTCCGACTCAGGGCTCTTAAAGCGCGGTCACAGCAAGGATGGACACCCGGAACTGCCCTTGGTGTCGATCGCCTTTGCGGTGACGAATTCAGGGATTCCCGTTCGCTGCTGGGTCTATCCTGGCAACACGAGCGACCAGACAATCCTCGAGCAGGTAAAGCATGACCTGGGGCAATGGAATCTTGGGCACCTTGTCATGGTGCAGGACGCGGGGTTCAACAGTGCCGACAACCGAAGGATTCTCTTACGGGAATGTGGCGACTACATCATTGGTGAGAAACTCAGGGTTGGCACCGATGGGGCCGCGGTCGAGGCGCTCCATCGTAAAGGGCGATTCAGAATCCTTGAGAATGGACTTGCGAT
>DYKH01000800.1 GCA_020722685.1 Caldithrix sp. | reverse complement strand
TAGCCAGCGCCTGTAATCAACAACCCCAAGGTGTTAAGAATATCCTTCAGGCCTTGTACCTGACTCAATGCGCGTTGGAGGTCTCGGACCTCGAAGTACCCTACAGCATTCCGGAAGCCCTCGTCCAATGACGCTATCTCGCGTTTGAATTGATCCAACTCGGCCTTCGATGAGACTATGACCACTTTCTGAATGGTTGGATCACGCCTGATTCTTTGCAGGTTCAGAATAGCAGAATCGCGGCTCCCTTTCCTATGCACCTCGAACGCATAGGAAATGGTGCCCAGGTTTGCCACACGGCTTCTCCAAATCGCATCAATGCGGCATCCCGGCATGACGCTGAACTCCTTCTGCACTTCAAACCCGAGGCCATCGCCCAGTTCAATAACCTGATCCACCGCGACATCGTGCTCAAAGTCCTCGGCCTCCACCCGTGTTACCACTGGTGTCTCTATCGCCGCTTCTGGTCGTATCTCCTCAAGGGAGATGTAGTACAACAGGAAATCCAGTTTGAACAGGTCGTCAAACCCCGGATCCTCCTTCGCAACCTGGCTACGAACGTCTTGGACCAACTTGCAGTAAGACGCATACTGCACTCCGCTAATCTGCGCGGATTTCGGTAGTCGTGACTCCTCGACTCCAAGGGTTATCAACCCCTGTCTGCTCCTGCTGTTCCAAATGGGATACTCTGTATGGTCATGATGTGCAAGAATCTCCGAGATGCAAGCCGCGCCCATCATGCGAACGCTCTTCCTGACATCGTCAAATCGCTTTGGAAGAGGGTCTGTTCCGTACAGGAGTTGCCCAAATGCAGCGCGGATCGCAGGCAACCCAGAGCGGAGCATCTCTTGAAGAAGCCAATCCTTGTTTGTCCAGCCATTGAAAGCCCAGAGAACGTGTATCAGTTCGCGCAGCACACCTTCTTCAAGACCATCAATCTGCGGCTCAGCAAAGTAGCGAGCAAAGAATGCGTCCTTGTCCTGCCGCTCCTTCTGCCACTGCTCTCCTTCGGTTTCGAGAAAGCTCCGAAAGCGGGGCAGAAGGCTTCTCAATAGATCGGTGTTGATCGGCTTCATCATCTACCTCCGAACGAACCTCTGATTCTATCGGCTGGGCCAAAGCGGTCTCTGGCGCTGGCTAACG
>DYKH01000799.1 GCA_020722685.1 Caldithrix sp. | reverse complement strand
TTGTCCCGGGAATCGGTGTGGATGCGGTCATGAATCCCACCCCGGTCATCGACCGTAAAGATGGAACGATTCTCCTTTTCTGCAACACGTTCAAAGGAGAACAGCTTCAACAAATCTTAGTCCTAACGAGCAAGGATGACGGCGCCACCTGGTCGGCACCCAGGGACATAAAATCCTCGATCGAGAATCGGTACTATCCCTTTGTCCCCGGCCCTGGCGTCGGCATACAGCTCAAGAGCGGGCGCTTGGTGATTCCCGGCTACACCTGCACCACCGACTGTTATGAAAGGGATTGCTTTTCGATGGCGATTTACTCAGACGATCATGGGAAAACCTGGCACGAAGGCGCCCGAATAACAGAGCCCACGGACGAAGCACAGGTTGTCGAGCTTTTGGACGAGACGCTGATGCTGAACATACGCAGCAATCGCCAGATGAGCTGCCGCGCCGTCTCCATCAGCAAAGACGGCGGGGAAACCTGGAGTCAACCCTACGATGAAAAGCAGCTCAACGAAGTGCCTTGCCAGGCCAGTTTCATACGCTTTCCCGAGAAACTCTCGAAGGGTGTGCATCGACTTTTATTCAGCAATCCTAATGTCTCCGGAAAAGACTATTACGCGGCAGAGCGCATGAAAATGACCGTGCGCATGAGCTACGATGAAGGCAAAACCTGGCCGGTCTCCAAGCTGGTGCATGATGGCCCTTCATCCTATTCCTGTTTAGCGGTCACCAAGGACGGCATGATCCTTTGCCTGTACGAAGGCGGGTTGAAACATCGCCGCGAATGGCTGAGGCTGGCGCGCTTTAATCTGGCTTGGTTGACGGATGGCAAGGACACGCTGGACAAGAAAGGATCGTAGCGAGAGGCAGGTGGCAAGTGGCAGGTTGCAAGTTGCAGGCTGCGGGCGGCATTGATTAAGAAGGTGTACGAGGTGGATCCGCTGCGCTGTCCGGCTTGTGGGGGAGAGATCCCGCTGATCGGGATCCGCTTTATCGATAAATGTCAACCGGAAGTGGTTGAAAAGATACTGCGTCACTGTGGATTGTGGAAAGCATGCCCTGAGTTTGACGAAGGGATGCGGTGTCGCGACCGCCGCCGGCAGTAGTAAGCAGAGTAGCAGACGGTGAGCCGAGTTATGATTACG
>DYKH01000228.1:3849-7275 GCA_020722685.1 Caldithrix sp. | reverse complement strand
ATGGTGGAGGCGGGGGGAATTGAACCCCCGTCCGCAAATCCGCCGCTGTTGGCGCTACATGCTTAGTCGTTCCATTTGGTTTTAACCTTTCAGTCTCCGGAGGACGAGATACTGTCAGGCGATCCCTAACCTTTCTTTCAAAAGGGTTTTAGCCATTCACTTTCGGGCAAAGCGTTTGGCGATTCTGTAATGGATGACCCCTGAGTGGTCTTGCGACCTCCGGACTTACAGACAAGAACCGGTCAGGAGGCTTAGCCGATTAAGCGGCTAGAGCGTATACGTCGTCGTTGGCGTATATAGTTTTACGGCTAGTTTTACGAGGTCAACCGCACCTCGGCATGCTCCTCGAGCTTTGTAACCCACGTCGAAGCCAGGTCGCCCCCAAAGAGGAACGTACTATGAGGCTTGCGGCGAAAACTTCAAGTGCTATGCACTGGTTTCGGCGAATTCATTGGCCGATTCAAGTAATTGCTCGCGGGTGAGCATGAAGACACCATCTTCGCTGTGCTCAAAATGTAGCCAGGTGAAGGGTACGTCTGGCCAGGTGGCTTGAACGTGGCTTTCACTGTTGCCGACTTCAACAATAAGTACGCCTTGCGGCTCAAGATACGCTGCCGCTTCACGCAGAATGCGGCGTACGATGTCGAGACCATCCTCCCCCGCCGCCAGAGCCATGCGCGGTTCGTGCAAGTATTCGGCGGGAAGTTCGTGCATGTCCGTGGCATCGACGTACGGCGGGTTACTGACGATGACATCGTAGCGTCGCCCGTGCACGGGCGCGAATAAATCGCCCTGCAATAGTTCGACCTGCTCATCAAGACCGAGTTTGGCGCGATTATCAAAAGCCAATGCCAGAGCATCCGCTGATAGATCGGTGGCATCAACGCTGGCTTCTGGAAAATAGTGCGCACAGGCGAGAGCAATGCTGCCACCGCCGGTACACAGATCGAGGATACGCTGCACGCGTTCCGGCTCAACCCAGGGTGCAAAGCCCTGCTGGATCAATTCGGCCAGAGGTGAGCGCGGTACCAGAGCGCGTGCATCCGCATGGAACTCCAGGCCGGCAAACCAGGCGCGATCAACAAGGTAGGCGGTGGGAATGCGTTCAATGCAGCGTTGACGTACCAATTCGGCAAGGCGTTGACGTTCACTTCGGCATAAACGCGCATCCAGCCAGCTTGCGTCTAAATCTGCGGGTAAATTCAACGCTTGCAAAATCAAATACGCGGCTTCTTCAAGGGCGTTATCCGTGCCGTGCCCATAGTGAACATGGTGTTCGGTGAATGCGCTCATGGCAAAACGCATGAAGTCACGCAGACTATGCAGGTCGTCAATCGCTTCCGTGAAAAACTGTGTGTGTTGGCTCATAAATTCTCCTTTTTGCTGAAGCTGCCAGTGTATTATGCAGACTCAGTTTGTTTGCATGAGTCTGCCCATGTCCAGCCCTTTTCGTGACGGTCTTTTTGTCGCAATGCAATATCTATTGCCCCACCATTTTATTTCGCGTGTGGTGTATGCCATGACGCGCTGGCGCTCGCCCTTGGTGCAGCCAGCCATCCGTGCCTTTGTGCGTCATTTTAAGGTCGATATGGACGAGGCTACGGATGCGTCACCGGCAAGTTATGCCACGTTTAATGCGTTTTTCACCCGCGCGCTCAAGCCTGAGTTGCGCCCCTTGGCTGAGGGCCATGAGGTGGTGGCCTGCCCCGTGGACGGCACGATCAGCCAGCTAGGTCGCATTGAAGATGGGCGAATTTTTCAAGCCAAAGGACATGAGTTTTCATTAATCGAGCTACTGGGCGGCGATCTTTCGCGTGCTGATGCGTTTCGTAATGGCCAATTCGCCACCATTTATCTTTCACCACGCGACTACCACCGCATTCACATGCCGCTGGCAGGTAAGCTCAAGCAAATGGTGCATGTGCCGGGACGTTTGTTTTCAGTCAACCCCATTACGGTCGAGCGTGTGCCCAGGCTTTTTGCACGTAATGAGCGCGTTGCCGCCTTATTCGATACGGAAATGGGCGCTATGGGGCTCGTGTTGGTAGGTGCCATGAATGTCGCCGCCATTGAAACTGTATGGTCTGGCCTCGTGACCCCGCCGCATGGCCATGAAATTGGCGTATGGAATTATGGTCAGAACGTGCGCGTCCAGTTGCCTCGCGGCGAAGAAATGGGACGTTTTAATATGGGCTCCACCGTGATTATGTTATTGTCCGGGGCGATGAACTTCCGGCCTGATCTTGCTGCGGGAAAGACAGTACGCATGGGAGAGGCCTTTGCACAAAGCGCACTATGGCCTATAAGTAACGATGAAACCGCCGCGCGAGCCTAAAAACCAAACCTAAACGCAGGGATGCCAAGGTATGTCTGAATTTATGATTAAATCAGCGTGCGAACTTGCTTTTTTTGAATCAAATATCGTTAACACACTGGTAAATGTAACGTGAACAAAACGAAATCGACACTAAATATTGCGGCATTCAATGATTCAATTAACGATACATTGGAGCTTGCAAATCTATTACGTAATGCTGGCATTCAAGCACAGGCTAAACATCTCGAAGATCTACCCAATCTTTTTGAAGTATTACGCACCGACCCCATTGATATGGTTCTCCATCTTAGTGAAATTACCGAACCCAATCTAGGCCAGGTCGTTAGAGCCGTTGCCATGCAGCACCCGATGATTCCCGTGCTTGCCATGACCCAAAACTATGACGTTAGCCTCCTTAATCAAGCCATTACTCAGGGTGCCTGCGATTTAATTAATCTAAATAATCCAGAACATGTATTACATACTTTGAAACGCGAAGCCCAGCGCATTCAATGCGGGCAACGCTTGATTAAACTTGAATCCATACAAACTGAATCCGAACGTCGTTGCAAAACCCTCATGCAAAGCTCGCGTGATGCAATCGCCTATATTCATGGTGGTATGCACATTGATGCCAATGACGTTTACTTGGAAACGCTTGGCTTCACTTCACTTGATGACATGGAAGGCTCGCCTCTACTCGATTTAATCCAATCGGCCGACCATGCCAAAGTGCGTGAAATTATTCGCAGTGGCGCACCCAAGACGGACGATGTACAAACTTTAGAAAACATCCATTTCAAACACCAAAACGGTAATGAATTTACTGCAAATGTTGAATTTTCTGCGGCGAGTATTGATGGAGAACCATGCACTCAGGTTCTTATACGTTTAACTAGCAATGCTGACACTAAAGCGTTGGAAGAGCAGATTACCAAACTCAGTCAGCGTGACTCGCTGACTGGATTACTTAATCGCCAGTACTATCTAGAGCAACTAAGTAAAACCATTGCATTGGCTCACACCCAGCACGCGCACTATATTTTAATTCAGCTACAAATTAACTATCCAGTTGAAGTACGAAATAAAATCGGTATCGTTGGGCGTGA
>DYKH01000228.1:2259-3749 GCA_020722685.1 Caldithrix sp. | reverse complement strand
TTTAGACTTTTATTCCAACCTATCCTGAGTCTTGATGGTGATAGTAGTCGTCAACGTTATGAAATTTATGTGCGCCTTATGAGTGAAAATCACGAATTCATTGAACCTAACGAGTTTTTTGAATCAGCTGAACGCTCTGGATTGAGCATTGCGATCGACCGCCATGTCATTCAGGCAGCCATCCAACACATAGTCGAATCCCGTAAGCGTGGTCTAAATCTCCAGCTATTTGTTCGTCTTTCAATCCCAACATTGTTAAGTGCCGACTTTTATCCTTGGTTTAGCTCGCAGATCATGGATGCACAGATTTATGACGGGGCAGTCATTCTGCAAATCAGTGAAAACGTAGCTCAAGAACAACTTAAACAAGCTCAACTATTACTCGAAAATCTCCAGCGCATCCATACCACGCTGTTGATTGACTGTATGGGTTATAGCGAGCCCGCCAACCAGCTTCTTCAGCGTCTTAACGCCACATGGGTTAAATTGGATACTGGACTGGTCGAAAGCATTTCCAAGCAAAAAGCCAATCAAACTCGACTTATTGAGACCATAAAAGCACTAAAACAACACGAAGGAATTAAGATCATCGTGCCGCACATTGAAAACGCTGCTACATTGCAAATAGCCTCAATGAGCGGTGCCGATTACTTGCAGGGCAACTTTATTCAAGGCTTGACGGATCGTCTGGATTTCGACTTTAGTAGCTTCTAAGTTCACCCACATTTGAAGCTCGTGCAAAACCCACTTTTCCTCACTCCGGCACTGGCAGGATTCCATAAGAATCAAAAAAATAATTCCCATCCTACGCCGGAATGAAAGATTCTTTAATTGGGTTTCCTTCATTCGTAAACTTTTTGAGTTAAAAAAGCCCGGAAAATCCGGGCTTTTTTAGAATCACAACATGGGTTTTAACAGGTTGCTGAAATACTTATTTCAGCAACCTGTTAAGGGCGATCATCTACCTGGGAGCCATCCTTAACTCGCTCTCGCACCAAATCGCTGCGTTTCAGCCCCATGGCCAAAGACAAGGCCGAGGCAACGAAAATCGAAGAATACGTACCCGATAAAATGCCAATAATCAGGGCATACGAAAAGCCATGCACGGCCGCGCCACCAAAGTAGAACAGCACCATCACCGTGATAAACGTGGTCAATGAAGTCATTGTAGTGCGCGACAAAGTATCGTTAATCGCCGAATTCATGACCTCAATCGGCGTGGCCTTGCGCATTTTGATGAAGTTTTCGCGAATCCGATCAAACACCACGATCGTATCGTTGATCGAGTAACCCATCACCGCCAGCACACCGGCCAGCGCTGCAAGGTCAAACTCGAACTCGAAAAAGCTCATAAATCCTAATACTACAATCACGTCATGCAGCAAGGCTTGCACGGCACCGAAGGCGAGTTTGAACTCAAAGCGCAGACCCACATAGATCATGATGCCGATAAGGACAAACATCAGAGCCATCGCACCGTTTTCCACCAG
>DYKH01000228.1:0-2159 GCA_020722685.1 Caldithrix sp. | reverse complement strand
GTGCAGCCCCTTGGTGGCCAGTGAAATAATCGAAGCCAGGACGAAAAAAATGGTTACGCCATAGGCGATATAGCGCTTCCCAAAAAAATCGAAGTGAGTATTGTTAGAAATAAAGCGCATCTCACACCCCTCCGATGGCAATGGATTTAAGTTGAGTCTGTCGTCCGTAGACCAGGTTCACCAGTGAGCGCGTGACCATAATGGCGGTAAACATCGACGCGAGAATACCGATGCTTAAAGTCACAGCGAAGCCTTTAATCGGCCCACTTCCGAACGCGAACAAAGCTAGTGCCGCCAGCAAAGTGGTCAAGTTGGCATCCAGAATCGTGGCGAACGCTCGCTCATAACCCGCACGAATCGCCGCCTGTGGGGTATTGCCATTGCGCAATTCCTCACGAATGCGCTCATTAATCAATACGTTAGCATCCACAGCCATACCCAGGGTCAGGACAATACCTGCGATACCAGGCAATGTGAGCGTCGCTTGTAACAATGAAAGCACCGAGACTATCAGCACTAGGTTTACAAACAACGCCACATTGGCGAACACCCCAAATAGGCTGTAGTAAATAATCATAAACAGCGCAACCGACACGAAGGCAATCAATGCCGCCGTCACGCCCGCCTGAATATTGTCCGCACCCAGACTTGGCCCCACAGTACGCTCTTCGACGATTTCAATCGGCGCACGCAGCGCACCGGCGCGCAACAACAGCGCCAAATCGCGCGCTTCCTTGCTGCTATCCAAGCCAGAAATCTGAAAGCGATTCGCCAACTGGTCGCGGATGGTGGCGATATTGATGACTTCCTGCACCACCGACTTTTTCTTTACCATCTGACCATTTTCTTCGACGGTTTCCACCTTGTTCTCGATGAACACCACCGCCATCGGCTTGCCGATGTTTTGGCTGGTGATGTCGCTCATGCGCTTGGCACCCTTGCCATCCAGATTGACAAACACCGCCGACGAACCGCTTTGCTGCTCAATACCGGACGAGGCATCCACAATCTGGTTGCCGGTAATAATCACCTGACGCTTGAGCAACACCGGCTGACCGCCGCGCTGCTCGAACAATTGCGCGCCTGCTGGGGCTTGCCCTGTTTTAGCAGTCTCCTCCCATTCGCTGGGTGTACCTTCAACCAGGCGGAACTCCAGGGTTGCCGTGGCGCCCAGAATCTCCTTGGCGCGCACCGTGTCCTGTACGCCCGGCAACTGCACCACAATGCGGCTATCGCCCTGCTGCTGAATCACCGGTTCAGACACGCCAAGCTCGTTCACCCGATTACGTAGGGTGGTAATGTTTTGATCCAAGGCGGCCTTTCGTTCAGCCAGCAGCGACTTCTCGGAAAAACGTCCCAGCATAAACGCCAGCTTGCCTTCGTCGCGTGACGACCACTCCAGATCAGGATATTGGCGCGTCAACACCGCTTTAGCAGCCTCGCGTTCGGCATCATCCGCAAAGCGCACCACCACATCACTGCCTTCAACGGCGACCAATTGATAACGCAGTTTTTCGTTGCGCAAAAAACCACGTAAATCGTCTACCGTGCGCTCACGCATCTGCTTAAGCGCGCTATCCATATCGACTTCCATCAGGAAATGCACACCGCCGCGCAAGTCGAGACCGAGATACATCGGTTTAGCGCCCAAGGCGCTCAGCCAAGAGGGCGTATTCGAGGCAAGATTCAAGGCCACGATAAACGCACGCCCCAGCTCTTTGCGCATTAAGTCTGCGGCCTTGAGTTGGTCTTCGGTGTTACTAAAGCGCACCAAAACCTGATCGTTGACGATTTCAATCCGTTTCAGCGGAATGGCGTGCTGTTGCAAAAGCTCAGTCACACGTTGCTGATCCGCCGTCGTAATGGCCGTTGCTCGCGCACTGATTTGCAGCGCCGGGTCTTCGCCATACAGATTAGGTAAGGCGTAAATCACACCCAACACCAACACCAACACAATCAGCAGGTTTTTCCAGAGTGGATAGCGATTCACGCGTCTCTCCCATACAAGTACCCCGCCAAAAGACGGGGTACTAAGTCAAAATTCAAGAACCGCGTAGATCGCGCATTGTGCCTTTAGGTAACACGGTTGTGACTGCAACGCGTTGCACCAACACCTGTGAACCTTCGGCAATCTCGAGTGTTAAAAACGCATCGTTAAT
>DYKH01000798.1 GCA_020722685.1 Caldithrix sp. | reverse complement strand
CCCATCGACTGGCTGGGAAATCCGAGCTGGGCCATGCCGGCGCTGATTCTTTTGGCGGTGTGGAAAAACTTTGGCTATTACATGATGATCTTCCTTGCCGGGCTGCAAACCATTCCTGATTACCTGTATGAGGCAGCGCGATTGGATGGCGCCAATTGGTGGCAGCAGCAGCGCAACGTCACTTTGCCGCAGTTGGCGCCCACGACTTTTTTCGTCACCTTTATTACCGTAATCGGCTATTTCCAGTTCTTCGCCGAACCCTACGTCATGACGCAAGGCGGGCCGCTTAATTCCACCCTGAGCGTGGTGCTGTATTTGTATCAACAGGGCTTTCGCTGGTGGCGAATGGGCTATTCTACGGCCATCGCTTTTGTCTTTTTTACCATCGTTATCCTGTTGGCTTTGGTGAATTCGATGATTAGAAGAAGGCGAGAGGTTTGAAGCGATGCAAGGATTGAATCGAACACTTGGCAGAATCTGCTTGCATCTGGGTCTCATATTGGCTTCGCTGCTAACGCTGCTGCCTTTTATCTGGATGCTCAGCGCCTCCTTTATGGAAAATGGGGCGGCGTCCACTTTTCCCCCGCGATTTATGCCCAAACATTTCGTGCTCGATCAGTATCTGTTCCTATTTCAGCGAATGAATCTGGGACGATATTTTCTGAACAGCCTGGTGTTGGCCGTTGCGGTGACGCTCGTTTCGCTGTTGGTGAATTCGCTCGCCGGCTTTGCCTTTGCCAAATTCAGCTTTCGCGGCAAGAGACCGATTTTCCTTCTGCTGCTGACCTCTATGGTCGTTCCCGGCCAGATCACCATGCTGCCGGTGTTTCTCCTACTCAATAAAATGGGCCTACTGAACACCTACTTTGGCATCATCATCCCCGGCATGGCCAGCATCTTCGGCATCTTTCTCGTCAACCAATATTTAAAAAACGTGCCGGACAGCCTCTTGGAGGCTGCGCGCATCGACGGCGCTGGCAATTTCCTGATCTACTGGAAAATCATCCTACCGTTGGCCAAGCCGGTGCTGATCACTTTGGCGCTATTCACCTTTATGGGCACCTGGAACGATTTCCTCTGGCCTCTTATTGTCATGTCCAAGCAAGAGATGTTCACCTTGCCGGTGGCGATCGCCAACCTGATGGG
>DYKH01000046.1 GCA_020722685.1 Caldithrix sp. | reverse complement strand
AGTGTCTGAACGAAATCACCTTTCTTTGTTTTTCCGAGCGAACGGAGTGAGTCGAGGAATCTGGTCAAGGCTCATGAAATTAAGCACCGCCAGATTTCTCATTCGCCCAGGCGAATTCGAAATGACAATAATAAGTTTTCGGTCAACCACTATATACTTCTTTCTCGATAAATTGTCAAGCGGTTTTTGATCTTTTTTACCAGCCATGGTCCCTTTATAACCCCAATTCATTGGCGGTCATTTGCTGCAACGTCTGCGCTTTTCGGATAAGTTGCAATGAACCGTCAGCACGCAGCAACACCTCCGGCGCTTGCACGTGAGAATTGTAATTGAACGGCGTCATGGAGGCGCAATAGGCGCCAGCGCCGCCGATGACCACATAGTCGCCGATTTGCGGATCGGCCATCACTCGCGGCACAATGTTCCCCAGCTTGTCCAGACTCTGCGAATCGCCACTTTCACAGCAGCGCCCAACCACCACACGCAGATCGTCTTCCGGATCAAGAGAGCTCAACTCGAACTCGGAAGACAGCAACTCCCCCTCTTTGGAGACGACATAAAACGGATGCCGCGAGCCGTAAAGCAGCGGGCGGGCGTTAGCCTCCATGCCGCCGTCCAGCACGAGAAATTCAAATCCATCCGGCCCGGTCTGCTTCTTGTCGATGACACTGGTGATGATGTTACCGGAATTAGCAACGATAAAAGTTCCCGGCTCAACTTCCATGATCAGCTTTCTCCCGGTTCGCCGGTAAAATTCCTCTATTTTCTGCTTAGCGTATTCGCCCAAGGCTTGGACGTCCGCCGGCCTTTCGTCAGGCATGCGGGCTTCTTTCAGTCCGCCGCCAAAATTGACGATCTGGGCATCCGGGAAATATTTCTCCACAAAGCTCAACTCCCGATCTACATTCTGCTGCCAGGCAATCGGATCGCCGCCGGAGCCGATGTGCACATGCACCTGGTCGAAAACCAATCCTTTGGATTTGGCGAACGACAAAGCCATTTCTATGTCCGTAAGATGCACGCCAAAACAGGAATATTTGTCCCCGGTATTGCGGGTGGAAGACTCACCGGAGCCGACGCCGGGATGAACGCGCATGGACAGAGTCATTTCCTTCGCAGCAGCAAAATCGGCCACCAGTTGTAGTTGCCTCAGGGAGCAGACGTTATACTTCATTCCCGCCAGCAACATGGCCTCTAAATCAGCCCGGTCCTTGCCCAGCGGAACCTCCTGCGTGGTGTACATCATTCGCTCGTAGGCGATTCCGGCCAAATGCGCCCGGCGCGCCTCGTTCAGCGAGCTCACGTCAAAACGCAAGCCATGACCGGCGATGAGCTGCAGCAAGGCTTTGCTGGAATTGGCTTTCATGGCATAGCTGACTCGTAGACCGAAAGCGTTCGGCATGGCCAGCACTTGCCGGCACCTTTCTACAATCATTTTTTCGTCATATAAATAAATCGGTGTTCCAAATCGCGCAGCGGCCTCCGCCACGGTTTTGGCTGTCAATTGACTATTTCCCAAATTGGATAAAGGCATGTTCTTACCTCGTCTTGATGAACTCCCGAAACCTGAACGGTTGTAGAATGATCATAACCTTAACCTCGCCAGATCGGCAAAAGCCTCAACGAGACACCGCAAGCTTGCCAGCCACGATGCCGAAAGACTTACTCACGCCAAGCTCGATAGGAACGCAAAAAACAAAATCTGGCGAGCCTTGCAGCTTTGCGTGAGCAACCGGTTCGCCCTGAATGCGGCGGTGTGACAAAAAAACAAACTCCGTCCCGGAGCGTTAAATCCGGAGATTTTTCTGAATACTCTCCACCGCCTTTTCGACCGTCTCCCGATGACCAAAAGCGCTCAATCTGCAATAACCCTCGCCGCTGGGACCAAAGCCGACGCCGGGCGTGCCGACCACGTGGGCTTCCCGAAGCAGCTTATCAAAGAAATCCCACGAGCTCATCCCGTTGACCGTCTTTAGCCAAATGTACGGGGCGTTGACGCCGCCGTAAAGCGTCAAGCCCATCGCCGCCAGTCCCTCGCGGATGATGCGGGCGTTGGCCATATAGTAGTCAACCAGCCTCTGGCATTCTTCCCTGCCCTGATCTGACAATGCGGCGATCCCACCTTCCTGCGCAATGTTGGAAGCGCCATTGAAGAACGTACATTGTCGGCGATTCCATAAGGCGTGAACCTGTCCCGGTCCGGCGTCTTCTGTCGACACAGCCTTTGGCACAATAGTCCATCCCAGCCTCACGCCGGTAAAACCGGCGCTCTTGGAAAAGCTATTGATCTCGATGGCGCATTCACGCGCCCTTTGGACTTCATATATGCTCCGGGGCAGGTTCGCGTCTTTGATGAAGGCCGAATAGGCTGCATCATAGAGAATGACTGCTTTGGCCTTCCTCGCGTATTCCACGAACCCGCGCAACTGTTCTTTGCTCGCCACCGCCCCGGTCGGGTTATTTGGACTGCACAAGTAAATGAGATCGACCTTTTCCTTGGGCAGATCGGGGGAAAAACCGTTTCTCTCGTTGCAGGGCATATAGACAAAGCCGCGGTACAATGCTTTCTGCGCATCAAATCCGCCGCTCCTTCCCGCAGCCACGTTCGTATCGACGTAAACCGGATAAGCAGGATCCTGCACCGCGATGACGTTTTCCGCGCCGAATATGGATTGGATGTTGGCGGAATCCGGCTTGGCGCCATCGCTGACAAAAACTTCCGCCGGATCGATGGAGATGCCTCGCTCCCGATAGAGTCCGGCAATGGCCTCGCGCAAGCGCGCATCACCTTGTTCATCGCCATAACCGGTGTAAGTTTCAATAGAAGCAAGTTTCTCGACGCCTCGTCGCAGGCCTTGAATGACGGCAGGCGTCAACGGTTCGGTGGTATTACCGATGCCCAAGCGCAGAATCTCTACGCCGGGATTCTGCGCCAGAAAAGCTTTCGTTCTCTTGGCAATTTCCGGAAACAGATATCCGGCTGCCAATTTAGTAAAATTTTTGTTAATTGTCGCCATAGTAATTTTCCCAAGAGTTGCCTGAGTTGTGATTCTTTAGTCGCAAGCTTGAACGGAGAATGCAGGTTTCCCCAAAGAGTATCAAATCTCGTATTCTGAATCCGCACCGTGACAAACACGAAAGGAATCGAGCATGGCCCGACCGCCGGCTGGCGAATTGAGTCTGTCGTCGTTGCGGAGTGTCACTCGAAGCTTCTTGGAAATCAGGAATGGCCGGCTTGCCGACGGCACTATCCCACATCTGGAACGGTATGCTCCGTCTTGAATAAAGATCTGCGCTTCGCCTCATCAAGCCGATCGTCATAGAAATCCTGCAGATATTTCTCCGACTCCAAAAGATGTTTCTCCATCGGCAGAACGTCGCGCTCCAGCAAGAATTTGAGCTCAGTCAGATTGGACGACCAGCAAAAGCCATTAAAGAACTCGGCGCCCTGAAATTGGGTTTTGTACAGGGCGTTACGGCTGTAACATGTCCCCAAATAAAGAAAGGAAAACGACTCCGCCGCCATTGCCTGCACCGCTGAGGTCATCATGTACATGCCGAGATTGCGTTTGAAATAGCGCAGGTCGTAAAAGGCATAGTAGTAATAAGCCAACGCCGGCGGCTCCAGAAAAAGAGTGGCCAAACCGACATCCTGCCGAGTCACAGTGTCGGTAAAAACGAGTAGATGCGAAACGATCGGGGCCTGGAACAGAAGCATGAGCCGCTCGCGTGTCATGACGTTGGCGCCGAACTTTTGATCGGCGTAGGACTTGCAAAACTCCATCCACTGCGTGTTGAAATCGAAATCGCCCCGCGCCACCAGCCGATAGCCAATGCCCTCACCCTTGCGCAGGATGCGGCGATTCTCCGAGGAAGGGCGAAAACGATCCAAACGCACGCGAATCTGCCGGCACAAGTAATAGCGATCCAAATTTCGTGAGCTGGGGAGAAAACCATGTTCAAAGAAGGTGGCGGGAGTTTCGCCTTTTTCGGGTAGCGCCCAGATGGCGTAGGGAAAAATGTAATGGGCGTAGTCTGACTTGTATTCTGAAAAAAGCAACTTCATATTCAACTCCGGCGCAATTCAGGCGGGCGCTTGCTTCCCAACAACCATCCGGTGATTCTCATTCCTCACCCGGCGGCCAGAGACTTTTGCCGATGTCCAGACGATAGCAGCTGCTCAGGCAATAGATCTTTTTTATGTTCTTGTAGGCTTTGGCGATGGCCTGTTGCAAGGTTGGGGCATGAGCAATAACGTCGGCAATTCGATGCCCGGTCATGAACAACTGGCCGCTGTCATCGCCGGCGACTTCATTCCACCAAACATCGCAATCGAACGGCGCAAGAACCTGAACCGGCAGGCGTGGCCCCTCGATTTTGGTATAAGGGTATCCCCAACCGGCGAGGGTCAAGTTGCAGGCGAATCGATTTTGGGGGATGAATTTTACTTGCAGCCTTTCTTCGCGCCCGACCGCTAGAATGATTTCCAATGGATTTTCCAGCATTCGCCACAGCGCCGGTCCGGTGGTAACGCCGGTGCGCACATTGTATTCGATGACGTGCCATTGATGATCCCTCTTCACCGCCGTTACTTGTACCGGACCAGAAAAGCCAGATTCGCGGAACCACGGGATGAGCGGATGCAATAGCTCCCGTGCCAATCCGTATTTGTCATTGGGATCAGCTTCGACCAATCCGCCCAGCGGTGCACCCGCAACCGGCCCCATGTTGCCGTCAAAAGCGCGTTTGTATTCCTGATTGGTGACCAAAGAACAAATCTCGCCGCCGCTGACCAAGGCAATATGGCCAACTTCGCGCCGGCCCAGATATTCCTGCAAAAAGACGCCCTCGGCATAGTCGAGGTTTTGTAGCCAGCTTTGCGTGTCCGCCACGGTTTCGCAGACAATGGTGTGAATGGGGCTGGTCGGCGAGCAAAGCGGGTTTTTGATCACATAGGGCAGAGAGTGTGCATCGATAAAACTCTGCGCCTCCAAACGATTTCTTGCTACATGAGCCTTGGGGAAAGGAATTCTGCATTGCTTGCAGAGACGCCGGGCAAAATCACGGTCGCGTTCCAAAAGCATAGCCTCTCCCTTTGCCGAGAGAATGGGAACACCCAAGGCCAGAAATTCTTCCGTCCAATGCGCCAGGTGCCAATCGATCGACATGGGAACAACCAAGTCGATCTTTTTTTCTCTTACCAGTACACACGGATTGGGATGCTGCTCAAAGTAGTAGGTTTCTCCTTCTTGCTTTGGGCTATAATGCCCGTAGGGCCGCGTCAGGTAACAACTGACTTCCGCCCCGCTTTCTTTTAACACGCGCATGGCCGCGCCGGCAAAGGCGCCAATGCCAAACACCATGATTCGCGGTTTTTCCTGTCCATGAATTTTTTGCATGAGAAATCAGCTTCCAGCAAGTGCGTCAGCGGCTTACTCTTGTCTTTTTTCTGCCTCATTTTTGGCTGAGCGCTTTTCATGCCGCCATTGGCTTCTCAACTCCAAATTTGCAAATGGCCTCAACACACGATCGATGGCACCATCTCAGGCCTCAGCAAAGATTTCATCGAAAAGTTTGCCCTCAGCCACTTTTACGACCGGCCCGGTCATGGAAAGCTGATAGCCTTCGTTGACGGTTATATCGAGGACGCCGCCGGGCATGTGCACGAGAATTTTTGAATCGCACAATCCCAACCGGTTGGCCACGGCAGCCGCTGCACAGCTACTGCTACCCGAAGCCAGGGTATAGCCGGCGCCGCGCTCCCAAATCTCGATCTGAATATTGCCTCGATCCAGCACCTTCATGAACTGCACGTTGGTGCGATTGGGAAAACGAGCATCGTTCTCGATCGAGGGTCCGGCGCTCCTTGCTTCCGATTCGGATATCTCATCGCAGATCAAAACGCAATGCGGATTACCGATGGAAGCAGCGCAAAATCGATAGTCCTTGTCGGCCACAGTGATGGTTTCGTTCAAGACCTGACGAGGCGGGCCGGTTACCGGGATTTTTCTGCTATCAAAAGTCACCTGCCCCATCTCCACGGACACCATGTTGCCGCCGGGATGTACCCGCGAAACGACCTCACCGCCGGGGGTCAAAATCGTGAATGGGGATTGGCCAACCAGGTCCATGTCCCAAAGGAAGCGGGAAAAAATGCGCAAACCATTGCCGCTTTTCTCCGCCTCGCTGCCATCCGGGTTAAAGATGCGCAAGCCAAAGTCGCTTTCCTTGCTCGAAATCGGCCCCCAAAGAATGCCATCGGAGCCGACTCCAAACTGGCGATGGCAAATGCGCTTGATCTGCGCCGGCGTCAATTCCGCGCCCACCTCAGCTGGATTCAAGACGATATAGTCATTGCCAAGAGCTTGGTATTTGTAAAAATTCACCGCCATGTCCTCCGTAACCTCGGTTCATAGCAAGTTCAATTGCTGTAAGATGACTCGCATTTTTTCCTTATTGGCCGCAGACATGCGTACCAAGGGTAAGCGAAAGTTCTCTTCCACCATTCCCATCATTGCCACCGCCGTCTTGACCGGGATCGGGTTGCTTTCCACAAAATTGAACTCCATCAGCGGCAGCAGCCGGTAATGCAACTCCCGCGCCTTTTCCCAATTTCCCGCAAAGGCGGCGTGCACCATTTCGTGAAGCAAGTCCGGCGCTTCGTTGGCGACCACAGAGACGATACCGTCTCCGCCAAGCACCAGCAAGGGGAGAGTAAGCGCATCATCGCCGCTGAGCACGAGGAAATCCTTCGGCCTGTTGTGCAGAATTTCCATAATCTGGGACAAATTGCCGCTCGCCTCTTTGATGCCGACGATGTTCTCCACCTGCGCCAGCCGCAGCGTTGTCTGAGCGGTGATGTTGGTTCCGGTGCGTCCAGGGACATTGTAGAGAATAAGCGGCAATTTGGCCGACTCGGCGATGGCCTTGAAATGCTGATAAAAGCCCTCCTGAGTCGGCTTGTTATAATAGGGGCCGACGGAAAGAATGCCGTCGGCGCCGGCTTTTTCTGCGTATTGAGCTAAGGAGATGGCCTCGTGAGTGGCGTTGCTGCCGGCGCCGCAAAGGACCGGCACCCGCTTGTTGGCCTGCTCGATCACAATGTCCATCACCTGATGATGCTCCTCATGCGTGAGAGTGGCGCTTTCGCCGGTGGTGCCGCAGGCTAACAGCACGTCCGTCCCCTTTTCGATCTGCCAGTCGACCAAACGTCGCAGTCTGGTTTTATCAACCTTGCCGGACTTTTCAAAGGGCGTAATCAGTGCGACAATGGTGCCGCGAAAAAGAGAGGTGTCCATTGAGCTTTCCTTTCAGTAAAGTAAACCTGTGAGGTTTCCTAAACTTCACAGGTCTTTCGCCATAGACTGCATAAAATCATCCATTGTGAATATCCCCTTCCTTCCAACAATCCACTCGGCTGCGCGAACGGCGCCCTTGGCGAAACCCTCGCGCCCATGCGCCTCGTGTCTCAATCGAATGGAATCCGCTGCGGAATCGAAACCTACTTCGTGAGTGCCGGGAATGCGACCGACGCGCGTAGAGGTAACATGCAAGGCTTGCGCAGGAATTTTGCCCTCGCTGGTTTTGTCAAAGAGGTTGGTTTTGCCAGGCAAGTGCGGCAGCAGCGCCTCGGCAATTCTATAGGCGGTGCCGCTGGGGCTATCGGCCTTGCCGGCATGGTGCCATTCGTGGACGTAGCAATCATATTCCCGCAGCGGGCCGAACAATTTTGCCGCGTATTCCGCGAGCTTGATGAATTGATAAACTCCGATGGAAAAATTGGGGCTATAGATAAGCGTCAAGTTCTTGATAGCTCGCACGGTCTCGATCTGATCGTTCCATCCGGTCGTTCCCTCGACGACCGGAACGCCCAGTTCTGCCGCGGCAGTAAGGGTGTTCACCACCGATTGGGAAATGGAAAAATCGATCAGAACCTCCGCGCCGTTGAGATTGGCTGTTTTGTGGAGCGGGTTGTCGATTTCAAAGCAAACGCAGATTTCATGTCCCGCTTGCCTGGCCTGCGCTTCGATCTCCCGCCCCATGCGTCCGTACCCGATTAAACCGATTCTCATATTTGTTACCTCCGTCTCCTTCTGTGATACCGCTACACGGCAAAAACCTTGGGGTCAAGCTCGCCACTAAAGAATTCCTGATGCAGACGGGTAACCACCTGCGGCAAGAGGGACTCATCGATGACGAAGCTGATGTTGATTTCCGAAGCACCTTGAGAGATAAGATGGATCTCCACATCTTGGACCGCGCTGAAAATTCTGGCCGGCATGCCGGGGGTCTTTCGCATCTGCTCCCCCACCAGGCAGACGATGGCCTTATTGTGCTGCACCTCCACCTGTGCGAAACGCCCCAGCTCACGCTTGATCTCATTCAGCTTTTCCGCATTATCGACGGTGATGGAGACGCTCACCTCGGAAGTAGAGACCAGGTCCACCGAGGTCTGATAGCGATTGAATATGTCAAAAATGGTGGCCATAAAACCGTGCGCCATCAACATCCGGGTGGAGGTGATGGCGATGACGGAGATATTTTCTTTGTAAGCAATAGACTTGACAATGCAACCGTTTCCGCCATTGACACTCACACTCTCGGCGATCTTGGTGCCGCAATCTTCCGGTCGCATGGAATTGAGCACATAAACCGGAATTCCTCTTTCCACAGCCGGGAGAATGGTGGATGGATGCAGCACCTTGGCGCCGAAATACGCCAGCTCAGCCGCTTCCCGGAAGCTCATGTATCGAATCCGTTTCGCGTCGGGTACCAGAGATGGATCGGCGGTAAGGACGCCGTCGACGTCCGACCAAATCTCGACTTTTTCGGCATTGAGCATGGCGCCGATCAAAGTAGCGGAATAGTCCGAGCCGCCGCGTCCCAAAGTGGTTGTGCGGCCGTAGGAATCCCGACCGACAAATCCTTGGGTGACCGGCACGATGTTCTTTTCCGCTAACGGCAACAGCACCTGCTTGGCCTTGTCCGCGGATTTGGCAAACATGGGCTGGGCTTTGCCAAACTGACAATTGGTCACCATAATCTCCCGTGCGTCCGCCATGCAGGAATCGATGCCGATGGATTGCAGGTGCGCGCTGACAATATTGGCCGACAAGAACTCGCCAATGCTGAGCAGCTCGTCCATGATGTATTTCGCAACCTCGCCGGCCTGCATAATGGTGGCACAAACGCTCTTTAAGTGATCCTCTGCCTCCTGAACCGCCTTCTGCAACGATTCGGTTTGCGACACCCCCAGCTCTTCCATGATCTCCTTGTGCTTGGCCAGAATCGCGGCAATACTTGCTTCCACTTTTCCGCGATTTTTCATGGCTGCCACCTCACTGAGGGTCACCAGATGGTCGGTAATGTGGCCAACAGCCGAAACCACTACCACCGGGCGCCGTTCCAGCCTGCTCTTGATGATGCCGCTGACGCGACCGATCGCCTTTGCATCGGCGACGGATGTCCCGCCGAATTTCATCACAATCATGGCTTGCTTGTTTTGCTCCTTCTCGGGAATTTTAGACTTGTGAGGTTTCCGAAACCTCACAGGTGTGATCCTAAAATAAAAAAGGTTGACCGAACCGGAAAAGCCCAATTCAATCAACCTACTGTTTTACGAGGTGAAATGGTAATTCAGTACGTCGGCTAAATAGCGCTCCACGGATCATCTATCTCCGTGACAGTCCGGCAGCTCTTAACTGCCGGCCCAACGATTACGATAGCGGCTCATAATCATTTCGGCCCGCGGCCCTTTCATTGCATTTCGACGAGTCCGCTCACTCTCGATGCAATTACTCATGTAACGGGCGCCTCTATTTAATCGGCAAAATTTGGAGGGCAATAATAGCGAATTATGCCCAAAGATGCAAGGGAATTGTTGACCCTTTTCAAGGTTTGTTGCTGCCGGTGCACCAATTCTTGCGCTTGAAAACGCGAAAGAGCAATTCAACGTTTAGCAACTTCATCACTGAGAATTTCTTGCAGCACTGCAATCGCATTTTTTACGTCCTCCTCACTCACGTCGAGATGCGTGACAAAGCGAACCCGATCTTTGGCGAAAGCAATCGCTAACACGCCCCTTTCTTTGAGTCTTGCGACGAACTCGGTCGTGTTGAAACTGCTGTCAAAAGCTGCAATGACGATGTTGGTTTTGCAAGCATCGAAATCGACCGAGACGTTTGGGAAAGAAGCCAGACATTCCGCAAGCTGACGTGCATGGCGATGGTCATCGGCCAAGCGGTGCAGATGATGGTCCAGCGCATAGAGGCCGGCAGCCGCGAGAATCCCGGCCTGCCGCATGCCGCCGCCGTAAATTTTGCGATAGCGGTGCGCTTCATCGATGAAAGCTTTTGACCCGGTCAGGACCGACCCGACGGGCGCGCCCAATCCTTTGGAGAGGCACACGGAGACTGAATCGAAATAGCCGGCGTATTTGTCAAGCGGAATTCCGGTAGCAACGTGAGCATTCCAAAGACGGGCGCCGTCCAAATGCATTCTTAGATTCTTGCGCTGAGCCAATGCACGAATTTTCTCTATCTCCTCGATGGGGAAAATAGCCCCGCCGGCGCGATTATGGGTATTCTCCAGCACAATCAGCCTGCTTTGCGGAAAATGATGATCCGGCGGGCGAATCGCCTCCTCGATTTGTGCTGCGGTAATGGCTCCGCGCGTTCCAACGATGGGCCGCATTTGCACGCCCGACAGCAACGCCGGACCGCCTCCTTCATAGTTGAACGAATGACAGTTTGCCTCACAAATAACTTCGTCTCCAGGCCGGGTATGGCAATTGATGGCGATTTGATTGCCCATGGAGCCGCTGGCAACAAAGAGCGCCGCCTCCTTGCCGAGCATTTCCGCCACCCGCTCCTGCAATTTATTCACTGTCGGATCTTCGCCAAAAACATCATCCCCAACCTCCGCCTCCGCCATTGCTTTCCTCATCCCCGGCGTAGGTTTCGTGACCGTATCACTCCGCAAATCGATAAATCTCATAACCACCATTCCTCTTCTTAATCGTAATCGTACTCTTGCTCTTAATCCTACTCGCTCCTGCTCCTGCCACTGCCACTGCTACTGCCACTGCCACTGCCACTGCCACTGCTACTGCCACTGCTACTGCTACTTCTTCCCATCCCCCTCAAAACAAACTCAACTGTTTCTCCGCTCTCCTTCTCGACTGCGGAGCCATTCGATCCCGTTGCACCAAACTCTCTGAAATGGCCGCCAAAAACCGGGATGCCGTTTGTTTGCGCCGCTGATTGAATAGCAGACGCGTCCCGGCATGCGACAAATACAGACGCTGCTGCGCGCGCGTCATGCCTACGTACAAAAGACGCCGCTCTTCGTCCACATCAGCCTCCTCGGAACCGAAACGATGCGGAATGATTCCCTCCTCGCAGCCGATGATGAATACCACCGGAAATTCCAGCCCTTTCGCAGCGTGCAACGTGAGCAGATGCACCCGGTCCGCACGCTCATCCAAAGCATCGACTTCTTTTTGCAGCATGAGGACATCCAAGAATTCCGTCACGCGGTCAGCAAACGGCTTGGACATATTTAGTAGTTGTTTGATCGTGCGCGAGGATGCGCTCGTCTCCTCATCCCAGACAAGAGAAGTCTGCTTCCAGACGAATTGGATGAGCTCGCTTACGGGGATGTTCTCCGGCAAGGACAAAAGGCTTTGCAAAAAAACCAGGAAATCTTGCACCCTTTTCGAGTTGGCGGTCTCCGTCAGTTTTTGGAAATCTCCACCATCAAAGTCTTTGCCGACCCTGATTTGCTCCAAAATGGATTCTGTTAGGCTCGATTCGGATTTGAGGAAATGCCCTGCGATGGTTCGCAAAGCCGAGGTTTGATCCAAGGCACGAGACCGGATTCGGAGCGCCGCGATGACCAACGGTACGATTCCTTGCATAGGGATGGAGGATTCCGCCAAGGTCTCGTGAGGAATCCCAGAGCGAGCCAGCGCTTCACTCACCGGCGGCAAAAGCTGCTTACTGCGCAGCAAGACAGCAAAATCAGAGAAACTGAATTTCTGCATCGAGCTATGATCCTCCACTCGGCGCGTATCCATGGAATAATGGCTGGTGCCGCCAACAAGCTGCTCGATCTCTTTGACTACGAATTCCGCTTCCGCTCTATCGCTGCTCGCCTGATGTAAATGTACCTTCACATCCGGGGCGAGATTGGACCAAAGGTCCTCCTCACGATCTGCAAGTCCGCCGGCCAGCATTTGCCTGGAAGCGGATAATATGTTTTGCGCCGAACGATAGTTTCGCATTAGCCGCATGCTCGTGGCGTGGGGAAAATCCTCAGCAAAGCGAAGGAAATACTCTCTACTCGCACCGCGAAAGCCGTAAATCGCCTGATCCGCATCGCCGATGACGCAGACGTCGCGGGCGGCAATGGCGAAGATTCTGAATAACTCGTATTGCGCCTGATTGATGTCCTGAAACTCATCCACCGCGACAATCTGGAATTTGCGCAAAAGCTGGCGACGCTGTTCGGGATTGTGCCGCAGAAATCGTACGGTGAGACCGATCAGATCATCATAATCCACGGCATTTGACTCGATCAGCAGATCCTCGTAAGCGCGAAAAAGCCGGGGAAAGTTTTCCGGTACATTTTCCACCATTTCCTTAGGAAGGTCATCCGGGCCGAACAGTTTGCTTTTCAGGGAGGAGATTCGCTCTAAGGAAGCACCGGTAACCCGTTGGCCGCTGCGCTGCTGCAAAGCCTCCCGGAAATAGGTGTCCCTTTCAGGATCGAGGATGGAAAAGCAGTTGTCACGACCAAAGAAGGATTCCGTTTGTCGCAAAATGCTTGCGCCCAAGGCATGGAATGTTTGCACACATATTTGATGGCTCATTGGCGCACCAAGCAAATCAGCGAGCCGCTGTCGCATTTCCTGCGCTGCTTTGTTGGTGAAAGTGACGGCCAAAATTTCTTCCGGCTTGGCATGGCCGGATTGAACGAGCGAAGCCATTCGATGCGTCAGAGTACGGGTCTTGCCGGTGCCGGGGCCCGCTTGGATCAGTAGTGGTGAACCACGATGCTCAACCGCACGGCGCTGCTCCTCATTCAATCCGTAATCCGTGGAAACAGGCTCGCTCACTGTGGTCTTTGGGATGAATGGCGTCACATCCACTGCCGCCAATGGTTCAGCATCGAGGAGCAGTTCCGGCTGCTCGATCTTTGGTTCAGCCTTCTTTGTCTCATTGCCTGCAAACAAAGACCCTTGGCGAAGAATGTCGCTTCTCTCATCCTCGCGGAATAGGCGGATGACCCCATACTCACCGTCGTAGCCCGGCTCGACTGTGACTTCCCCCACTCGCATCCGCCGTATAGCTTCAGCCACCAGTGGGCCGGCAAAAACTTCGATATCGGACAACGACTGTTTCATCAGAATATCCATTTCGGCGCCCAACTCCTGCAGCATGGAGTGATACAGCGTTTGCACCCGTTTGGATGTCGGGCCTACTTGAAGCACTTCCGACAAGACCTCCGGCAAGGGTATGATGCTCGTGTACGCCTTGGCTGATTCCGGTTTGAAGCCATCCGGTCGATTTGCTAACTCTTCAACGCGATAGCTTACGCCCAACACCGACGGCTTGCCGCAAACGGGGCACAAGCCTTTATTGGCCATGGTCTCAGCCGGACGGGTCATCCTTTTGCATTTGCGGTGACCGTCCATGTGGTATTTACCCTCTTCCGGGAAAAACTCCAGCGTGCCCCAAAATCCGGAACCGGACTTGTCTTTTAGTGCGGCGAAAAGAGCATCATAAGTCAGCTCGGTATCGAACACGTTGGCCTCGCGCGCCAGATTCTCCGGCGAATGCGCATCGGAATTGGAGACCAGAACGTACTCGTCCAACATGGATAGCCGCCAGTTCATGGGCGGGTCAGAGGACAATCCGGTTTCCAAAGCAAAGATGTGCGGAGTCAAATCGCCAAAGCAGGCGGCAACACTATCGAACCCGGATTGCGAGCCGAGCATGGAGAACCACGGCGTCCAAATGTGCGCAGGAATAAGATGTCCGCGCGGATCGGTGTCCAGAATGATTTCCAGCAAATCGCGCGAGTCCAGCCCAAGAATCGGCCGACCATCGGAATGGATATTGCCGATGCGATCCAAAGTGGCTTGCAGCTTGGCAACGGCTGCAAAGGAAGGCAAGAATACAACGTTGTGCACCTTGCGAACTTTGCCGTCCCTCTTATAGATGTTGCTGATCTCGCCGGAAAGAATGAAATGCACGTCGCTTTTGCAGGCGGCAGGGACCTCTTTCTGCAATGCCCCGACAAATTGGCTTTTCAGTCGAAAGAATCCGTCCGCGCTCGGCTCCAGCTTGGCCTGCATTTCCTCCAGCCATTTGGGATGGGTAATGTCGCCCGTAGCAACGACCTTCAGCCCCTTCAACTGAGCCCACTTGTGCAGGTGCTCCAGATTGAGGTTTTTGCTGGTGGCACGGGAGTAGTGAGAGTGAATATGTAGGTCGGCGATGTATTTCATCAGGAATTAACCACGAATTTTACGAATTGGGCGAATTATGGCCTTAGAACTTAGTACACAAATCTTTTCCAGAAAAGCGAAGCCTCGCCAAAATTGATCAAAATTCCGAGTTTTTTCTTTGAAGACTTTAGTGCATTGAAGATTTGTGCCTCTTCATTACGGCCGCATTGACTGATGGCCTTGATCTCAACCACTATTTCATTATAACAGATGAAATCGGGAACATAATATGTCCGCAACTGATGACCTTTATAGCCGAGCCTCAGTTTTGGTAGCTCTTCAAATGGGATTTCCCGCATTTTAAATTCCATTGCAAGCGCTTCCTGATACACAGCCTCAAGGAAGCCCGGTCCAAGAACTTTATGAACCTCCATCGCAGCACCAACTATCGCATAGACTTCATCCTTGAATAATAATTCCATGAGTAATTCCTCCCTCTATCATGCCGGACGGATCAATTCTATCAATTAGCATAATTCGCAAAATTAGTGGTTCTCGTTCCACAGTAATTAGGCTGCATAATTTAAGTCTTGTCAATGACGGAAATATTTAATATAATTTCTTAGGCCATTAAGATAACCGAGAGGAGTTCTATATGATCAATTCTCGTATAGAGGAGCTTTATAGTCAAGCCTTGGACCTTTCTGCCGATGAGCAGCAAGAGTTGGTGACCAGGCTGATGAGCACTCTGAAAAGCACACGAAAAGGTGAAAAGCACCAGTTGTCAGAGCTTCAAGGACTTGGAAAAGAACTCTGGCAACAGATTGACAGCACTCAATACCTACATGATCTGAGAAAAGAGTGGGATGATTGACATTCTGACTTTTCGCAAGATAATGCTGGACACGGCTCCCTTCATATATTTCATGGAAGAGAATCCGAAATACATTTCGGCAATCAGGTACATTTTTTCCCAAATCGATGCCTTTGAATTAGAGGCTTTTACTTCTGTGATCACTCTAATCGAGGTTTTGATTCATCCCAAAAGGGCGCAGAACCAGGCCTTAGAAAAACAATATCTAAATATCCTGCTTAAGAATGCCAATTTGCAGGTGCTGGCAATTGACGAAAACATAGCGTTGAAAGCCGCGGAGCTTAGAGCAAGATATGACATCAAAATTCCTGATTCAATTCAAATCGCAGCGGGCATCGTTCATCACTGTGACGCTTTTGTTACCAATGATGCACAGCTCAAAAAGATAGAGGAAATCAAGGTTGTTGTTTTAGATGAAGCAGTTGCTGTGACCTCCCGCTGAAAACTTTAGGACAATCTGCGACCAGCATACTAATAATCCCCCTAATCAATTCCACAGAATAACCACCGTTTCTCTTGCTTCCAAGCTAATTTCTCTCCCCTTTTTAGAAATTGATCCTGACTGGCCCCAAAGGACTGTGGGAGTTAATCCTTCTGGAGTTTCCAGCCGACAAGTTTTAGGTTCCAAAGTGCCATTGGTGATGACCGTGCAATATGCCTTTTCGTTTTGCAGCACACGCAATAGACAGCCGGGCTGATGGCTGCTGAATTTGAAGGGCAGGTTTTTCCGGAAAGGAGCCACTAATGTTTTTGTCAGTTCAGCCAAAGGCCCGTTGTCTCCTTGCCAAGCGCCCAAGCCAATCATGGAAGGAATCCAGATGGCCTCGCCCTTTCCCGCCTTATTACGAATGGCCGTGATCCAGTCATTTTGCTGGCCTATCACCTGGGCGCGATAATTGTCAATTTCACCGATCCAGAGATGCACGGGGAGGTTGATGGCCGGATTTTGCAGCGACAACTCGCATTTCTCGTCAACAAGGCGCACTTCTTTGAGAGTAGCGCCCATCAAGTCTTCCAGCGGATATTTGTCCAATGGCCAGCATTTGGCTCCGGCGTCATAAAAGCCCGTGAGACCGGTGATGAGGACGGCGTGGCCGTTGTTTACAAAAGCGGCGATGTCCTTGGCTTGTTCCGGCGTCAAAGCAGAAACGTGTGGCAAGATGGCGAGCTGCGACTCGAGCGATTTAGCCTGCCAATCAAAATCGTGGATATGCTTGATGCGCGCCGGTATACCCAGCTCTTGCAGCGCTTGGTAAAAAGCGAGCGCCGATTGCACATGCGCATTCTCGCCGCGTCCGATATAGTCATCCTTTTTATCCCGCTCCTGCAATGTCATGGCTTCCAGACTGAGGATGATGGAAATGGGCAATTGAATCGGCGTGGCATTCGCAAAAAAGTCGCCATGTTGCCGGATGACTTTGGCAATCTCTCCGGCGGTTTCCAACCGCTCACTCGGACGACCCTGAAAATCCAGCAATGACCATTCACCCGCTTCTCCGCCTTGGGCGCGGGCATTCAGCAGCCAAAAGATCACCCGATCGGCGCCGGAGCCAACGCCAGTCCAAACCCATTGGGCGATGTCCTGAGGCGTAGGACACAAGGGGCGGGTGGAGCTATAAAGGTTGTTTCCTCCTTGCAACTCGGTCACCCAAAAAGGATTTGGCTCACTGCTGCCGTGGATAAGATCGCAAACGTAGGAGACACCCAGCGCAAATTGCTCGCGTTCCAGCAGGCCGAAATGCCAAGCCGGATGAATGGAGGCTCCTAATGAGCTGAGAAAGCCTCTCCATTTGGGCAGGTCATAGGATAGCCGCGCTAAATTGCCCACCAGAGCATGGGGGTTGACATGAATAGGGTGAACGGGATCAGACTGGCGAATCTTTTCCGCTACCCAATCGAGATGCCACGCCAGATGCTCGCGCCAAAAGGTGTACCAATCGATGAAACTTACCGGCCAAGTGAAACTGCCGCCGGCCCAGCGCGAATCGTATTCTATCTCGGGAAAAGAGGCAAAATTCGTCATCCAGGCGGCATTCAATGCCGAGACGGTTTGATATTTATCTTTCAGCCAGGTGCGAAACCGCTCCACAGCCAAGGGATCGCCTGAAGGCGGCTGACCCGGTTCGTTCATTAGCATCCAGGTGTCGAGCGCCGGACTGTTCTTATAATGCCCCACCACTTTGGCAATATATACTTCCGCTTGCTGCATTTGCTCGCGACTACTTACAATGCTTCCCCCTTGGGATTGGTAGTAAAATCCACGATGCGCCGGACCGTGATGGGCGGTAAGGGTGGCGACGATCTTGACGTCATACTTTTCTGCCGCGCGGAAGGCTTGATCGTATAAGCTAAAATCCCACTCTCCCGATTGCGGTTCCAAATAATTCCACATCATGAAAAGCCGGGTTACCGGCATCTGCTTATCGGCCAAAGTCTTGAACCAATGGCCAATTTGTTCTGGCGTTTGTCCCGGCTCGATCCAGATTTGTGCGCCGAGAAGTGGGCGGTTTGCTGCATGCAAAGCGGAAGGATGATTCATAAGAATAAACACTCCTGACAACATTATAAGCAGCTTGCGGTTCATGGTCATCGAACTCCACATCTATCTTGGCATCTCAGTTGCCACTTCTTGATTATCCGTAAATACTTAGCCGTCTGCATTCTTCCCTCTCAAAGAGGGAAAAGGCGTTCAAATCAAAGCATCAATAGTATTCGTGACCTAAAACATAATTTCCAGCGCAACCGGACAATGATCCGAACCCATCACCTCTTTCATAATATAAGCATCGCGGACTTGACTCACAAGGTCTTCAGTGACGAAAAAATAGTCGATGCGCCAGCCGATGTTCCGTTCCCGGGCATTTGCTCGGAAGGTCCACCAAGTGTAATGTCCCGGCTCATCGGGATGGCGGCGGCGAAAAATGTCCACGTAGCCAGCGTCGACAAATTTGTCCATCCAGGCGCGCTCCTCAGCCGTGTAGCCGGGATTCTTCTCATTCTGCTTGGGATTCTTCAAGTCAATCGCCTCATGCGCAACATTAAAATCCCCGCACAGAACCAGTGACTTGCCTTGTTGGCGTAGGGAATTGCAAAAGCTCAAAACCGCGTCGCAAAAACCCAATTTGTAGGGCAAACGCAGCAAGCCGTGCTGTGAATTGGGAAAGTACAAATTCAGCAATGTGAAAGCCGGATATTCTGCGACGGTAATTCGTCCCTCTTTGTCAAATAGGGCGTTGCCAATACCACGACTCATGGAAAGCGGTTGATGGCGGGAAAATGTTGCGACGCCGCTGTAGCCTTTGCGCTGCGCCGCGTTCCAGTAAATTTGATAATCATGTGAAGCGAACTGGTCTTCGATTTGATGAAGGTCAGCCTTGACCTCTTGAAGACAGAGGATATCCGGCGCGGTTTCCTCCAGCCATTCCCAAAAACCTTTGCGAATAACCGAGCGAATTCCGTTGACGTTCCAGGAGACCATTTTAAAGGTGTTTTTTTCCGTCATATTCTTTTTTTTCCCTTGCCAGCGTTGTTGGACGCAAAGATACGCAAGAGTGGACAATTTTGCGAGGAGAAAAGTTCAGCTTTGCAGGCCATGAATGGAATTTCTTGCTTGTTTATTCCGCAGCCTACTGGTGAATAGAAACTTCTCTTGCTCTTGCTCCCGCTCTTGTTCTTGCTCGTGCTCTTTACTCCCAGCTTCATCATTGGCCAAGCCTGCCGTTTAACCTTATCAGCAAAGCCGAAATAATCAACCTGATCGGGGATGAGGATAGTTGATCATTAAAGCAGAAGCGGGGGGACGTGAGATTGTGGAAAAGGAGAAGTAAGAGTACGAGCAGGAGCAGGAGTAAGAATAAGATTACGAGTACGATTAGGAAGTTGGGCTGGAGAGCTGGAAATGTAAAATGGTAGTGATCAGACACGGCAGCAATCCGTGCCCGATCACTTTTTGCAGATTATTGAAGCCCAATTCTGGGTTCGCTTACATGATGAAAAGCATTTCCGAGTATTTGGGCAACGGCCACAGCGCATCGGGAAGCTGCAGTTCTAACTTGTCCGCGTACTCACGGGCTTCGGCCATCAAGTCAACCACGTGATCGGCGAAGAATTTTGCCTGGTCCGACAAATTATCGATGGCCAATCCGGCAGCGACCTTGGCCTTGATGTCGAAACAACCGGCGTCGAGCTTTTCGATCTCGGCGGTCACTTTGTTTAGTAATTCAGTCTCCGCCTTACCATTTGCGCGGTCGAGGACGTCGGACAAATCGCGCAGGCCTTTAACGACGGCTATTAGCTGCGCCTGAAAGGTTATGGCCGCGGGCAGGATCATGGTTTCTGCAATATCGCAAAAAGTCTGAGCTTCTATTTCCAAGGTTTTGACGTACTGTTCGAGCTTGGTGTGGTAGCGCGCTTCCAACTCTTCCTTGGTAAAGACCTTTTGCCGAACCAACATATCAACGTTTTTGGGATCGACAAATGCATCGAGGGCGTATGGGGTCCGCTTTACATTCGGTAAACCGCGTTTGGCCGCCTCTTCCTCCCATTCCTTGCTGTAGTTGTTCCCCTCGAATCGAATCGCTTCGGTTGCAATGACTTCTGCGCGCAGTACTTCTAAAACAACCGCGCTGAATTCAGTGCCGCTTGACATCTTCTTTTGGATCTTATCGGTTATGACATCTATGCTGTCTGCAACCGCAGCGCTCAAGATGGTATTGGGCAAGGACACGGAAGCCGAGGAGCCAATCGCGCGGAATTCGAATTTGTTGCCGGTGAAGGCAAAGGGCGACGTCCGGTTGCGGTCGGTGTTATCCTGAAAGATTGCCGGCAGCTTGTTGATTCCCAGGTCGATGATTCGATCCTCCTGCGCAGGGGAGACTTTGCCGGCTTTGATGTCATCCAAAATGGCGCTGAGCTGCTCGCCAAGGAAAACAGACATAATGGCCGGGGGAGCTTCATTGGCGCCCAAGCGATGATCGTTGGAGGCCGAGGCAATTGAAGCCCGCAACAGGTCACCGTACTTGTGAACAGCTCGTAGAATCGCAACAAGGAAAACCAAGAACTGAAGATTCTGGGCCGGCGTTTTGCCCGGTTCAAGCAGATTGTTGCCTTCAGAATCTGCCATTGACCAATTGTTATGTTTGCCGCTACCATTGATTCCGGCAAAAGGCTTTTCATGCAACAGCAAGGCCAGGCCATGCCGATTGGCCACCTTGCGCAGTATCTCCATAATGAGGTGATTGCGATCGGCACCGACGTTCGCCTCAGCAAAAATCGGAGCGATTTCGTACTGATGCGGAGCCACTTCGTTGTGACGAGTCTTGGCCGGAACGCCTAATTTGTACAATTCAGTCTCGGAGTCTTGCATGAAGGCAAGGACTCGCTCCTTGATGGAGCCGAAATAGTGATCTTCCAGTTGCTGTCCTTTTGGAGGCTCAGCGCCTTGCAGAGTTCTTCCGGTAATACGCAAGTCGGGACGGAGGTTATAGAAGGACTTGTCGATCAAGAAATATTCCTGCTCCGTGCCGATCGTGGTGACCACTCGCGTCGCCCTCTCATTGCCAAATAGTCGCAGCACTCTGAGCGCGGAACGAGAAATGGCTTCCATGGAGCGCAGCAAGGGCGTTTTTTTGTCTAATGCTTCTCCTGTGTAGCTAATGAACACCGAGGGGATGCACAATATCCCAGCTTTGGGGCCTTCAATGATAAAAGCCGGGCTGGATGGATCCCACATGGTGTAACCGCGCGCCTCAAAAGTTGAGCGCATGCCGCCGCTGGGAAATGAAGAGGCGTCCGGCTCTCCCTGAACCAATTGATTGCCGCGAAAGCGTTCCAAGGCATGGCCTTCATCATCCAATTCCAAAAAAGCATCGTGTTTCTCAGCGGTCAAGCCCGTTTGCGGCTGGAACCAATGCGTGAAATGTGAAACTCCCCGGCTGATGGCCCATTCTTTCATAGCGTGCGCCACCGTGTTGGCAATGCTCAAATCCAGCTTTGTGCCCTTGCGGATGGTATCACGTAGCTTCTGATAGACATCTTTCGGCAGCCTCTCGCGCATAATGCTATCGTTGAAAGTGTTGATGCCAAAATAGCTGGCTGAATTGTTCTTTTGGGCTACCGGCTCTGATTGGCCGTTGGCGGCAATTTTCAAAAGTATCTCTTTGCGAAGAGCAGTGGTGGTCGTTTCTTTGGACATGAAGTGATCTCCTTCTATGAAAAAATAGCTTATTTATTGATGCACGTGTTCACGCAGGCCTTATTTACTAATTTAATGAACTGCGCAAATATACCTAACTAATTAATACAATGCAACACTTTTTTTGATAAGATCAAACAAAATCTTTGTCGGAGCGCAAAGAATTAGGAGATCCAACGGGATATCGGATCATTTAGGGCATGAGCAGTGGAAAGTCAGAAGGCTTGGTGCATGATCGGCGGGCTATTCGGAAAGCGACAAGCTCGACTCATTGCGTCTTGGCTTTTCGACGGTAGAATTGATAACTCTTGAAGCGTTGCGACCGCGAATCCTCGTGCCAGCGTCGCGGATGATCCCAGCGATAAGTATAAACCAATTCGTACTGATCCAGTGGCGGCTGGAATGGGGCCTTCAAATCCCAGACGACATACCAATCAATGTCTTCAAAGTCATCATAAAAGCGGGTAGGCAGAACGTCACGAAATCTCTGATTGGCAGGCTCTGTATGATCAAGGATTCGACACCATCTGAGCCAGGGAAAATAAAAATAGGCCAATTGTCCCTGACTATTTCGCACAAAGGCTACGTTGTCCTGCGGAGAAATTCGCTCTCTAATGAATTCGAATGCCGGGCCGGTCACACGATTGTCCTTGGTGAACTGGCTGGGTACCACATAGTCGAGATCGATGGTCCAAAAATTCAGAGTATGGAAAAAGAACACCACAGATAGCACCAGCCAGGCCGCAACCGGGCCGATTACTTTCCGGATCCGGTCGAAGGTGATAACGAGAATCAGTATGGCAACGGGCAGGACGTGCACATAGTAGCGGATGATCGCGCGCTCGCCGGCAACTGTAAAAGCAATAAGCGGACTGACAAGAAAAATGGTGATCAAAAAAGCAAGCTGCCAACGCATCGCCGCACTAGCCTTTGACTTCTTCCAAAAAGTGAGGAAGGAGAAACCAATGAGAAACATCACCGGCAGAATGAGCTGAACCCGTTGATACACGATATCGAAATTAAGCCGCCACATCAACCAGTGATTTTTGGCTGCGTCCGAGCGAGGCATGAATTGCAGATGGATAAAGTAGAATTCGGGCAGGATGGTAAGGACGATCAAGCCGGAGGTCAAGGCGTAGCGCAGCAATAATTTGCGATCGCCGACAAACAGCATGAACAAGCTGAGCGAAGCCCAGAATATGCCAAATGAAAAGTAGTTGGAAAAGTACAACACCAAGGCGTACAAATACAGTTTTAAATAGAAAGTCCAGCGCTCACCGCGCTTACGGTCTTTCAGATAGGAAATGATCTCATAGACGGTAAGAAGGGAAAAAAAGAAAACCAATCCGTAATAGCGGGCATGCCTTGCATAGACCAAATAATGGGCGGACAGTGCAGTCAATGCGGCAGTGAGATAGGCCAGCCATTTTTCGTCAAAAATCTGGCGTGCGATGCGAAAAACGACCAAGATGCCCAGGGCTGAAATCAAAGAGAATAGAAATCTTGCAGAGAAAGTGCTGACGCCAAAAAGCTTGAAGGAAAAAGCACACACGTAGAATTGCAGCCAGCTCTGCATGATGGGCAGGAAATGATCGCCAAAGTCATGGCCGTCACCTCCTTGCACCATGAGCTGATGGCCGTCGTAGACTTGGGGCAACCAGGACCCTGTCTGCACCATGGCGCGAGCCCAATTGGCGGTGCTGGCTTCATCGCGCCACAGGCGGGCGCCGTCCAATCGCCAGAAAAAGGCAAAGTACAAAAGCACCAGCACCGCAAAGGCGGTTAGGATGTTTTTTCTTTGATGCGGTCTTAGCATCACGGCCACAACACTATCTCGTTTCGATTAAAGAGTCTCTTTTAATGAGCAGCAAATTACGGATCCCCAAAAAGATCGCCGTGCCGATTATTTCCATCAGCATCCAAAGAATGCGCGAGAAAACGGAAATCAACACCGCCGTATGGCCGGCGATGACGGTAGAAAGAAAGTAGACTTGCACACTCTCCCGCACGCCAATGCCGCCGGGCGTTATGAAGGATAAAAAACCAATCACGTAGGAAATCGCAAAAACGGCGCAAATCAATCCGATCAACGAAAACGAAATCGGTTTGAATACGGAAATAAGCACATAGTTCGCAAAACCAAAGAATAGCCAGTTCAGCACGTACACAGTCAGCAACAGAAACAACTTCCCGTAATCGATATCGATGGTTTGTCTTTCCGATTTCCCCAACTTGGCCAGAAAGCCGATCCCCCACTCCAATACACGCGGATGGATGGCGAATAAGAAGACGGCCACCAGACCTAACACCCCTGGGGTGGCAGGCACGTAGCGGGATACCTGTGCAACGTCTTTGTCGAGGCCGAATATCAAAAACACCACCAATGCGGATAACAGCATCATGACCAACTCGATGGAAGTGGCCACAAAAATGAGCGACTTGGAAATCTTTTTCCGCCCAAAATAGAACCGTCCTAAGAGGAACCAGACTTTGCCAGGTATGTATTTTATCGTCTGGGAGCCAAACCAGATTCCGGAGGAAAAAGAAAAAGAAACCGGTACCTTGAACAGCCGCAAGATGTACCACCAGTTAGCGACCTTTACAGCAAAAAAACTTGCGTAGGCGACAATCGCGCCGCATAACGGCAAATAGTGAATCTTCTCCCAAGCAACGCCGCCGAGGCTCGCAAAACTCTCGCTGAACTTCCGGTACAAATAATACAAGCAAACAAAAATGACTGCGAATTTGACTATATTGAGAAGGACTTTTTTCAACCGGATCATCATCTCGCGTTTTTCCCATCGTCAACAGCCTTTGACGCAAGTATTTGCCAATTGGTTCAACCATGCACGAATTCAGCGGTTCACAAGGCTTCCACAGGTGGTCAGAAAATAGGCAAAAGTTACTACAACCGCAAGCAAGTTTTGCGGCGACAGCGGCGGCGAGTCATACCTCACCTACGTGAGGATTGAAACCTAAACGGGGGTCAAAGGAGATGCCTGCATCCGCAGGCATGACACGATGGCAGGGGTCATACCTGCGGATGCAGGCATCTCCACCCAAAAGTGAGATACGACGGCGATGAAAGATTTTCTATTGGAAATAAATGAAAGAATTAGTATCATTGCGCCGTTGTGCAGAATGCGTCCGTCGAATTGATGCGATCGTGCAGGAAGACAGGACTGACATCTGCCAAATGATTCACTCTTATCTCGACCAATCCACAACAACGCCGACAGTTTTCCATCGAAGGATGGAAAACGCCAATTCATCCAAAGCCCGATCGTGAGGGAAAGAATGTTCACAAGAATCCTGCTGGCTCTTTTTACTCCCGTTTTGCTATTTGCAGCAACCGCACCGATGGACCCGATGGCCGCCCTCAATTTGCTGGCCTATGGCGGCATTGGGCAAATGAAGTATAAAATTGGCGGCGAGCCCGGTGGTCAAGCCGTCAACCTTGATGACTCTCAATGGCAGATCGCCTACCCCGGCTTTCAATGGAACTATCCGGGCACCAACATCTGGCTTCGCTCTCACATCGCCATCCCGGAAAAAATTGGCGGTTTTTCCCTAATCGGGCGGAAAATGACGATGTATCTCTACGTCGATAACGGCGGCGATGTCTTTGTCAATGGCGATTCGCTGGGCACTTTCAAATGGGGAACGGCCACCTATACGATTTCCGAATCCCTCAAGCCGGGCGACAAGTTCCTCATCGCCATTCGCGGCATAAACGGTCCCGGCTTTGGCAAAATCTACGACGCCCGTATCGAGTTCAGCGGCATGGTCGATTTCCAAAGGAAGCTGCAAGACAAGGTCTGGGGATTGCTTATTGCCCGACGACTGGCGGATCAACTGAGTGAAAAACGAAGCGTCTGGATGGAAGAATTAGACCAAATTGCGAAAAGAATCGTGCAATCCGAGGCTTTTAAGAAAGGCGATGAAGAAAAGCTGCTGGCCGCTTTCGATGAAGAGGGCAAAGCCTTGCAAGGCCTCAAAGACGAGATGCGTAGCAAGTATCATCTCTATTGCGCCGGTTATGCCCATATCGATTTGGCCTGGTTGTGGCCGTGGATCGAAACCGTCGAAGTAGTCAAAAGCACGACGCAATCAGTCTTTAACGTCATGGAGCGCTTTCCGCAATTCAAATACAGCATGGGTCAGGCGCACGCCTATCAATGGCTCGAAGAGTATGCGCCCGATCTGTTCAGGCAAGTCAAAGAAAAAGTCAATGAAGGCCGCTGGGAAATCGTGGGCGGCATGTGGGTAGAGCCGGACTGCAATTTGCCTTCCGGCGAGTCTTTTGTTCGGCAAGTACTATATGGCAAACGCTATTTTCGCGAAAAGTTCGGTGTAGACGTCAAGGTCTGCTGGATCCCGGATTCTTTCGGCTTCAACTGGAACTTGCCGCAAATCCTGGTGCGCAGCGGTTTCGACGCCTTTGTCACCCACAAGATCAACTGGAACGACACCAACAAATTCCCTTACCGCTTTTTCTGGTGGGAAGCGCCGGACGGCAGCAAGCTGATGAGCTACATTCCGCGCAGCGGGTATGGCCATGATCTCAACGGCGATCAGTTGGTCGATTTCATTGAAGAAGAACGACGAGAGCTGAACTTTGGCAAGGAGCTGGTGTTGTACGGCGTCGGCAACCACGGCGGCGGCCCCACCATGCAGATGCTGGAAAGAGCCATGCTGGCCACTCAATCTCCTGCATTCCCCGAGTTGCGCTTGACAACTTCGACGGACTTTTTCAATTCCATCACCGCCGAAGAAAAAGCCAAGCTGCCCAAGTGGGACAGCGAGCTTTATCTCGAATACCATCGCGGCACCTACACAACCCAAGCGAACACCAAGAAGCACAATCGCAAGGGCGAAGAGCTCATCAACACCGCAGAGAAATTCGCTTCCATCGCTGCGCTGTTTGGGGAGCAATATCCGCAAAAGGAATTCTTTCACGTCTGGCGGACCCTGCTCTTCAACCAGTTTCACGATATCCTGCCGGGATCGAGCATCAATCCGGTTTATCGAGACGCTGAGATCGAGTACAGCGAATCGGAAATACTCTCGCAAGACATACTTGACCACTCGCTGGCCACCTTGGCCGCAAACATCGACACGCGAGGGGCAGGTGAGGCATTGATCGTTTTCAATCAGCTTTCCTGGCAGCGAAGCGGTCCGGTCGAGTTGGCACTGGATAGGCTACGGGCAGCCAAGGAGTGGAGTGTTTTGGATGAATCCGGCAAGCCGCTGCCGGTGCAGAAAATCGATGCCAACGTGCTTGGGGCAAAACTGCTTTTCATGGCGAAGGACGTTCCGTCGATGGGTTACAAAGTCTATCGCCTGATGGAAAAACCATCCACGGTCGCGGGGGAGCCCCTTAGCTCTTCCATCACCTCCCTCAGAAGTGCAGCATTGGACTTGAAAGTCGACCAAGCTTCCGGCTTGATTGCCGAAGTCACCGATTTAACCAACAATCGTTCCGTGCTAACACAGCCGCGCGGGAATCTCCTCCAGCTTCTGCCCGACGACATTCACGATGCTTGGGACATCAAATTCACCAAACCGGCCATCGAGCTGGACAGCGCGCGGGAAATTTCCTTGATTGAGAGCGGCCCCGTTCGCGCCACCATCAAAGTTGTCCACTCGTACTTGGGGCCACAAAAAGGCAAATACAAGCCGACGGAAGATTTCCCCAGCTCCTTTTTCACCCAACATATTTCCCTTTATGCCGGGCTACCGTACGTGGAAGTGCGCAATCATGTCATGTGGTGGGAGCAGCACAAGATGCTAAAGGTGGTATTCCCGGTCAACGTCTACTCCAAGGTGGCTAAATATGAAATTCCCTATGGGCAAATCGAGCGCTCCACCGGCTTTGAGACTTCCTTTGAAAAAGCGCGCTTTGAGGTGCCGGCGCAGCGCTGGGCGGACGTTTCCGACGGCCAGTACGGTGTCAGCCTCATCAACGACTGCAAGTACGGCTATGACATAAAAGGTAACATCATGCGCTTGTCGCTGCTGCGTGCGCCCGTCACTCCGGATTCTATGGCCGACCGCGGTTACCACGATTTTAGATACGCTCTTTATCCGCATGCGGGTGACGCTTATCAAGCGGGCGTCGTACGGCGTGGAATCGAATTCAACGAGCCGATGCGCGCCATTTTGGCGCCCAGCCATAAAGGCAAATTGCCAAAGGCGCATTCATTCGTGCAGGTGGCACAGGATAATATCATTGTCAATTCGATCAAAAAGGCCGAGGACGGTCCGGAATGGATTGTCCGAGTCTATGAAATCGCAGGAAAACCAGCTCGGACGAAGATAAGCTTTGCGAACGATCTGACCTCGGTGACCGAAGTCAACCTGATCGAAGACAGAATGGCGAGCTTGCAGCCGCTGTCGAATGCTTTCGAAGTGGATATCAAGCCGAATGAGATCAGAACCTTTAAGGTCACGCTGAAATAATTCTTCCGGCGGTCGAGTTTTAGGAAACGCCATCATTCCACGGCGGCCCTTTTCACTAGCCGGAAATTGCGCATGGGCGTTTGCAAGAACTGCGCTTTCGTATCCTTGGCCATAATGGAGATCTGCCAAATATCGTTCCAATGCGTAGCAAGAAATATACGTTTTTCAAATTTGAAGGCGATTGGTTGCGCGGCTACGATGCCTTTAACCACATCGCCAGCTTTGGCTTGGATCTGCGCTGGCGGCGCAAGACGGCACGACTCTTGGCCGAGCAGCTCGACGGACATCAAGCCAACGCCGCAATCCTGGATCTGGCTTGCGGCACCGGAGACATGGCCATAGCGGTGCGCAAAGCCAACGACAGTGCTATGATAGTCGGAACCGATCCATCCAAAGACATGCTGGATCGAGGCAAAGTCAAATTGAAAGAGTTACCGGGAAATTCCATCTTCATGATCAAGACAGTCGAGCGCTTGCCGTTCTCGGATGCCTCCTTTGACGCCATCACCTGCGCGTTTGGTCTGAGGAATTTTTCCAATTTGGCCGGAGATTTGCAGGAAATGCATCGCTTGTTGAAACCGCAGGGACGAATTTACGCTTTGGATTTTTACCAGCCGCAAAGCTGGCTGACCAAGAGTCTGTTGAAGGTCTACAACAGCACAGTCTTTCCCCTGTTGGGTTTTTTGCTCACCCGCCATGTCAAAGCCTATCGCTATCTTTTCTCGTCCATCTTTCGCTTCAAGACCACCGGCGAGTTCATGGGCATGCTGAAAACGCAAGGATTCAAGCACTCGACTATGAAAGCATTTTTCTTGGGTTTGGTGCACTTGGTGGTGGCAGAGAAATAAATTTGCTTGTTCAAAGGAAGGCACGGTGAGGAGCGTTGCTTCGGGACTGTCTATCAACTGTGCTTCCAAGATTTTGGAATTTTGCACCGCAACAACAATCAACTTTTCATTTCATGGAGGATATTCTATGGCTTCAGTTTCGCAATGGTGGCGAGCATTTCGACCTTGGTCGTTCACGGTAAGCGTGATTCCGCCCATTTTAGGGGGAATTATCGCAGCCATCGAAAATCCGGGGCTGAATTTTGGCTGGTTGCACTTTTTGCTGACGCTGGTCGGCTGCGTGAGCGCCCATGCCGGAGCCAACATGCTCTCGGATTATTACGACTTTAAAGTCCGTGTGGATCGTGAAGGCACATTTGGCGGCAGCGGCGTCTTGGTGGAAAAAGTCTTTCAGCCCCGGGAAATCTTACTGGCGAGCATGACCGCTTATGCGCTTGCCGCCATCATCGGGATGTACCTAATCCTTGCCACGCCGAATGGTCTTTTCTTACTATGGCTCATGCTCATTGGCAGCATTCTTGGCATCTTTTACACAGCTAAGCCGTTCGCATTCAAATACCACGCGCTCGGCGACATCGGCGTTTTCCTTTCCTTTGGCTCCGCCATGACGCTTGGATCTTACTATGTGCAGGCGCAGCATTTCTCTTGGGCGCCGGTGCTGTATGCCATCCCCGTCGCTTTTCTGGTGGACGCAATTCTCCACAGCAACAATCTGCGCGACATCCAAAACGACAGCGCCGTGGGCATCACTACGGTTGCCATTGCCTTGGGAGAGAAGGCAGCAAAAACGATGTACTACGCTCTGGTACTGGGAGCGTATGCAACGACCGTTCTTTTGGTAGCGCTTGCCGGCCTTCCCTTGCTTTCGCTGATTACTTTAATCTCCTTGCCCTTGGCCCTGAAACTGGTCAAGTTAGTAAGAGAAAAAGACAAGGTACCCGAAAAACAATTCATCATGATCGACGCCGCCACAGCGCAACTGCATTCCGCCTTTAGCGTTCTCTTGATTGTCTCGCTGCTCATCCAGTATTTTGCCTTTGCCTAAGAGATGACGAACCGGCTGAGGAGAAGACAACAAGCGGCCTACGCAGGCATCGCCCTGGCTTTCGTGCTTTGGTACGCCATGTTTGTCATTCGGCCTGTCAACTTTTGGCTGGTGATGAGCTCCAGCACCTCTGTGCTTGCGTTCATTGCTTTTGCTTTTGGGCGACCTCTTTTTCAAAAACAGGAATGGAGCGGGAAAAACATCGCGATAGGGCTCGTCTCAGCCGCCTTGTTGTACGGCATCTTTTGGCTTGGTAATCAGGTGACTCTTTGGGTTGCGGAAAACTTGCCGAGTTTGTTGCCCAATCGCTCGGAAGATTTAGCCGCTGTTTATGCAAATCGTGGAGCGCTTCCGCCGGCATGGGTGGGGGCGCTCTTATTCTTCCCCATAGGCTTTGGTGAGGAGGTTTTCTGGCGCGGATTCATTCAGCGCTTTTTTACCGCCAAGTGGAATGAGCCTAAAGCTTTTGCCATCACGACGCTATTGTACGTGCTCGTCCATATTTCGACGGGGAACCCAATTCTCATTGCGGCGGCACTGGCCTGCGGACTGTTTTGGAGCGGACTTTATTGGGCCACGGGCAGTCTTGTCCCGGTGCTGGTTTCACACATGCTGTGGGATCCGTTCATTTTCATTCTCTACCCGATCATGTAAATCCCGTTCAATCGCCTCTTCTCAATCAGCCTCTTTGCCCATTTGCAGCACATCGCATAAGAATCGCCTACATGACAAAGCTGAAAACTGTGGTCGCCAAAAAGATTCGTTGGAATTTTTCCCTTTCAAGGTTGTTTTAACAGGCGATGATGTGTGTGTTCAGTCAAGAGGTTGAATGATGAAATACAAGTTGCATAAAATCGGTCCAATCGCTATTGCCTCTACCATTGCGCTTGGATTAGGCGGGGCCACGGTCAAGTCGCCGCTCGATTTCGAGATGAGAACTATCGATGGTGAATTGCAGAGCCTCAGCCAATACAAAGGCGATGTCGTCCTCATCGTGAACGTTGCCAGCAAATGTGGCAACACGCCGCAGTACGAAGCCTTGCAGGCGCTGTACAGCAAATATAAGGATCGTGGATTTGTCGTCTTGGGATTTCCTGCCAACAATTTTGGCGGACAAGAGCCCGGTACCGATGCCGAGATCAAGGAATTCTGCACTGCCACCTATGGCGTCACTTTCCCCATGTTCTCCAAGATTTCCGTCATCGGCGAGGATCAGCATCCGCTTTACGCCTTTCTGACCAGCTCTTCCTCGGATCCCGAATTTGCCGGCGATATCAAATGGAATTTTACCAAATTCCTCATCGGCAGAAACGGGCAGGTTATCGCTCGCTTCCATTACAAAACCAAGCCGGATAGTGAAGAGGTGATCAAAGCCATCGAGGATGCTTTGGCAGTGGTCAAGTAAGCTGAAAGTTTGAAATGTGGGGCGATTGACGAATCTCGTGCTGAGGGATGCAGCACGAGATTTCTTATTTCCGGCCGCTCGCTCTTTCGGGGAGAATGGCTGAGGATATGCCTTGCTTATGTCCCTGCGGCTTACTATTTTCAGCGGCGTAGGACCAAAACAATTCTTTCAGCCACCGATCACTCATGAACCTCCTCATCGCCATGGCAAAAACAGTCTGTTCCATTTTGACGTCAATTTTGCTCTGCACTTGGTTTATCTGTGTGCACAGCGTAAATGCCCAATTGCGCGACAAACTTGAGGAAAGACTGCGCGACGACATTCGCGACAACCGATTGGACAAGTTCACGCGTCGGGAGGCTGCGTTCATCCTTTCTGGGGCGACCCATCCCGACAGCTTGGAAGCTTGCCTGCGATGGTACCAAAACCTATTGGGAACCATCAAAGATTATCACCTGGATCCCTTCGACCGGGAGGGATCCGCTGGGAAGGTATTCTCCTATCTGCATTCAACCTGGCTGCTTAAATACAAAGAGGAGGCGACTACCCTGCTGGACGTCATTCGGCAAAGGCAATATAATTGCGTGGCGGGAACCATTCTCTACAATTTGCTCTGCGAAGACTTGGGCTGGTCCACCGAAGCCTTTGAAACACCCACCCACACCTACACCATCTTTACCAACTTTGGCAACCGGGTGATGGTGGAGAACACATCGCCCATGGGCTTTAACATCATGCGCAACCTGCACGAGTATTCGCGCTACCTCGCGCAATTCTACCCGCAAAAGCAGGTGCTTCAGATCGGCCTCGATCGTCTGTATGCTTATGAGAATTCCAAGGGCCGAGTCATCGACAACACCGAGCTACTCGGCCTCTTGGCTTATAACCGCGCCTACTTTGCCAAGCGGAACAACGACTTCGAGACGGCTTATGACTTTGTCATGCTGGCCCAGAGTTTCAATCGCGACTCACGCTCGAATATCAACTTTGAGATCGATCTCTATTTTCGCTGGGGACAAAAGCTCTATGAAGAAAGCCGATTCTACGACGCGTTTGAAGTTTTTGCCGATGGCAGCTATCGCTATCCCGACAATAAGGAATTGGCCAACAATTGCAGAGTGACCTTCTTTGGCGGCCTGCGGCAGAACTGGGAGAACAAGAACTGGGGATTGACCCGCCAAATGGCCTTGGAGATGTGGGAATTGGATTTGTTGAAGGATGCGGATTGGGGTCGCCTTCAAATAATTCTGCGCAATTGGGCGACCTTCACGTATCAAGGCAACCGGAAAAAAGAGGCCCTGGAAGCAGTCGAGTTATTGGAAAGAATCGATGCTGAGGATCCCCAACTGATCGCACTTAAAAAAGCGATAGAGAATATGCGTGAATAAGGACGAGTCGCCCTTACACAATACACCGAAGTGGACAAGCCGTAGCTTTAAACACTCTCAAACCGCGAATGGGCGCGAAGAGGCGCGAATAGTTGTACTCGTTAAGGGTCGCTTTTTCATGTCATGCCTGTGAAGACGGGCATCTCCTAACCACCTGTTCACAAGGAGATTCCTGCATGCGCAGAAATGACAAGATGGATGAAATTTCTACCCTCAACGAGTATAGATTCATGTCAATTCGCGTTCCTTGGCGGTCGGCTTGCCTTCGCCGACAAGGCCTGCCCCTCAGAACCTGACTCCTAAAGCTCCTTAATAAAGATATTTCTAAATTGGATCGGATCGCCATGATGCTGCAAGGCGATAGGGCCTTTTTTCGGTATTTTCGGCAGCCAAGCATTTTCGATGACCGTCTGCCCGTTCAAGACCACCGTGAGGTGTTCCCCTTTTAGAGTGATTTCAAAACTGTTCCAATCGCCGACAGGATTATCGGCGCGGCGAGTGGGTGTAACGCCTTTGCGCACTTCCGGCGACACCTTGGCATCTGTTCGATAGCCATATACTTCGCCCGAACCGATCGGCCAATTCCAAATATTCACCTGACTCTTGGAGCTGCCGCGCAAATAGATTCCGCTGTCCCCCGGATAATCGATTTCCACCATCTTTTCCGTACCGTCAGGATTTTTGTCGTAATTGCCATCTGGCAGGACGACCGGGACTTTTTCCTTGTGGGAGACTCCGGAAAAGCGCCAGTCCACCCTGAGTACAAAATCGACATAGTGCTGCTCGCTCCAAAGATTCTTGTCCTCCTTCGATTCGCTTTTGCCATCATAGTCGATGATGCCATCCACGACTTTCCAATGGCCGTTATCGCCTTTCGGAACAATCCAGCCGGCCAGAGATTTTCCGTCGAATAGGGAAACGAATTCGCCTTTTGCGCGTGACTCCGAAGACTTTTGCACACAACTCGTCATAGCAAAGCTGAACAGAAGCAGGACCAATGAATTTCGGCGGATGATCATGACCAATCTCCTCCTTGTACAATCTTTTCGATTGCGGGTATCTAAACAGCAAAGCCTCCGGGAACCCTTCGCGGAGGCTTTCCTTACACCACAACTTAACCAAACGAGCCAATCTGACCTTCGTTGCTCACATGGACTTGGCGGGGCCGACGGGGCTCGAACCCGCGACCTCTGGCTTGACAGGCCAGTGTGCTAACCAACTGCACCACGACCCCGTTTCTTAAGCGGGCGAAATCTACAAAATGCAGTACTGAAATGCAAGCACTAAATTCGCCCGGTCGTAAGACCTCCCTCATGGGTGGGGCAATCTCCTTCCCGAACAGTTTGGGAAAAAGACTGCCTCACTTGCGGCCTGTAAATGAGCTATGGCGCCCGGTCTCTCCCTTATCGTTGCTCGGAACCTCCTCCTTGTTTTCAATGCCTCGAACCATCAGTGTCAATCCATCCACAAAATCGACGATAACGGTGTCCCCGGGCCTTAGCTCCTCTTGACTATGTGCCGCCCAAATTTCACCTCTCACCCGAACCTGCAATTGCCCCTTCGTCAAACCGATGACGGAGCCAATTTGATCCTGCAAACCCTCTGCTCCGGTGGTGGGCTTTCGTTGCAGAATGTACAGTGCTGCGTAGGCCAAAACGATGCTGCCAGCCAATAACCAAACATAGATCAGATAAAAGACCCATTTGCTGACATGAAAAAGTTGAAACTCTTCGATCAGAAAGACCATCAAAAAGTCATCGATGAAAAAGAAAAACGTCAAGCCGATGAGGACAGCCCAGAGTCGCCGGCCCCGGTATTGTGATCTCCATTTTTTCGCGGGCAATGAGAATTCCTTTTGCATAGGTCGGGCGAAAGGGCGATTCTTACTGGTAAGTGGGAAGTGCCGCCATCGGAACCTAAACTAAATTCCGGATTGCAGGCGACAACTGCTATTCACGTCTACAGCGGTGGTGCGAAAAATTGTCTCTCTTCACCAGCCGCGCTTCTGCGGCAATTGGGAGATTCGCTTGGTTTTCGCACTTTGGGGAGCCCTGGGCGTTCTTCCTGACCTTTCCACTGTTTCGGCGTGAATCCTGCTGATTCGTTCGCGACAGATGGTGTAAACTTCCATGACGTTGTGAGCAGCAGCGACCCGCACATTACGTCGCATTGGACTTCTCGAAATCAGAAGCACACCTTTGCTGTCATAGGTACAACTCGCAAAATCACGCCACCAGCCGATCCGTTCTTCGCGCTGATTATTCTTGCTTCGCAGCCGCAACAGGTAGCCTTGGCTGTACAACGCCCATTCTTGCTCCCGCCCCAGGGTGCTCAGGTATTTCAACAATGGGCTTAGCATGAAGAGAACGATGTAAATGAGCACGGGCGGCAATCTCTTGATCCACGGCAAGACTTGTTCGCCATAGTAAATCATAAATAGGACAAAGGTCCCAAGCACACCAAGGGTCGCATACAAGAATTTGTTGGATTTGGGCGGCTTGTAGACCCAGGACTTGATCTCCGTGCCCAAGGCGGTTTTCCTGTCCGGCGGGGTCGTCGTTTTGTTCGAAAAATTCTTCACATCATATCATCCTTTCACGCTGCCCAAGGTCAGACCAGAAACAAGCCAGCGACTGAGCAGCAAAAACAAGATAACCACCGGCAGGCTGACGATCACCGCTCCGGCAGAATAAAGTCCCCAAGCGACTTCCAGACTGGATTGATACATTTTGAGTCCAAGCGGCAAGGTAAACAATCTCTGATCCTGAATCAAGACCGCAGCCACCAAGTATTCCGACCAGGCGGACATGAAGGAGAACAATGCGGTGATGACCAACGCCGGGGCCGCCAATGGCAGCACGATTCGCCAAAAAGTGGCGGTAGGCGAACAGCCGTCAATGCTCGCTGCTTCTTCCAAGCTGTAGGGAACCGTGTCGTAATAGCCCTTCATCTGCCAAATGGTAAAGGGTAGTGCGGTCGCAGAATAGGCGATAATGAGTCCAAGGTAATTGTCGTAAGCATGCAGCTTGATGAGCATGATAAAGAGCGGCAGCAGCAGCATGGTCACCGGAAACATTTGCGTCGTAATCAGGCCGATCATGGCGGAATCACGGCCGCGAAATTTGTAGCGGGAAAAAGCGTACCCGGCAGTGGCTGCCAATCCCACACCGATGATCGTGACGGCCGCTGAAACGATGATACTATTTGCCATCCAGCGCAAGAACGGCTCTTTGGTGAACAGACGGATATAGGTATCCAGCGTCGCATCGGGCGGAATGATCGCCAACGATTTACTAAGAAGGCGATCTCCAGGCCGCAGGGAAATGGCAATGACCTGCAAGATCGGATAGATGGCGAACAGGGAGAAAAAGATTACCACTGCATAACCGCCAATTTTACCTGCAAGGGATAACTCTCTTGGCTTCCTCATACATTTCCGATTTTGTTACGTCGGTTATCAAAATCAGGTCGATTCATTAGTCTATTAGCATGGTCAGACTGTAGACTGAAGGCTGTCGGCTAACCGCCTAGGAGAAGCGGCAACTCCCGCTCCATCGCTCCAATTCTCCATCACTCCATTTCAGAAGCGTGTGCTCAAGCAGAGAAACGTTCCGTGTCAGTACACCGCCTCCGTCGCCTTGGTCTTTTTGATAAAATTCCATCCAAAGACCAACAAAATGGCAAAAATGATCATAGAAAAAGCCGCCGCAAAGCCGATGCGAAAATAGGTGAATCCGGCCTTGTACACCCAGGAAACCAAGATGTGGGTCTTGTCCGAGGGCTCGCCACCGTTACTGACCAGCCAAACCACGTTAAAATTGTTAAATGTCCAGATGACACCTAGGGTGATGGCCGGCACCATCACCGGCTTGAGCAGCGGGATGGTAATATTGCGCAGCTTGTGATACCAAGACGAACCGTCGATCTCCGCGGCTTCGTAAAGCTCATCGGGGATGCTCTGCAATCCGCCCAAAGCCACGATCATCATGAACGGGAAGCCCAGCCAGATGTTGGTGATAAGACAAGCCGTGAAGGCGCCCCACTCTGTCGCCAACCAAGGTACGTTAAGGCCAAACACTTTGTTGAGCAGCAAATTGACGGCTCCGTATTCGGCATTAAACATGCCGCGCCAAGTCAACGCAGTGATGTATTGCGGCACCGCCCAAGGCAGAATCAGTAGCGTGCGGAAAAAGGTCCGCCCTTTAATATCCTTGTTCAAAATCAGCGCGAGCAAAACGCCGATGCCGACGTGAAAAAAGAGATTGATGGCCGTCCACAGCACGGTCTTGAAGAGATAGTACCAAAAGGACGTGTCCTTCACCGCGCTAAGATAATTGCCAATTCCCACCAGCCGCCAGTCCTTGAAATGGGTGAGACTCATGTTGGAAAAGGAGATCACGACATTGTATACAAATGGATAAAGCACCACCAAGGACATGACGATCAGCGCTGGCATGGTATACAAATAAGCCAGCCGATTGACTCTTGCTTCTCCGACTCCAATGGCCATTTCAGTCTCGATTTTCTTTGATGAGTTTCACGGCCAAATCCTGCATTTCTTTTGCTGCTTGCTCCGGTGTTTTGCTGCCGGTGAAAATAGCTTGATAACCAGGACGCATGGCATCCCAAATCCAGCGCATCTCGGTCACCGGCGACATCAAGCGCCCGACCAGCATTTGTTCCATTGACTCATGCACCAAAGCGTTTTGGGTGACTTTTGGATCGGTAAAACCATCCTTGCGCGAAGGCAAGGAGATCGACCGCTCGGTGAACTGCAGTTGCACATTTGTGCTGGTGAGATGCTTCAGCAGGTTAATAGCCATGTACAATTTTTCACCCCTGGTATTCACGTTCAAAGAGTAGCCCAACGGCGAAACCATGGGCGATGGCCACAGTCCGGTCTCGTCGATCTTGGGGATGCGCGCCAGTCCCAAATCGATGCCATTCTCGATGTAAGTGCCCCATGACCAACTGCCGTTGATGATCATCGCCGCATAGCCGTCCTTGAAAAGCGCATTGGCGATCTCGTAATCGCATTCAGCGGGAATGATCTTGTATTTGTGGCCAAGGTCGTAAATGAACTGACAAGCCTGCACCACTTCCGGCGTATTGAGCGTCGGTCTGTTCTGCTCATCGATAATCCAGCCGCCGTAGCCGCCGATGAATGGGATGGCGAAAAACGGCTCGGTATAGTTCCACACCAAGGCGTACTGTTCCGGCTTGCCGTCGTGATTCTTATCGACCGTGAGCCTTTGCCCGATCTGGATCAGCTCGCTCATGGTTTCCGGCGGCTTGGTGAGCATGGCCTTGTTGTAGACCAAGCATAGATGGTTGCCCACGCGATCGGCCAATTGATAGAGATGCCCGTTCATCCAAGTATTGGCCGGAAAAGGCTCGGTGAGAAAACTATCCAAGAATGATTGCGTTAACAGCGGCTCCAATGGCTGGATGACGCCCATTTCCACAAAGGGGCCGATGTTATCGTTGGCGCCCCAGAACAGTTCCGGTCCGCTTCCGCCCAAAGCGGAGATGATATAATTGGTCCTCGCCGTTTCCGGCTGATAGTAAAGCTCGCTGAACTCCCAGTCCGGATGACCCGCGCCAAAATCCACCAGAGCCTTTTGCAGTATCTCTCGCTCCACAGG
>DYKH01000797.1 GCA_020722685.1 Caldithrix sp. | reverse complement strand
AACGGGCAATCCGGCGAACCTGGTTTTTATCAATCACCCCGGTTTTCTTGCCAGCCTGACCTATTCGAATAGAGAGTTTTCTCTAACGCAAGAATGGTCGGAGCGAACGGCGGCAGAAACCCATTTTCGCAGATGGGAAATGGGCTACTGCGCTTTGTCTTTGCCCGTTGAGCTGCTTAAAAAGCAATGGGTGGTGGCTGCATCCTATAATGGTCGGCAATGGTCTCGCATGGATGAGCGCTTTTTCAATTCTGCGGTGAAAGCTCTGGCCGGCTACAATTTGCAGAGAACAGGGCACCTCGGCTCAGCCTCGCTCGGCTTGGCAACGCGACCTTTTGCCAAGCTGAGTCTGGGCGTAGGCTGGACCAAATGGTTTGGTAAAACAGAGTGGAAGTATTCCACAATCAGCGAAGGTTCGGCTGATTTTGCCGCCCAAGGCTGGCATTTGGGACTGAACAGCCAAGTTGGTCCGTTTAGTTTGGGCACGGTCTTTTACCTGCCCCATAAGGTCATGAGCGGTAAAGGTGAGGTCGTTGAAGGCATTGACTGGCTTAGGCGACAGGCGGTGACAACGCAGACCCAGGAATTCCGCGGTGCCATTGACCTGGGCATCGCCTATCGTTTGCGCTCGTGGACATTTGGCTTGGACTACGCATACCAAAAGAGCACCGCATTCGAGTATAAAGAAGGTCAGAGGCAATACAAGGACATGGTCAGGGCAGAAAAGCGGATCGGCGCCGGTGTCGAATACATGTTCAGGATAGCACGCCTCCGGCTACCCATCTATTTTGCCTACCGCGCCTACCTTTTGCCGGAAGATGAAAGTTTTGTTCCTTGGCAGTACTGGAGAATTACCGAATTGGAGCAAAGAGATTTTTGGGGTGAATGGGATATGGGTTTCGCACTATTATATCGGTCTTTGGGATTGTACACGAGTGCAACGTGGAGTCGGAGTTCTTGTGAAATGTCGGGTACTGATTTTCTGACTCCACCCTGGTCCTGAACGATGTATCCGACGTCAAGGTTTGACGTCAAGAGAAACAAATTGGTAATGAATCTTGGCTTGGCCTTCAGCTTGTAGGATTAGCCGACAGGCTCGAAGCAAGACTTTAGGAGTAAGTTTTTGCCCATCAGAATTTCGCTCGAGA
>DYKH01000796.1 GCA_020722685.1 Caldithrix sp. | reverse complement strand
CAATAAAAAGGGAGATTGTCCCGAGCATTTCAGTGCGCACAGTCGGTCGTTTTTTTTTATCACGCAGACCTCAAGCCTCACAAGTCCAGATACTGGCTCACCAACGAAAGAGAAAAGGATCAGGAAGCATTTGACAAGAGTGTTCACACCATCTGTCTGGTGTACAAGCACGCTCCGGAACTCAGGGAAGAAGGAGTCCATACCGTCAGTACCGACGAAAAAACCGGAATTCAGGCCCTGGAGCGGGCTCATCCCACTCTGCCCATGAGGCCGGGACTGCCGGAAAGTATCGAGTTCGAATACATCCGCCATGGCGCCCAGTGCCTTATCGCCAACCTCGATGTGGTAACCGGCCAGATCATCTCTCCCACCATTGGTGCTACCCGAAATGAAGAGGATTTTGCTGCTCACATCGAAAAGACGATCAAGACAGATCCAGAGCACCGTTGGGTCTTTGTCGTCGATCAACTCAACACACACAAATCCGAATCTCTTGTCCGCCTCGTGGCCGATCTGTCCGGAATCGAGGATGATCTCGGCAAAAAGGGGAAGTCCGGCATTCTGAAATCCATGGAGACCAGAGCCTCCTTCCTTGGTGATCCTTCACACACAATCCAGTTCATCTATACCCCGAAACACACCTCTTGGATGAATCAGGTCGAGATCTGGTTCTCTACCTTGGCTCGAAAGCTCCTCAAAAGAGGCAGCTTCAAATCCATCGAGGAACTCAAGAATCGAATCCTGGCGTTCATCAATTACTTCAACAATACAATGGCCAAGCCGTTCAGGTGGACTTATGCCGGACGCCCTCTCAGAGCATGACCACTGCACGCTGACGGTCACTACAAAATCTGAACACCGCCCGGAATCAAAGGGTGACGTGCGCTCCGGAATCCGAGGACCTCCATCCTTGGACACCATACCGCAACTGTAGTAATATCCAAATATTATGCGTCGTCAGCCTTCAGAAATCACCCGAACAAGCCCCATGGCGGCACTCCCGGGACCCGTAGATTACCTCCAACCGGAATTTGAGGGGGCGGCTCGGGGGACGCAAACCTCGCTCCCCGTCGATTTTCTGTGCTACGACACCCAATATCGTGTGATCATCGAAAAACCGGCTGAGATTTTCCGCCGCGAAGTACTAG
>DYKH01000795.1 GCA_020722685.1 Caldithrix sp. | reverse complement strand
CCAGTTTCATCAACTGGTCGGCAAAAATAGCCAGTACACCGAACATCAAGTGCGTCATCACCTTGCGTGCACCCCGAACCATCACCTTGCGTCCTCCGAACTCCTCCTTTAGCCGGCTATTGAACCGCTCTACCACGGTTCGTTCCTTGTATCCGGCTGCCTCGTGGGGAGCCATGGGGATGGCCTCTTTGCGTCGCGGGTTCTTATCAATGATGGGGACATGTCCATGATTCTTACTCACTTCATAGATCGGCTTGGCATCATAGGCTGAATCCATTAGATCATAGAGATAGTCCACTTTGGAACTCGTCATCTTCACCAGCGGTATGGCAACTTGACTGTCGTGCAGCGACGCCGAAGTCAACACAACGGTCACGGGCAGCCCGCAGTCATTCACATCCGCGTGCAACTTATACCCAACCCAGGTCTCTGTGAATCCCTTGGAGTTTTTCTTGGCTCCGCAATCGCATAAGACCGGCAATTCTTTGAGTGCTTCTTCGGCAGACTGATCACGCTGCCGCTCCAGGCGTGTCGGATCCTTGGGCTTTCGCTGTTCTCCCTTGGCCGGGCGGCCTCGTTTCCTCGGCGCCGGCTTCTCTTTCGGCGGCTTCTTCACCGCCTTTTCGCGCCCTTCGATGGCTGTAGAGTCTCGGTTGATGCGGCCAACAAGTTCCGGTCGCAAGAACCGCTCCACCATAGCGTCATGAACCTTTTCGCCAAGCCGGGTCTCGGCAAATTCTGCGAATGCTCCGGAGAAAGTGGACTCGGAAGGTATGGCTGAGACTCTATCAAACCCGCAGATGCGACGCAAACTCGGTGAAGTCCTGAGAGCCTCAATCAGTCTGCGTGTGGTGGGATATCCGTAAACGGCCTTGGCAACAAAGGATCGTGCTATGGATTCACGCTCCCGCAGCTTTCTACCCAGCCACTGACGTGACGAGGTCCGCACGACGAATCGTTCAACCTCAACCAACTCAAGAATGCAAACCAACTGCTCTTCTTTCTCCGTAAGCGGATTATGCCAAGTCGCTTCCAACAGAGGGAACAGATGCTCTTGCAGTCTCCCCACCAACCATGATATTGCTTTGCCAAGCTTCACGGGCATCTCCTGTGATAAGGCGCTTTTCTTATCGAACGCACACTATCAC
>DYKH01000227.1:5696-7305 GCA_020722685.1 Caldithrix sp. | reverse complement strand
CCAAGGAGCAAGTGGCAAGTTGCAAGTCGCAAATGTTGAAGAGCAGAGAAAGCACCAAATCTCAAAAGGCAGATTCCAAATAAGCTCCAATAACCAAGCCCGTGCCGTCAGTGTTGGGATTTGTTCCTTGTAAGTTATTTGGGATTTGGAGCCTTGGGGCTTGGAACTTGCCACTTGCAACTTGCTACTTGCGACTTGCTACTCAAACACCATATCCCAAACCTGACTCGTTTCCAAGCCGATGAACCGCCAATTCTCGCCGCCGTTTTCGCTCAGCCACAGGCCGTCATTGAGCGTGCCGGCGTAGACGACGTTTGGCTCCAGAGGATCGACGGCGATGGCATGAATGTCCAACAATCGCAAACCGTTATTGACGGCTCGCCAAGATTCTCCGCTGTCCTCGCTTTTGAAAATGCCGCCCTGATAGGTTCCGGCGAAAAGGGTAGCCGGTTCTTTTGCGGACAAGGCCAAAGCATAGACTGTCTTATGCGTCAATCCGTTGTTCTTTGGCAGCCAAGTCTTGCCGCCGTCCGATGAGAGGAAAACGCCGGCATCCTCTGTGCCGACAGCTAAGACGGATGGATTGCTCGGATGCTGGATAATGGTGCGAATTCCCATGCCCAACAAGCCAATCGGCTGCCAATGCTCGCCGCCGTCCGTGCTACAATGCACGCCGGACTCGGTGGCGCAAAACAGTCTCTGCGAATCACGACTGTCGATCAGAATTCTGGGAGTGAAAGTGCTGGTCAGGCCGACGTTTTTGTACTGCCAGGTCTTGCCGCCATCGGTCGTTTTGATGATTCCGTAGGCCGTGGCGGCATAGACCGTCTGTGGCTCTTTCGGATCGATGGCCACGCTCAGGCATTCGGCAACGTTCCAGCCCGTAGTGATGATCCAATTCTTCCCGCCGCCCGGGGATTTTTGCACGCCGTTGCCGGCCGCCAGATAAAAGACCCGCTGGCCATCGATCTCTCTGGTGGCCGCCGAAAAGCTCTTGGTGTAATACCAGCCGTAATGCCGCCATGATTTGCCTTTATCATTTGTGGAGAACAATCCGACGCTGGGAAAATCTCTTTTATCCAAGCGGAATTCTTTGGTGCTGCGGGTGACGACGTAGAGGGTGGGGGATTTGGCGGGAGCTATGGCCGCATAGCAGATCAATAGAAGAAGAATAGACTTAAAAGAGTATTTTTCCATGAACCTTTTCCTTCCAAAGTTTTCGAACTCAACGCTGACAGGGTTCCGAACCCTGTCAGCGTTTCCTCACACTAAAACTCCAGCATCCCCGTAATCCTCCGCGCCAAATTCGAGTACCTCAATCTCAGCAGTTTGAATTCTTCATTCCATTCCTGTTCAAAGGTGACGGGTACCGAGTCGTCGGTCATGAGTGCTACCATTCTGGGCCGGCGGTCGCAGCGGATCAAGGTTACGCAGCGGGTACGGGCCGGACCTTGGGAAGTAAAATGAAACCCGGTGCCGTCCTGTCCCTCTTCACGGATGCGAGAAGAGGACAGCAGCACTTTTGTCTCTTCGCTCGGAGCAGAATTCAAGTCGTACAGCAGGGTATGCTGATTCGGCTCCAGTTTTTTTCTCTCGATCAGCGGCAGGT
>DYKH01000227.1:0-5596 GCA_020722685.1 Caldithrix sp. | reverse complement strand
CGGGCGTAGCGGCTTTTGCGCTTCGTAGCTCAGCAGCAGGACGCGATAGGGATCGAGGTAGTTGGGGTCGCTCATTCTATCCATCACCACGACTTCCACCGGCATGCCGGCTTTGAGCGCCGGCAGGGCGAGCTGATGAAAAGACTCGATCTTGCTGCTCCAGCGGCCGCCGCGCTGCAGCATCATGGCATCGGAAAAGAGGACGCCGATTTGGCGCGTGCCGCAGTCCCAGGTGATTTGCTCTTGCGGAATATCCGCCAAAGAGGAGAGCAGATTGTTGATGGTGAGCAATTCCGCCGCATAGTCGGCAGGGATCAGAGTGCGGAGACTGTCGGGCAGGTGATCCACTTTGTAATTGAGAAAGCGGAACAGCTCGCCGCCCAGCTCAAAATAATGTGTGCTCGTTTTAAAGCCGTGGGGATTTTCGCGGGCTTGCCGACGCCAAAAGTCAACCGTGTCCTGTGGGATGATCTTGCGCATCGCCGGATTGTCGTGGCGCAGTCGATCCGTCACCTGCAAGAACTCATCCGGGGTAATCGCCACCTTGTGGCGCGGATAAGCGCGGTCGAAGACGCGATCCGGCCAGGGCATGACCTCAAAGCCGCTCACCTGCGGATGCAGGAGGGAAGCGATGAGCGTCTTTTCGTAGTTGGTGCGAAAGTCGCTCCAGTCATAGCGGGGATCATCCTCAACCGGATCGGCCAAAAACCACAGGGTCTTGCCGCTGCCGGCCAGCATATTTTTCACACTGGAATATTCCAGAAAGGCATTCTCGAAGGTGCGTTCCTTTTTCAAGCCATTAAAGACTTGTGGCGAGCGTGCGGTGCCGGTCCACACCTGCGCAATAAAGCCGTCGCATTCGGGGATGTTCATGAAATCCGTTTCCGGACTGACAATGTTCCAGTTGGTATAGTTGACCAGACTGTGCGTCGGCACGTAGCAGCGAAAATCAATTCCTTTGGATGCTGCATACTCTTTGGCGTATCGAAAGAGCGATTGGTAGGAACGGAGATAAAAGTGCTTCTTCAGCTTGGCCGCTTTGAACCAGGCTTGCGGCGAGGAGGCGGGATCCTGCCACGCCTCGCCGTAATAGCTTTGCCATTCTTGTTTGAAGGCATTGCTATAGCCGGCTGAGGCCCAAAACTCCGGTTCTTCCAGGTGCAAAGCCTTTGCCCCCAAATCAATGGCTCCTTTGACGGCGGTCTTTATGAATTCGGTATGCCGCAAGGTGGGCGCCATGTAGTACAGCGTGGAGGCAGAGCCGTGACTCAGCTTGCTGCCGGCGGCGTCCATCTGAATGTCATCGGCATGGTCGGCGCCGTCTTTCACGCCGTCGACCGTGCTCCAATTGCCGGAGACATAATCTGCTTGCGCGCCCCGTCCCCCGGCGGCCATGACGTGCAGGGTGTAGCCTTTCTCCGCCCAGGTCTTCGCCCGTTGGTAACTGCTTTCATAGGCCGCGCCGTAGTAAACGATGGCGACATCGCATTGCAGGTCGATGGATTCTTGCCACGGACTGAATGTTTGACAACTGGTTCGCTCGGTCCGTTGGGGCTGCATGTCCGAGGTTGGTTTATGGTGTTCCGCACAGTTTAGAAAGGCTAAGAAGCAAGCCAGGGGGAAAAACGCTTTTTGCATGGTTATCCTTCTCACCAGCGAGTATGGGTATCAAGCCCGCGAAACACGCGAAATGACGTGAAAAAGCTGACTGCCGTTTTGTGTCCCTCGTGTGTTTAGCGGCTGCCAACCACCTTGTTTGAATTCTGAAATCCTTTGTGATGATCGACCGCGTTAGGATTATCTTGCATTTCTGGGCTGACATTTTCAATTATCGATAGATTCCTTTCGGACTGAAATGCAGCCAGGGCTTCTGCCTTTCGAACTCTTTTTTCATGTAATCGATGTCAGACTTGAGAATGGCCAGAGTGCTCTGGTAACGGTCGGGAAAGACTCGTTCGAATGCTTTCTTGACCTCTTCCACCTGGTGAATCCATGACAGCGTTAGATCGCCATCACCGCTTCCTATGAGTTCATCAAATTTGGCCAAGACGCAATTGTAATCCGTACGCACTTGGCCGGCTATCAGCATGCCGGGATAGAACTCCACCAACCGCTTGAGCGCCTGCCGTTGTTGTGCATCATGGGCAAGATAGAGAATCGCCTGCGCTATAGAGTGGTTCGGATCGTACGCGCTGGGGTTCGCGGCGTAATCAGCGCAAGTGTAGAGAGGGATTCGGTTGATGTCGTTCTGCGGCGAAAGGGGATTGCTCATATAGCCATAGGCCACTTCGCACAAATCCCAATCACGACCCGTTACCGGGCCAAGATGCAAGGCGCCGGTGCGGTCATTGACCGGATAGTTGTCCCATAAGATTAGACGATGCTGCACCAGATGTTTGTAGGCATCGGCGCATTCCCTCGTTATGCTTGTGGTGACAGCGGCATCCCCGGTCCAGAAGACAAAGATTTCCCGATTCAGCAAAGCAGCGAGGTTTTGTAGATAGGTCTGAGCGTCTTTCTCTTCTCCGCATCCCCAATAATAGGTCGGATAAAAGATCATCTGCGCTTCCACGTCTTTGTCGCGCAGCCGGGCAAAGAGCCTGTTCACCAGCTTGGCCTGAGCGGCGGCAAGGTCGGCCCTATCCCATCCCTCGGTGGATATGTCATCGCAGCTCAGGCTGAACCAGTGCACACCCAGACCTTGCATCCATTCATAGTGCTGCCAAAGGTTGGCGAAATCCTCTTCATTGTCATACCTCAAAGGGCGTTCGGAAAAAAGCTGCGGATGAAAGGCGAAACAGAAGGCGATCCCATTCTCTCGGCACGACTCTACCACAATTTCATACGCTCGTCTTTTCTCTTCCGGAATCGGCTCCCACCAATTGTTGATGAGCTTTTCCGGATCGGTGAACATGGAGAGATAGCAGTTCATCAGGAAATTCATTTTGAAGTCGACGAGAAAAGGGATTTCTTCCAGATATTGTTCCGGCGTCCAGGCCCAGCCTTTTATGCCGCGCAGCTCGAATCCGCGTCCGACTTGTATGCCTTGAGAAAAAAAAGGGAGAGGGCGCTGGAAATCCGGCAGTTTGAGGGAAAAACCCGGCTTGTCCTGGTCCGATTGGCCAATGGCCGAAGCATTGAGTGAAAGAACCAACAGCAGTATTAAAGCCTTCTGCATCCAATTTCCGTGGAGATGATTTTTCTCTTTCATTTTTCGGAAAATAGTAGCAACTTTTCGGCAGAATGTCAATCTTTTTCCTGATTCGGAGGCAATAGCTCACTTATAGGGCGCAAGTGAGGCAATCTCCTTCCCAAACTCTGTTTGGGAGGGAGATTGCCCACCTGTGAGTGAGGTTTTACATTCGGAGAACCCAAATTCAAAGGCTCAGCCACCGAGGCGCCGAGAACACGGAGATGGTATCTTGTTTGCACAGGGGTTCTTAGAGCAGCAATTTGTTTTGAATCATGTTTGGCGAACGGTTCGGAGAAAGGTCAAAAAAAGACAGGAGGTACTATGTTCGGCTACATTATTGCTTTCCTGATCGGTTTGATGGTCATGGGCTATCTGTTTACCGCCCGAGCGCGCATGGGCGCCGGCACCGTGAGCAATCCCTTGAAAGGCCGCGAAAAGCTGGTCGTCGCTGCCGTCGGTGCTTTGATCGTCGTTATCTTGCTCGTGCAATCCCTAAAGATCATCGAAGCCGGGACAGTGGGCGTGGTCAAGCGTTTTGGCGCGGTGCAGAGCGAGCTGGCGCCGGGGCTGCATTTGATTCTGCCCTTGGTCGACAAGGTTGTGATGTACCCTACGGTAAAAAAGACCTACGAGGCTTCCGACGAGCCGCAGGCGAGTCGGGCCGATTTCCCGGATGTCATCATCACCGCACTGACTTCCGACGGCCAGCAAATCCGCGTCGGCATCACCGCCCGCTTTATGATCCAACCGGGCAAGGCTGCTTGGATTCTGCAGAATTTGGGCACCGAACATGATTACGTCGAAAAAGTGGTCAAAACGGAAATACGCGGTTCCGGGCGACGAGTGCCGACGAGATTTGCCGCTTATGATCTTTACACCAAGAAAAGCTACGAGGCCCAGCAGGCGCTTTTCGACGAGATCGAACCCAAGTTCAAGGAGAACGGCTTGATTCTGGACGAGTTGGTGCTGCGGCACATTACCTTTACCGAGGAGTATGCCAAAACCCTGGAGGAGAAACAGATCGCCCTGGAGAACATCACCACGGAAAAGAACAAGCTGGAGCAGGAAAAAATCCGCAAGGAGCAAAAGATCGTCGCTGCCGAGGCGGATGCCAAGAGCATTGAAATCCGCCAAACGGCCTTGACCAAGAATCCCACCATCATTCAATGGGAGTTCGTGCAAAAGCTGGCGCCCAATATACAGTGGGGTGTGCTGCCGCAAAATGTGGTGCCGCTGCTGAATCTACAAGGGATGACAGGGGCGCAGAAATAGCTTCGACACTTTCAGACCCTGGGTTTTTAAACCCCGGGGTCTGGGAAATTTTAGAAAGAGCGAATCTGACAGAAAGAAGTGATTTAGATGATTGCAGTGAAGGGACTTTATGATGGGGAGCGAATTCAGCTCTTGGAGCCGATACCTGAGAAACAGGCCGGGTAGAAAACGCTGGTGGTCGTCACTTTTTTGGAAGAAGAAAAAGTTCCCCGCTCTACTGCTCGTGCGATTGATGAGCTCATCGAAGGCAAATTGATCGACCTTGACGAGGTATTGATTCATGGAGTTTAAGGTCACGCCACCCTTTGCCCATGCTTTTGCACGGTTAATGAAGGAATGCCGCGATCTGTTTTTGATACGCAGCGGCTTTGCATTATTGAAAACCAATTACAGTTCTCGACAAAAAGAAAAGAATGGTTTATGTTCAGGGTGCCGAAGCATGGAGGAGGGTCGTCCTCCCGGGTCATCAAGGCCTACGGGCAACCGAAAATCGGTCCGCCGGTGAAAGGACGCCGGTCCCGCTGTTTCGGCATTTTATTTCGTATATTAAAAGTGTCTTTTTTGTTCTTTGAAAATCTCTTTCCAAGAGGTGTGTAACACCTGCTTACTCTTTCTGAGGTTCTTTCTTCTTTCTGAAGTGTTCAAATGCATCTCTTGGTTTTTCTTCGTATCTTTGCATCCCACTCTTTTAACCCGAAAAGAAGGATGAGATGCAAAGAACTTTCATCTGTAAAGGCTGCAATCGGGAAAGACCCGGCAATCCAAAGCTCAAGGGCCATCAGCACTACTGCGGCGCTCCGGCCTGCCAAAGGGCGCGCAAGGCTGCCTGGCAAAGGGAAAAGATGGCTTCGGATCCTCTGTATCGAGCCGACCAAACCGCTTGTGTAGCGAGTTGGCGGAAGCAGCGGCCTCTTGATCAATACCAACGCTGCTATCGCTCTGAACATCCCGCTTACGTGTTAAGTAACCGCCTCGCTCAGGCAGCTCGTAACCGGAAGAGAGGTTTGATTGTAAAAATGGACGCGTTCGCGGTGGAACTCTCTTTTTTTCCGCTTGATAACCGGCCAGCTTTGGCAGCCGTGCGCTATGCCGAATCACGCTGGCCGCTGCCCCAGACCTTTGTGGCGCGGA
>DYKH01000226.1 GCA_020722685.1 Caldithrix sp. | reverse complement strand
AAGGTTTTAACATTGGTTTAGCCAGCATAAAAAGTACGGTATATTGTAACTGAATCACAAATCCTGAATCAGCGCAACATCGAGCGCATCCACAGTGACAGTGGGCAGTAGATGATTATCACACACAATTTGAAAAGTTTGTTTTTTTTCTTCAACATTCCACAACACTGCTTTTTGTGCGGACGGATAATAGGCAAAAACTACCGGCAGATCACCCGCAACCCTGATCGCACCGGAAGTGCTTCCGGCGCGGGAACTGCCAAGGGACTTTTCTCCCGCTCTCTCGTGTGCAAGCTTTGGGGGATTAACATCCCCATTCGTTTGTAAGCCAGCATCAATATGCTGGCCTATCGGTACCTAAAGCCTAACAGCCTGCAGCCTAACAGTCTAACCGCCTACAGCCTAACCGCCTAACAGTCTCACAGCCTGACAGCCTAATTGCCTCACACGCTCCCCCGGCTATCAAGGCTTCTCAGCCACCCAACGCATAGCCTGCTCGACAAGCCGCTGATAGTTCTTGTTCTCATAAGCAGCGTGGTCGTGCCCCATTTGCAAATAGACAATGCGCGACGCGCCGTACTGATGTGACCAGCCGATAATTCTCCCACTCTGCGGATGGTCGGTCGACAATAGGACATGCACGTTAGGCAGCACGGAAAAACCGTTGTACACCTCGTCGTGAATCTTAAAGTCCTTCATGCCCTTGGTCACGGGATGATCGGGATCGGCGATGTGAACCCTAAAATCCACGTCATGCTGATATGTGGAGCCGGGCTGTTGCCGGCCGTTAGCTTCGTGCGGCTTGAGATAATACCGCCCGCCAAGTATTTTCTCAAACTCATCCCAGTCCTGGTAAGAGGCAATGGAGTGATGCAGAAACACCGCTCCTTTGCCTTTTTCCAGCAGCTTGACAAAAGCCTCTTTTTGCTCCGGGGAGATGACTTGCATCATGTCGTAGAATACCAGCACGTCATATAACTCTGAGCGATCCGGCGTGAACCAGGTGTTCGCTTCCGGATGTTTGGATTCGATGATGCGCACGTTTTTGAAGCGATGGAACATGGTAAAGAATTCCTCTCGCTCAAACTCATGGCCGCCGGTGAGGATCAACAGCCGCAAGTCGGTCTCATGAGCGTCCTTTGCCGCTGCCGGCGTAGAAAATAGAATACTCGTCAGCACGAGCGCCGCAGCGAGGAAATCGGCAAAAACGCTTTGCATAGAGTCGTTCATTTTGTATTCCTCAAGTCGGATTCCTTTGTTGAATGGCAGAACCTACCCGGAAGCTGCGAGCTTCCGGGTGGTATCAGTTCAGTGGACTGAAACTTAGCCTACCCGGAAGCCGGGAGCTCCCGGGCAGGAGTGAATTTGTATCTGAAGCTGTCACGGTTTGCGAGACCATCGTAATAATCAACTTGCGACTTGTAGCCTGCTGCCCACAGCCTAATAGTCTACAGCCTAATAGCCTATCACCAACAGCCTGCTCTACAGGTGCCAGGGCTTGCGAAACTCTCGCGTCAACAGCTTGCTTGCTTCTTCGTCGCCGATGATCTGCTCCTTTTGCGCATCCCATTTTACTTTGCGTCCAACACGATAGGCAATGTTCATCAAGTGACCGGGATTCGTCGCCCAATGCCCGATCTCGATATCGGCTTCGGGTTTGGTGCGCGTCCGCACGCATTCCAGAAAAACCTTGGCATGAGTCTCTGTCTCTGGCAAGGCTTGAACCGTACGCCGGTCAATGGTCTCTTTTTTGTCCTGTGTGCGGGAAAAGATCACGTCGAAGCCATTGCGGTTGAGCACCAAAACGCCCCTACTGCCGTAAAAGGCCTTGCCGTGATAACAGCCCTCGATGGGCAGATTGTTGCCGCCGCGGAAGGTATAGGTCATCAAAAAGCCGTTTTTCGCCATCGGGCTGCTCGGATATTCGCAAGCGCCGGTAAAGGTATCAGGCCACTGGCGATTGTCGTTGGCGAAGGCGAATTTCCCGCCCAAACCTACGGCCGTCAATGGCGCAGTCACTCCCATAGCCCAATGCACAACTTCATAATGATGCACAGCCCAGTCCACTTGCCAGGCGCCGCCATAGTCATAAAACCAATAGTGGTGTTGATGGCGATTGGGATTGTAAGGCACTTTTGGCGACGGACCCAGCCAGAAATCCCAGTCCAATTCGGCTGGTGGATCGCAATCCGGTGGCGCCCCAAAGCCGGGATTTTGGTTTTCTACATCCCAAGTATGCACCATGGAAATGTCCCCAAGTGCGCCTGAATGGATGTAATCGACAGCGGCTCTGTAATGCGCCCAGTTGCGCTGCTGGGTGCCGATCTGCACGATGCGATTATATTTTCTCGCCGCAGCGACCGCGGCCCGGCCTTCGGCGATCGTCACTCCTAACGGCTTTTCCACGTAAACGTCCTTGCCAGCCTCACAGGCCATGATGGTTGCCAGAACATGCCATTGATCAGGCGTGGCTACCAGCACGGCATCGATGTCCTTTTGCTCCAAAAGCCGGCGCAGGTCTTTGTACTCCTTCGCCTTTTCTCCGGCCACGGCTTTGGTGCTCGCCAACGCTCTCGTATCCACATCGCAGATCGCCCCGATTTCCAATCCCGGTTGCTTGAGGAAGTTGCGCATGACCTGATTTCCCCGGCTGCCGCAGCCAATCACACCCAAAACGATGGTGTCATTGGCTCCCACTTTCTTCGTCTGCCCTTTAGCGGAACTTGCCGCCATGATCGAAGCTCCTGCCGCTGTCGCCAGACCTGCGGTATGTAAAAATTGTCTTCGCGAAACCGGACGAACCTCCCCATCGCTGGCATTCGGATTTGATTCCATTTCATAACTCATGGTTACCTCCAAAGAATGAAAACGTTCGTAGCGCCTCGCTCGATTTTTGTCCTCAATGCGAAATAATCGTAATTCGTCACCGGACGCCTTGATCATTCAAGCCGTCAAGCATCCAAAGGAAAAGATTGTTCCAAAAAAGCGTAATTCTGGCGCGGAAAGCAACTCACGCAATGCTCGCCAAGCTCGCAAGGGACAAGCTCTGCGTGTTCCGTGTGAGGATTATGTACGCGTGATCACATCGAAGAAATCGCCCCCCACCGACATTCACTTTACCCCCTGACTCGCTCGTTTACTCTCGCTGGCCCAAAGAATGCCGCGCTTGGTGATCTCCAAGACTTCCGGGACGTCGAAATCCTTGGCCACATGACCAAAGGCAGAGTAAAAGACCCGACCCTTGCCATACATCTTTTTCCACACCGAGGGCATGACGCAGCCCTCGATCCATGGACACGCTGCGCCGGAAAAAGTGGTGGTTGCGAGCACCTTGACGTGTGGATCGACTAACAAATAGTATTGTTCGGAGTGCATCTTAAAATCACGCAAGCCGGCAGTGACCGGATCCTTGTGATCCTTGATGTTGACCTCGTAATCGATAATCCCGCCGGGATGGGCAGCGAATCGGCCGCCGGTCATGAAATTGTATTCAAAATTGTCGAGAAAGGAACCGACCAGCCCACCGTGCCAACCGGCTAATCCGGCGCCGTTTTTGACCGTTTCCAGCAGCGCTTTGACCTGCGGCTCCGAAATGGTTCCCATCGTCCCGGTCTCGATGATGAGATCGAGAGACTGCATGAGCGCTGCGTCTAAATAGGAATCCAATGAAGTTGAAACCGTGAGATTGAACTTTTGCTCCTTCAGCCAGGGGATAAAAATCTCCGCGCATTTCTTCGGTTCGTGACCTTCATAGCCACCATAAACAAAAAGAACATTTTTCGGATTAGCCTCTGCTCCTTCCAGTCGCCAACTGCTTCGCGCCGGTAGCGCATTTCCTTGCATGGCGCCAAAAAGACTTGCAGCGGCGATTTTGCCGACAAAATCCCTTCTGGTGGGTAAAGACTGGTTCATTGTCTGCTCCCTTCCATAAATGAAAAAGCGCAGCTATGGCTTCTTCCTGCCGACAATCGCTGCGCTGGTCTTATGCATACTCGTTCCCGTTATTTGGCTTCTCTTTGCTCAATGTAAAAAATTACTTTTGTGCAATCAAGAAAATTATCTATTTTCTGCCAACCAAATTATGGCTGCAATCATCTGTCATCCCATTAGCGACATCCTTTTCTTTACGGCACCTTTCTGAATTTGGAGCAATCCCATGCATCATACCCTCTTTACGCTCGTGCTGGCAGCACACTGGCTCGCGCCAATAATATCGTCCTCACAAGCACAAGCCTCAATGGTTCAGTCTCCTCGTGCGATCTTTTACGTGTCCAAACTCGGCAATAATTCAGATGGCTCTTCTTGGGCCAATGCTTTTACCACGATTCAAGCTGCGCTTAGCACAATTCCCGATGATCAAGGCGGCTACCGAATCGCCATCCGCCCGGACACCTACTTTGAGGCGATGCTCTATCCGGCTAATAAAGGTGCTGCGGGCGCCTACAATGAGCTTGTCGGCGACTCGGACGGGAGCCTTGGTTCCGGCACCACAGGCTGGGTCATCATCGATTCCGGAGATCCTAAACAGCAGGGTTTCAAAAGCTACGACTGGTGGGGACCCATTCGTTCCTATGCCAAAGGTTGGTCCAAAGAGCACACCGAAGAAACCTTTTCGGCCATCGGCTGGGATCGTTGGAGGTTGCGAAACCTCTATGTCACCGGCGGAGACGGCGGCATATTCTTCGATCTGACCGATCAGGTGAAGCCATTCACTGCGGTTGTGGAGGATTGCATCGCAATCGGTCGTGCGTTCGGCGGCGGTGTGGCGAGCTGCCTGTCCCGCCCTGATGAGCCGATTACCTTTCGGCGTTGCCACCTATGGGCGTTGGACTGGTGGGGCGATACCGCGGCAGCGTACGTTCGCGTCGAGAACCAAGCCATGCCGCAACAACCGGATGCGGTATTTGAGGACTGCGTCATGGTCAGCCCGCAGTGCGCTCTCAAGAGCAGCAATTATGGATTTCATACCTTCTCCCATATCAAACTCGTGCGCTGCCGTCTCATCGCACTCAATTTCTCCCAACCGCAAGGCACGCCGACGGACGGCATCATCCAGAGCGTTCAGGAAGGCAAGCTGCTGCACGTGGATTTGGAAGACTGTACGTTGATGGGCTACAAGGTTTTTGGCGTCAAGGTTCAAAAGGAAACGGCAAGCGATATCACCTACACCACGGCCGGGGACGTCAAAGCCTACGTGCAATTTCAACAGGAGACGCCAAAAGGTTTCCACCGCCTCTCCTATTGGCCGGCGGATGTCTTTCAAGCTATGCTTCCTCCTGCGCCACATGCACCGTCGCGCCTAACGGATAAGCAATTAATCCGCCGCGACCTATGTGAGCTCTCACCTTTTGTATGGAAAGAAAAACTCTGCTACCTGGAAAGCGTCCGCCCGGCAAGCGGAGGCAATGCTTCTGACTTTTACTTGCTTTTAAAAGAAGCGGAAAGCGGCAAAGAATTGGCGCGAGTCGCCCAGGGTTACGGCTTAGCCTCCCTCCTGCTGCACAAGAATGCTTTTTATCTTTTTGCTTCCAAATGGGATGATGGCCATTGGCGGGACGTGACCATGTTTAAGTCTGCTGATTTGCAGCATTGGGAATCCATGGTTATTCTCAAAGGCGAGAACGAGGAGATCTTTAACACCTCGGTTTGTCAAGGCGAGGACGGCTTCATCATGGCTTACGAATCGAATGATCCGGCCTATCCGCCATTCACCATCAAGTTTGCGCGCTCTTCCGACCTCAATAAATGGCACAAAATTCCTCAGGCAATGTTCGGCACCAACCGCTACACGGCCTGCCCATGCATTCGCTATAGTAATGGCTGGTACTACGTGCTCTATTTGGAGCATCGAACGCCGCGCTGGGTGTTCGAAACCTACATCACCCGATCCAAAGACCTGCGGCATTGGGAGCTGAGTGCCGCCAATCCCGTGCTACGAGCCGAAGGCTTGGACGAAGGGATCAATGCTTCCGATCCGGACATTGTAGAGTTCGAGGGCAAGACCTACGTCTATTATTCTGTCGGCGATCAGTTAACTTGGATGAACGTTAAGCGGGCAATCTACCCTGGCTCAATGGCGAAGTTTTTGCGCTCATGGTATACCTCCCCCGGTATCTCGGATTGGGGCACGACTGTTAGTGGGCTCACACCTCCCCGGCCGGAGTAAGGAAATGAGTGCGCCAAGTAAAGCTTGTCGTTTCTTATCCGTTAAAGTCCGATACGGGTAAAGCGTAACCGGCAGCCCGTCACCGAACCTGCACTTGAGGAGATAACGAATCAGGTGGAGCCAGGAGTAGGGATGTATCAGGCCGTAACGCAAGTGAAGGTATTGAGCCTCGTAATACTCAACGTCAAGGAGGTCGACAGTTTTCATTTGCTGGAAGACAGAATGATCTGTGTCGTTAAGGTGAGAGACAGATTGCTCCTTCGGGGTCTGAGTCCATGGCATGATAGAGGACGGAAACGACAGGAACTTGGGAGACCCTGTATGCCCCACGTGATAGCAGATAAGGAAGAAACTGCCGCTTGCGACAGAGAACACACATTCCAGCTATTGCAGTGGTAGGGCGTAACAACCGAAAAGGGAGGAAGCTTGACGGCATGCAGGGAGTCGGATCAACTCGTAGTAGAGGAGTAGTAAGGGTAACGCCTTGCGAGGTCAATGGAGACCACTCGAAGGGGTTGACACTAATACGTAAAGACAAAAGGAGACAGGAACCAACCGCCGAGTTGGGAGAGAAATGGAAACGAAACTGCGTCTTATAGCAGAGATAGCAGCAAAAGACAAGAAGTGTCGGTTCAACAATTTGCTTCATCTACTGAGTGTTGAGAATCTGCGTGACTGCTTCTACCTGCTGAAGCGAGACAGAGCGAGTGGGATAGACGGGATAACGATGGCGGAGTATGAGGCAAATCTGCAAAGGAACCTTGAGGACTTGGTCGGGCGAATGAAGCGGTGGCAGTACCGTCCGCAGGCGGTACGGAGGGTCTACATACCCAAAGGGGATGGGAAGCAGCGACCGCTTGGCATTCCCTCGGTAGAGGACAAGGTGGTACAGATGGGCGTTGCCCGGATACTGACGGCGATCTATGAGAAAGATTTTCTGAATTTCTCCTATGGATTTAGGCCGGGGCGGAGTTGTCATGATGCTTTGGACAAAGTGATTATGGGTAACCCGATCAACCATGTGTATGAACTGGAATCAGTTCAACGTCTATCTTGGCCGGCACCCCTTGCCGAAGCCGAAAATATACCACAATCTCTACGCGCTTTGCAGCTATTGAAGTGAGTATTAGTGAAGAGCCGGATGAGGGA
>DYKH01000794.1 GCA_020722685.1 Caldithrix sp. | reverse complement strand
AATACGTCATTATTCCTACTGACCAGTTCCCCGGTCTCCGTTTCTCCGGCAGTCTTCACATCAGGAACATCGTCTATTTGCACATTGCCAAATCGTTTTCTCGCCTTGGCTACGTCCTCGAAATGTTGTTCTTCCATTTCAATAGCCCGCCGTTGGACTGCTTCTTCGTAGGCTGCTTCCACCGGTTTTCGCTTATTGCGCCGAATACTCTTCAATTGCTCGATCAAATCGTCTCCGCTGGCAACCGCATATCCCTCAGCTCGCAATGTTTGCGCCAAATCATCCGGAGCAATGCCGGTTTTATTGTTGATCAAATCCAAGCCAATGTCCTGCGCAAGCTCCTTGGCGCGATAATCTCCGCCAATAATGCGGATTTTACTCTGACGAACCCGAGCTCGCAAGTCTGGCAATTCGGTCGAAGGCTTCAGCCTTGCCTTAGTGACGGTTTTCTTGGTTGCGCTCGGCGCAATTTCTGGCGCCACAGGCTCTTTGGTCACCGCCTCTTTTTGCCTTTCCACTTGCGCACGGATTTGCTCCCAAGCTTTCTGCATCGCCCCCGGCTCTTGCTTCTTTGTTAATGTTGGCTCTACAATCGCGCTTAAATCCCGCTCCTCTTCGGATCGTAGTTTTTTCGGTCTTACAACAAAGTTACTGGGAAATTTTGGCGAAGGAATTGTCTGCGCTGGTCCGACTGGCTCGACCCGCTTCCCTCCACCAACGACTTGTTGATAGGCTTTTTCCAATGATCCCGGCTGGCCGGACTTTGGCAGTTCCGGCGCGGCGCTGGGCGCTTTCGGTCTTGCCGGCGGCAACAACTTTGGCGGGACATTCCCCGGCGCGGCGCTGGGAGCTTTCGGCCTTGCCGGCGGCAACAACTTTGGCGGGACATTCCCCGGCACTACTTCTTCAATGACTTCATACGCCACATCCTCGGCGTTAGCAAATCCTTCTTTCTCCAATTCTTGTTTGAGCTTTTCCAGAACGTCTTTCTTCCCTCTCACCCATCCTTTTGGGTGCAACAATATGGCAGATCCCAATGCCATGGCGGTGTTCTCTGCCGCCGCTCCTACGTCTCCGGCTTCCAACGCCTTTGCGGTTTCGGTGGTGTGGCTCGCCAAGCCATACAACATCATGGTTTTAAAGATCGCATT
>DYKH01000793.1 GCA_020722685.1 Caldithrix sp. | reverse complement strand
CACACCATCACCATCAAACGCGGTTAATTTTTTCACAACAGGAGAAGCAAAATGCTCTATGTAAAAGTCGTAAACAATGAAGTCACCCAATGCTGGGATACCCAACCGCCTGCCGGTGAGTCTGGCTGGCGTTCTGCTGTTGAGGTTCGCCCTGCAATCATTGCTCATCGTCAAGGCTACACGGCCCATACTTTCGATCTGTCCACTGATCCGGTAGGTATCGTTTATGGTACTTATGACATCACGGTGGCTGACCGCAAGGCAGGCATGAAGATGAACGCAAGCATGGGCTATCAGCAAGAGATGCAGAAACAGATGATGGACCCTATGGCCTATGATCCTGTCAAGCTGCAAGCGGCTAAAGATGCTGTTGCGCCGAAGGTTGCGGCTATTGAAGCTGCGACTACGCACGACGAACTGGACGCATTGATGTGAAGCTGAATCTCGGCTGTGGGTACAACAATCATGTTATCGAGCGTGAGGTGAACAGACGGCCCAACATCTGCCATTCGGTGCAGATCAACGCCAAGGTGTTCAAGTGGTAGTCCTCATCTGCGGCCTGCCCGGTAGCGGCAAGACGACACTGGCTAAAACGCTGTCGGAGATCCTGCCGTCAGTAACTTGGTACAATGCCGATGTCGTCCGTGCTGAATACAATGACTGGGACTTCTCTCAGGAAGGCAGGATACGGCAGGTGGACAGGATGATTACCTTAGCAAACAAGGCAACTACGGATGTCGTGATATGCGACTTCGTAGCTCCGACAGAGGCCATACGGCAACGGTTCAATGCTGACCTTTTAGTCTGGGTAGATACAATCGAAGCTTCGAGATATGATGACACAAATGCACTATTTGAGCCTCCCGTAAAGTATGATGTACGGGTGACTACCAAGGATGCTCCATGGTGGGCAATGATGATAAAAGGAAAACTATAAATATGGATCAAACATTTATCAACTTCGCTCTAGCAGCCGCGTCATCCATGCTTGGCTGGTGGGCCAGAGAAATGTGGACTTCAGTCAAGGAATTAAAGGAAGATCTTTCTAGACTCCGCGAGGAACTGCCTAGAGACTATTGTATCAAGATCGACCTCGATAAACGGTTCGACCGCATGGAGCAAATCCTAGATAAGATTTGGGAAAAGTTAGA
>DYKH01000792.1 GCA_020722685.1 Caldithrix sp. | reverse complement strand
GGGGGATGGTACCAAAATGCCCCCGGTGGTACCATGGAGAGCAGAATCTTCCAGGAGGTTTCCCATGAAAACGAACCCTGCGCTCCAGTTGACGGGCCGTCAGGACAAGGCGATCAAGAGAATGCGGTGGAAAGCGAAGAAGAGTGGCGACTCTCGGCTATTGTTGAGGTGCCAGGCTGTTTTGACGTTGAATCATGGGGTGAGCCCCCATGCAGTTGCCTCCATTATTGGGGTTCACGTGAACTCCATTCGAGGCTGGATCCGTCGTGTGAAGGAGTATGGGGTGTCTGGGCTCGAGGACAAAAAATATCCCGGGGCGAAACCAAAACTGAATCCAGAGAAGCAGGCTGCCTTGGCGGCGATAGTCAGTGCGTCGCCAGAAGAAGCCGGCCTGGACACGGGGGTGTGGACCGGGCCATTGGTGCGAGAGGTCATTCGAAGGCAGTTTGGCGTGACATACCACGTCTCCCAGGTCCGAAGAATTCTGAACCGGCTTGGCTTTTCTGTGCAGTATCCTCGGGTTCGATTGTCGAAGGGGGATACGGAAAAGCAGAAGAAATGGCTTGACACCGATCTCCCCGCGATAAAAAAAGTCTGCGAGGACGGTGGCATTCTGATATACGAGGACGAGGTAATCTTCCAGCTCTTGGGCAGCACCATGAGATCATGGGCACTAAGAGGAATAGGAACGACGGTGGATAGCCATCCCGGTCGAACGTCCATGAAAGCGCTGGGGGCGGTCACGGCTGAAGACAACCCCAAATTCCATTTTCGATTCGCACCAATTTTCAACCAGGAGACATTTGGTGCGTTTCTCCGGCAGATCATCCGTCAATACCCTTCAACCAAAGTCCACTTGGTTTTGGACAATGTCCGATATCACCACGCAAAAGCCATTCGGTCTTGGCTTGAAACCGTAGAAGACCGAATCGAACTCCACTTTCTTCCGGCCTATTCCCCACAGTTTAACCCGATTGAAAAAGTGTGGAAGGCTACAAAGAAAGCCTCGGTCCACAATCGTTACTTCCAAAACATTGATCAATTGCGAAGAACGCTGTTTCGCCGCTTTAATAGGTTTCAAGGAAATCCTGCTTCGTTGCGTGGGATCATGCAATCATATGTTCCGAACAAAATTTAATACGCCATTATATAA
>DYKH01000791.1 GCA_020722685.1 Caldithrix sp. | reverse complement strand
TCTCCCTCGGCTCCGGCTGTTCCAGCTCGTCGTCGCCCAAACGCCATGCTTGGAAATGGCGCAATATGGATAGGTGGCCCTGATGAACCGCTGGCGTTTCTATCAGCCCGGTCAGCCGATCACATTCAGCGTGTAGCGCGTCGATTTCATCCTGTGCCTCGTCCGCCAGAACGTACGCGCCGTTCTCGCAGGGGTCCATGATTCCACTGTAAATCCCGCGTGGGTTATATCGTTGCATCTTTACTTCTCCTGTCGTGATTAAGTCCGGGTTTCTGTGCGTCGGCTGGGGGATGGGCGACACCGCGACTGTAAAACGAGTAATAACTTGACTCTCTCGGCTGATACCGCAGCGGCAAAGGTCCACCGCGCCATTCTTCGCGCTGTTGTGGCTGATGCTTGACGGGTTCGGCTAGGCGGTAGGTGTTGATGTCCTTCGCGTGGCCCTTTTTCATTGTGCCCAGACGCACCTGCCCGGCACGGTGCAGCGTCCGAAGGTAGCCCGCGCAAAGTTGGGGCTTGATGCCGGCTTGGGCCGCGATCTGGGCGACTGTCTGGGGTTCGGCGGTGATGAGGCTGAGGATGGTTTCGGAGGTCATACATCCCCTCGCACATTTCTAAGGCCTCCAGCCTGTACAAATCTTAAAAATACAGACTCGTTAATGAGAACTCTGCGGCCAAGGCGGGCAATGGCTCCGGCCTTTTCCAAGGCTTCGCCCTGCCAGTAAATAGCTGAACGTAGGCCGCCATGCGTAAAAGCTGTGTGCTTTTCTAAAAACTGCTTAACGGTTAAAAAATCAGGAAGTTCTTGCATTGCCTTTGCTCCAAAGTTGCCGCGATTTGCGGCGATGTCTGGAGCGTACAAAGGCGGGAACACTAAACGGAAAAGCCCCATTTAAGGGGTTAAACTATTTAGGGGCATAAAATGGCGATTATTGTTTAAGAAGCCCGATTATGCTGCTATCCCGTCGCGGCTTTGGCTTGGGTTCTGGCGCTGTCCGTCTGGCCTGCTCTACTACGCTTCGGACAGCTTGCGGGGTTACAGGCTTTCCCCAAAGTTTGGACAATTCGGCAATGAGCGCATAGCCGTTATTGTTGCTCCAAAAGTCGGGAGTATTCGGGAACAAGGCCACCAATGCCCGAACAATGGCGGCTTG
>DYKH01000225.1 GCA_020722685.1 Caldithrix sp. | reverse complement strand
CGGCGTCTGGAGACGCCTCCTACGGCTTGAATTCAAAATTTTGCCAAACTACTGTTTCATAAGTTGATCTATCAACTCATCCACTTTGACGTGACGAGCCATGAGGGCTGGGTCATCAAAGGAATAATAAACGAGTCGTTCTTGATTAATCCTCGCGGCGACAAGTTCCCTGATCAGTTGATAAAGAAGAGTGCTCTTGCCTATTCGCCGTGGGCCAGTAATCGATAGGATTTGCGGGATGCTTTCGAGGTCTTCTATTAGAGTCGAAAAAATCGGGCGATGAAATGTGGGTAGATTGTCAAATGCATTTGACTGATCGTTCCACCAAGGATTGTACGGGCGCAAAAGGGTTGAGAAATCTATCACTTGGACTCCAATTGCAAATTATCTGTGTTATAACATAGATAATTTGCAAACGATACACAAGTAAATTTTTGACAATGTGTTGTCCGCTGTCCTATTTCGTCTTCATCTCAAACACCCCATCCCAATCTTTGGGAACCGGATTTTTCAGATAGAACTCACAACGCTCCAGATAGGTTTTCGATGGCCCGTCATCCGGGTCAATCGCCAAAGCACGGTTGAAGGCCGCGATGGCGCCGTTCCAATCTTGAGCCTGATAAGCTTGCAGGCCTTTGCGAAACTCTTCGAGGAGCAGCCGTTGTTTGTCCGTTAACTGACCGTTGTTTTTCGCCACGAGTTCAAAAACTCTTACTCCTTTGGTCTTGCCCTTCACGCGCAGTAAATCCAGCTCGCGCAAGACCCACTCGCCATCCAACAACTCTTTGGTGAACTCACTGATCATGATCTGCGTGCCGTAGGTCTTGTTGGCGCCTTCCAATCGCGAGGCTAAATTGACCGAGTCGCCGATGACGGTGTAATCAAAACGGTCTTTGCCGCCGATGTTGCCGGCGATCATCGGCCCGGAGTTGATGCCCATTCTTACGTGCCATTCCGGTTTGCCGTGTTCCCGCCAGTTTTTCCGCAGCTCTACTAAGACTTTCTGCATTTCCAACGCGGCCAGGCAGGCTCGGTTGGCGTGGTCGGTTTGATCTACCGGGACGCCGAAAATCGCCATGATCGCGTCGCCTTCATACTTGTCTAAGTAGCCTTCGTATTTGAGGACGATCTCGGTCATGGCGGCCAAATATTCATTCAACTGCATCACCAACTCTTCAGGGGGAAGACTTTCTGAGACAGTGGTGAAATTCTTGATGTCTGAAAAGAACGCCGAGGCAACGCGGCGTTCGCCGCCAAGTTTGAGCATGTCCGGCCGGCGCAAAAGTTCGTCCACCACCGACGCCGTGAGGTAGTGTTGAAACATTCCCTTGATGTAGCGCTTGTTGCGTTCCTCATCCATGTAGCGGTACATGTAGACAAACAAGAAGGAAAATAGCACAGCTAATCCCGGTCTTACCAACTCTAACCAAAACGCGTCAGCGGCGAACCAGGCGCCGGCTGCATAAGAGTAGGCTGCGGAAATGACAACCATCAACAAGGCGCTTAGCCAAAGCTTGAGAAGAATCGCCAATAAAGCTATGATGGCGGCCAGCGCAAGAACATTTGCCACTGCAAACAGACCGCTTTGTCGAGTGATATATTGCTGGCTAAGAATATTGTAAATGATGTTTGCGTGGACTTCTACCCCGGGAAAAGCATCCTGAAAAGGCACAGGACGAATGTCCGACAAACCGGCGGCTGAGGTTCCCACCAACACGATCTTGCCTTCAAAAGTCTCCTCGGGCACACGCTGCATTAGAACATCATAGTAAGAAATGTAGCGAAAGGTCTGGAAAGTGCCTTGATAATTGATGAGCATGCGGTTATGCGCATCAATGGGGATGCGAAAGGTACGATCCGATCCAGGAGGATGAAGAATGATTTCCTTGCCGGGCACGATTTGGATATCGGGAATCCGCACACCCAAGACGCCGGCAACAATTGCCAAGGACAATGCCGTGTACTGCCGGCCGGCAAAGGTCAGGAACATGGGCATGGTGCGGATGACACTATCATTATCCGGGGAAAAGTTGGCAAAGCCAATGCCGGCGGCGGCGTTGTAGAGATCGACCACTTTGCCATCCATGCGGTCGGCGTGCTTGCTTCTGTTTGCCGCTTCCGGAGGCAGGATGAGGGAGAATCTTTCCGCATCAAATCCGGAAGGTGGAGTCTCCATGGCGTAGAGGAACGCATCCGGATCGGCCATGGAAAAGGCCATAGAATGGTAAACGATGCCGGATTTGGCAGTAGAGGCAATTAGGGAAGAATCGGTTCCTCGCGCCTTATCTGCTTCCATGAACAGCACGTCGAAGCCAAGCGCCAGGGCGCCTCCTTCGGTTACATAGTCGATGAGCTGGGAATGGTAATTGCGCGGCCATTGATCAAAGCGCCCCAGCTTTTCCAAACTGCGGTTGTCAATATCTACGATGATAATGTCCTCGATGCTGGCGCCTTGCCGGCGCTCGTAAAGCGTTTGCAACCGATTCATGTAGCGCAAGTCCAAAGATTTCGCTTCAAAATCCTTGAACAGTCCCGGCCAAAGCAAGTACGTCAGGGCGATGACAAAGACAGTCGCGGCCAGGCCCAAGCCTGCACCGATGGCAAGACGATGGGAGAGTTTTAGGTTCATCGTTGCTTACACCCAAAGGCTGACAAACTGAGGCAAATGGCTTCTTAATTCACGACTCGAAAACTCAGCTTCCGCACCAGTGTGCCGTGTCCCATCAGGACCTCGCCGGCTTGGTCGGCTCGCTTGCCGTCGCTCAGAGCAAAAGCGACCTTGCTGCCAGAAGTTTTCCGGAGGACGCTGCGAGCGCGCAGGATTTTGGCCAATGCCGTCGGATTGGGGATCTCGCCAGATTTTTCCATTCTCTCCAACAGCCATTGCAACCGGTCCAATGGATGCAGGGAAGCAATGAGGAAAATGGTCTTATTACCTGGTGAAGAATCAACTTCGTAAAATGAGGTAGGTCCCGGAATACGAATTTCAGTTCCTTTCTTAACCAAATAGTCAGCACTCGTGTTCTTGCGGGGGAATAAGAGGGAAGCTTTACCGTGAGAATCATATAGCAACAAGTAGAGGTAGCCATCCATGCTGGGCTGCAGATGCAATTGAAATTTGTCGTGACTTTTTAGTGTACCGCCATCTTGCAGCACAACTTCTTCCCAATCGCCGGTTGGCAGCATGCGCTCCGCGACCAACGTGAATTGTACGCTCAAAGGCCTCATCTTCCGAGGCGCCGGTTCCGCCGTTTTTTGAGTATCTGCCAGCTTTTCCAGATCACCGCACTTCACTTCAGCAAGGATGCGAACGTGATAGCGCAGAGGAGTCGCCTCTAATGTGTCCAAAAGTACTTTCTTGCTAACGATGTAGCCGGCAGCCAGACTTTTGATGTCATCCTCAACGGTCATGTAGTTGTGGATTTTGCTATATGCTTCCAGGTACAATCCGGTGCCCTCTTCGACCGCTTTGCGCTCGGCGTCCTTCATCGCCCGCTCCTTGGCGACCTTGATGGTCTCTTCCTCGCCCATGTAGCTATAACCATCCACCGTGACCGAAACGATGTTGGAAGTTGTTTGGCTCATGGCGGTAAGAACTGAAAAAAAGAACAGGATCGATGTTAGGACTATTGGACGCATGGCAGCCTCCTTTTGCAGTTCATCAAACCCCAATCTTCTCCGACAAGACAGGGGTTTTGAAAGGTTTTGAAATTATCGATACCATTCCTTCTTTGGCTGGTAGCTCGTCCGCAAGCTCTGGCGCTGCTCGTGCCGCTCGATGGCCAAACGAATGAGCTCATCCAGTAGCTCTGTGTAGCTCATGCCGCTTGCCAGCCAAAGTTTGGGATACATGCTGATGTGGGTAAATCCGGGGATGGTGTTGAGCTCATTGAGGAAGAACTCGTTGGACTGGCGATCCAGCAAGAAATCCACCCGCGCCATTCCCTCAGCTTCGATGGCCAGGAAGGCTTTTACGGCTGTGTCGCGGATAGCCCGGTGCAAGTCCTCACGCAAATCCGCTGGGATTTGGAAGCCGCTGGAGCCATCCACATATTTGGCATCGTAATCGTAAAACTCGTTGGAGGGAAAAACCTCCCCGGCGACCGAGGCGCGCGGCGATTGATTTCCCAAGACGCTCACCTCGATCTCGCGCGCATTGGGCACGGCTTTTTCCACCAACACCTTGCGATCGTATCGCGCCGCCTCTTCGATGGCTTGCCACAGCTCCTTCTCGTCATGCGCCTTGCTGATGCCCACACTCGATCCCAGATTCGGCGGCTTGACGAATACAGGAAGGCCGAGGCGTTCGATGATGGTCCGCATCATTTGCTCTTGGGTCATGTTGCCAATCTGGTTGGGTAAGAGCAGACTGCTTTCGGCGGAGGCATTCGCCTGCCAATCAGCGGTTCGAAACCAGAAAAAGTCCACGGTTGGCAATTGGAGTTGAGTGCAGATTTGTTTCTGAAATATCTTATCCATGCCGATGGCCGAGCCCAGCACACCGGCGCCGACATAAGGAATATCCGCCAGCTCAAACAAGCCTTGAATGGTGCCATCCTCGCCAAAAGGGCCATGCAGCACAGGAAAAACCACATCCAACTGGCCGGAAATGCTCTGAGAAGACTTTTCCATTTGCCGGCCCTTTTCCGCAGCCAGAAGCAAGCGCCGCTCGGTCGGGTCCGCCGGCAAAAAAACATGCAATTGATCGCGTTCTTTTCCCTCCTTGAGCAACTGCAAGGACTCTGTCCCGGCGATCCACTTGCCGGCTTTGGTGATACCGATAGGGACTACTTCGTACCTGTCCTTGTCCAGCGACGACATAATCGAGGTGGCGGAAACCAGCGAGACTTCATGTTCTCCCGAGCGACCGCCAAAAATAACACCCACACGTAACTTTTTCTTCAAATACTACTCCCTAGTGATAATGCAAGAGGCAGTGATCAAACGCGAGTCTTCCAGAGTTGCGGATTGCGAAGATGATGAAATACAGCCACGACTATGATTCTTTTTCTTTCGACAAAATAGAAAACGCCATAAGGGAATTTGCGAATCAAGGCTCTGCGAATTTGTTTGTGGATAGCGGGATACGTTTCTGGGCTGCTCTTGATCAAGCTAAGTGTAGCTTCAAGGCAAAGCATGAAGCCATTACCTAAGCCGACTCGGTTCTTCTCATACCATTGGGCGCTTCGCGAACGTCCTCTTCGGCTTCGGGACGAATCACCAATCTATACTTCAAGAGAGATGGAGTATCCTTGCCTTTACTTCTTCCCAAGGCGAGCCCTCGTTCGGATTATTATGATAGTTTTCAAGCCGTCTGTCCAGTTCTTGAATTTGCTCTTCCGTCAGGTGCACTGCTTCTGGCAAAGTGGCGATACTATCCCAAACATCTTCGACTAAAAGAAGTCTTTCAGCGGGGCTTAGTTTTAAGATGTCCGACATGAGTTTGTTTGCCATAGTTACTCCTAGAAGTAAGCCTATTTTCTTCCGTACACCGGCCCATAATTCTCGCAGGCCCGATAGTCCGCGCCTTGCAAATCGACAGTGCCAAAGGCGCTCCAGGCACTAGGGCGGAAAATACGCTCCTCCGCCACATTGTGCATGCAGACCGGAATTCTCAGCATGGCAGCCAGTGTAATCAACGCATGGCCGATGTGCCCAAAAGTGATGGAGCCGTGATTGGCGCCCCAATTATTCATTACCGAATACACATCGCGGAACGCACCTTGTCCGGTGAGAATCGGCGCGAACCAAGTGGTCGGCCAAGTGGGATCGGTGCGCTTGTTGAGCGCGTCGTGCACATCCGCAGGCAAATCTATCGTATACCCTTCAGCAATCTGCAGCACCGGCCCCAGTCCCTTGATGAGGTTGATGCGTGACATGGTCATGGGCATTTCACCCTTGGTGACGAACTGCGAAGAGTAGCCGCCGCCGCGGAAGTATTCGACATTGGCCGGGCACCATTGGGTTGCATCCAGACACTTGCCCACATCCTCTGGGGTGATCTCCCAGAACGGCTTCATCACCGGCTTGCCGTTCGCCGACTGCTGACCGCTGCCGTCTAAGGTAGCAGCGCCCGAATTGATTAAATGAATGATCCCATGTTCTGCCTTCCCGACCAGTTTCTTCCCGGTGACCCGTTTGACCGCATCAGGACTCCAATAGGTGCGCACGTCGGCGAAAATTTGGGCGGTATCGGTCAACAAGTGGCCCAAAAGCATGGTGGCGCCGTTTAGACTATCATTCTCGGTAGCGACAACAAAAGCTTCGCGGATGCCATTCCAGTCAAAGGAGGAATTGAGAATCGCTTCCAGGAAATCGCCATTGGGGTAATGGTCGGTCCATTGTCGCTGACCCTGGAAACCGGAGATGAGAGCGTTATGGCCGAGAGCCTCCTCGCCAAAGCCCATTTCGGCAAGTCGTGGATTGCCGATCATCAAGTCGCGGGCGATGAGGGTCATCTTGACCACCATTTCCCAATCGGCATCTTTTTGCGCTCTGGTTCTTTGCTTTTCGGGTTTGTTATTATCGAATCCTTCCCGACAGTTTTCTTTAACCCATTTTAGGGCCCGCTGATATTCCTCCTGGTCATAGATTTCTTCGTCAATGCGGCGGATGAATTCCGTCATATCCACCGTCTCCGTGCGCATGCCGAGGTAATCTTGGAAGAAATCCTGATCGACCATGGAACCGGCAATGCCCATGGACACGCCGCCCATGGCCAAGTACGATTTGCCGCGCATTTCCGCCACCGCCAGTCCCGCTTTGGCGAACTGCAAGAGCTTCTGCTCCACGTCCGCCGGAATGGAGGTGTCACCGGAATCCTGAACGTCTTGACCATAGATACCGAAAGCGGGCAGTCCTTTTTGATTGTGACCGGCCAAGACAGCAGCGAGGTACACTGCACCTGGGCGCTCGGTGCCGTTGAATCCCCAGACGGCCTTGGGCAGCAGAGGGTCCATATCCATGGTTTCCGAGCCGTAGCACCAGCAGGGGGTGACGGATAGGGAGACCCCGACGCCGGCGCGGGCAAATTTTTCTGCGCATTGCGCCGCTTCGGCCACGCCGCCAATGCAGGTGTCGGCAATGACGCATTCGACCGGCAGGCCATTCGGATGACGCAGCTTGCTCGTAAGCAGCTTCGCCGCGGCTTTGGCCATGTTCATGGTTTGTCCTTCCAGTGATTCCCGTATGCCTTTGCGCCGGCCGTCAATGATCGGGCGAATGCCGATTTTCGGCAGACTGCCCTGTAGTCGGACTTGGGGCGCATTCAATTTCATGCCTTGTATGTTTGCCATTTTGCGGCTCTCCTCTATTAATAATTCGCTGTAACAACAATTTGCAATAAGACAG
>DYKH01000790.1 GCA_020722685.1 Caldithrix sp. | reverse complement strand
AAGAGAAAAAGTACCGTGTGGTTCGGGGCGGTTCGTTCGTCAATTCTCCGCTCGTTCTGCGTTGTGCTTATCGCTACAGGGACGTGCCTCAGAATCGCGACGGCAGTCTTGGTTTTCGGGTTGTGCGCGGCGTCCGGTCTTGAATATCTGGTCATCTGTCCATCTGAATATCTGAACGAAAATTTTTTTGCATTTGGAGACCAAGCAGTCTGGATAGACAAGCAGTTGGTCAACCAATTTTTAGTGACTCCGCTTTCCCTTCTTCACCCCGAATCAATGCGCGACAAACGGGAAACGACGCCGAATACCTGCTGCGATGCAATCTACCACCCTCAGCTTCTTTTCAAAGCAAGGAAAGTGCCCAGCGTGTTGCCTCCGGCATAGGCCATAATGTTCAGGAGGCTGGCCATGGCGCTTTCTTTGATGATGACGGTCAGTAGGAGAAAAGTTGACAAAGTGATGCAGCCGCTCAAAAAGGTGGCTTGCCAGCGTTTTTTCTCGGCAACCGCACGGGTATAGCCCGCAGCAAACAAATCGATGATGATGCCGGCGATAAAAATGAGTAGGATTTGACGCAACATGATACGAACCTCCTTTCCGGAAAAAGCTTCGGCCAGCGGCCTTTCACCTTGCCGTTGGGACAATACAAGCTCGGCGCACCCGAAAAATGCTGCGGGGAGCGCTCAGAGTTCAGCGGTCGGCTGTCAGCGGGCAGCCGTCAGAGAACAGCACAAATTTAGGTACTTGCCGGCGAGTCCTACCGACATGCGTAGCTCACCAAAGCAGAGTGACCCTCAGGCATGCCGAGGCATGAAAAGAAATGATGTTTGTTGTTTTTGGGGGGTTATGGTTTAAAGGAGGTCTAAAGCAGAAAAGAAAAGATGGCGAGGGCCATGTGCAATAGACTCTCTAATTAGCCATAACCCGACGGCGGCTCAGTTTTTTCCATGATAATCCTTTATGAGTTCATTTGATGATTAAGGGCATCTAATTGTGACGCCTTTTGTCTCAGGCTATAATATGAAATCCCGATTTCATTGTCAACAGATTTCTTGGATCGCTTTTGGCAAATGCTTGGCGATCTGAACTTTTCAATTCCAACTCACTACCGGACACTTTCCAAAAACCACTGAACTACACGGAGCGTCACGGATTT
>DYKH01000789.1 GCA_020722685.1 Caldithrix sp. | reverse complement strand
TAGAGCGCTATCTTGACATGGTAGAGGTCACTGGTTCGATCCCAGTTGGACCCACCAATCTAGATACGGTACGAACCAATGACCGGGACGATAGATCCCCACTACTACCCAAACTTCCTCCCGCACCCGAAGAGGTATCGGTGAAATATTTGTCCGCAGGAGCACCATAAAGATCGAGAATAAATCGATCGGGCAGCACAACCAGCTCTCGGACGATGTCCCGAAGTACATCCGCCTGTTCTCCTAACGGTCGAGTTCGGAATTCTTCACGGAAAGCCCTCAAGAGGGCAAAGGAAGATGACAGGTCAATTACATTGTCCTTCGCCTTATTGAGGTCTTCCCGGAGCGACTTAAGCTCGGCTTCGACTTTTTCCCTGGTCTTGGTGAATTCTTCCAGCTTTTCCAGAAGGACTTTTTTTGATACATCCCACGGCGACTCGGCAAGGGTGTTTACAAGGTTATCGATTTGCAGTGTGAGCTTTCTTCTTTCCTGTTCCTTTGAATTGACAAGTTCTTGCTTGTGGGCGAGGCTCTCGGCACCGATTTGCTGAGAACCAGCTATGAGCTTTGCCACCAATGCCTTGTCGGAGGCGAGCTTTCGCAAATGAGCGATGACAGCCTCCTCAAGCTCGATTGCGGGGATATTCTCCACAACACATCTTTCAAGGTGCCTTGTGCCGGTTACGGTTCTTTTTCTCAAATGTCCGTAGTAATAGTATTTCCCGTTTCGTCCGGTTCCTGACTTTCCTATAAGGCGGGCCCCGCATTTTCCGCACTTAATAAAGCCGGTCAGCACAAAACGGTGGGTGTACTTTCTGGCCTTTTTCTTATTCTCCTGCAATAGGTCCTGAACGTCATTAAAGAGCTTGAGCGGTATGATGGCAGGCCACTGAGCATCGACGTAGAAATAGCAGTCTTCTTCCTTGAGTTTTGCCGGATCAACTCCTCGATTGTGTTTATTGATTTCCCGCTGTCCAATATAGGCCCGGTTTGTAAGCATTTTGTGAAGAGTCCCTTGAGTCCAGTTGCCCCCACCTCTTCTCTTTCCATTCTCACAAACATGCTCTTTGGTTCGATAGCCGTTTTCGTTGAGGTAAGTGACAAGCCTATTCACACTTTTGAGTTCCAGAAACTTTCGAAAGATCATTTCGACATAG
>DYKH01000224.1 GCA_020722685.1 Caldithrix sp. | reverse complement strand
ATGGTTATCCACCGATCGGCGTGGAAGGAGAAGAAGATATCGCTTGGCGGAAAGGATTCTTACGGCAAATCGGCTATAAATTTTAAGAAATCACGTTGCAAGACCTCAGAATTATGAAAAAAACATTCTGAGGTCTTTATATCCTGAATATATGACAACATTTCACTCCCTTAAAACTTGACATTTTTGTAAGGTTAAGTTATTTTAATCTAAGCAATTGAGCTTTGCGATTCCTGATGATTTGTATGCTAAATAAAAAAACAATCAAAGTCGGGGTGTTGCTCATAAGTGATATGAGTTAATTTATTTTTAAACAGGAGGCTCTAATGAAACAAACCCAAACCCATCGGTATTTTACATTCATAATCCTACTTGCCCTGATCCTTGCACTGGTAGTGCTGTTGCAAGCCGGCGTCCGCCGCGGTGCTCTGGCAGCCCAAGCGGAAGAAGCCGGCGTCTTACCGGCAAGTGCAAACCCTCAGGGCAATAACAGCTCTTCGATCTCCACCGGTTCAGATACTGCCTTAGGCAAGTTCGATGATGACTTGCAAGCTTTGGCAAGAACCGGCGGCGACGAGCTGGTCACCGTCCGGATATTGACGCTCAAAACCGTCAAAGAATGGCCCGACTATATTAAAGCCATTCCGCGCGCCATCCCTGATGAGCTAACCGGCGGTACGATCTGGATTGGCAAAATCGAGGCAAAATACCTCGCCAAGCTTGCCAGCCTGGACGCTGTCGCCGCAGCTGAACTGGTGCGGGGACTTGGCGATGTGCCGCGCTTTCGTCCGGAAGACAAACCTGCCCCTAAACCAAGTTCAGAACAGGTTGCCCGCTTAAAAGAGCTGCGAGATAACCCACCCGCTTCCCGTCCCGCCAGCCCCGCTGGCACGACTGGCTGGTGGGATGTTGGACCTGCTCACCTCTCTAAAGCCGCCTGGGACAAGGGCTTCACCGGCAATGGTGTGCGGGTTGCCGATCTCGACTCGGGGGTGGACTTTTGCCATCCCGATTTACTTGGCACCTGGGCAACCTATGATGTCAGCACCAGCCGCAATTACACCTATGGGGGCGTTACTAATTACTTAGATTATTTTGACGGCTGGCCCCTCGCCCTTAGCCCCATCTCGAACTACGCTTTGCTCTTCGACCTGTGGTACAACGGCGAAATGACCGATGTGAATACCTTCGCTTACGGTTTAACCAAGTTTGCCGACACACGCACATCTGGCGTTGGCAGCACCATTGATTTCGACGGCAGAACCTGGATCACGACCGGCACAGCTTACTATGGAACTAAGTATCACATCGGTTACCACCCCGATACATCCTTAGAAGCCTATTGGTGGGGGGAGCGCATCGGCGTCCTCGTAGTTGACGAAGACGGTGATAATGTCTATGAAACTGTCTATGTTGACTTGAACGATAACCAGGACTTCCGCGATGATCCTCCCGCCACCCAACAAAGCCCAGTCGCATGTTGGGACGCCGACCTGGATGGCTATAATGACCTTTCTGGTGGTTTGGTTTACTTCATCGCCGATGGTTATCATTGGCCACAGGGTATGGACTGGTGGTGGAATCCAGCTGGCTTAGGGATGATCCCACCCGGCAGCGGCGACCTGGTTGCCTTTATGTTCGACGATCCATTGGGCGGCGCCGCAGCTCATGGTACCCTCACCGCCGGTAACATTGTCGGACAGGGACGCATTGACGGCGATCCATCCATCTGGGGTGGCGAAGCACGCCCTTCCTGGAAACCCTCCGGAGTCGGCGGTATGATCCAGGGCGGCGGGCTGGAAGCCAAACTTATCGCTATCGCCGATATCTATCTCAACTTTGAAGACTCCACCGAAGTCGGCTGGTACTTTGCCTCCTTTGGCATTGACGGCTATGGCGATACCAACGATGGCGCCCAAATTACCTCCAACTCTTATGGCTCCAGCGGCACCGACAACGACGAGTGGGACAACCGCTCCCGCCTGCTAACTCGCTTGAACACCCGCACTACTTATCGCGGCTATCCCAACACCTACGGTATGCAGGTCGCCCATCTCTTCAGCACAGGCAACGGCGCACCCGGCTACGGCACCAACGCCCCACCCACTGGCAGCTCGACCATTGCTGTCGGCGGCTCCACGCAAATGGGTTCCACCGGTTGGGATTCCATTGCGGGTCCGGGGCAAATCGTTTGGGGTGATGTGATCCCCTTCTCAAACCGCGGTCCAACTGCCACTGGTCACCTGGCGCCTCATGTCACTGCCGATGGCGCCTTTGCTGCCGGCGCAATCACAAGCAACGGCTGGGGAGATGGTTGGACAGCCTGGGAAACCTGGGGTGGCACTAGCCGCTCTGCCCCGGTGGCAGCCGGTAACCTGGCTCTCATTTACGATGCCTGGAACCAGCGCACCGGATCCTTCCCCACTTGGGATGTTGCCCGTAATATAATCATGGGCGGCGCCAGCGACCAGGATTATGATGTTCTGACCCAGGGAGCGGGCATGGTAAACGCCGACAAAGCCACCGATGTCGCCGCAGGCTTAGGTGCCTTGTACGTTGACCCGGCTTTCTGGTACCCTGGCGACTATCACGGCAGCTCATATTTGGCATTTGCCAATATCCTCTCACCTGGCGATGCAGTCTCTACAACCTTTACCCTTTCGAACTTTGGCTCCTCCTCCATAAGTTTCTCCGTCAGCGATACGGAGCTCGTAGCCCTCGACTCGAAAGAGATAGAACTGACGGCCACAGCTGCGCAGGAAAGCTCCTATAACTTCAACCGTCCGGATTATTTGATCGACGTTTCCCAATATGCCCCTGGCGGGTCAGTCCCCTCTGGCACGGTCTTAATGACTGCTGAGCTCATCCAAGACTTTGACGAGTTCGACCCACAAGGCGACAATAACAATAACAACAATAGCCTTTGGCGAATCCTTTGGTATAGCCACACCGATTTAGATGCTGACGGCAAGATTTATAACGACGCCAATAGCAACGGAGTGGTGAACGCAGGGGAGGAAGAGACGGGTGAGTACGTGCGCTTCTCTTATGGCTATAACTCCCACACCTACCGACAGGTTTCAGTGAAAGACCCGCTTAACCCCGATCGCTGGAAAGATGGTGTCTACCTGGGCTTACAACATCGCCAACATCGCGACCCCGAGGTCCCGATTTCTCGCCTCAAGATTCGAGTGACCTTTTACGGGAAACATGATGTAAGTTGGCTTTCCACCAGCACCCCCGGTGGTACAAACGTGCCGGCAAGCAGCACCAACACCTTCCAAGCAGCGGTAAATGTACCAGCGAACATGCCCTACGGTCTTTATCAGGCAGCCATAGAGTTGTCTTATGGCAGTGAGGTGACCGTTATCCCGGTTGTCATGAATGTAGCTTACACAGGCGACATGACCAGTCAAGTCGTCACCTTGGGCGGTAACCCCGCCACCGGCACGCCTTACGACAACAGCTTTGTCTCCGGTTCCCAAGATTGGACCTGGCGATCTGAATCCGGTGACTGGCGCTTCTTCTTCCTCGATCAAACTACCACTCCCGACCCAGGCACCTATCTCATCGTCAAAGACGAGTGGGACGACGTTTCGCCAGAAACCGACATTGACACCGTTGTCCTTGCCCCCACCAGCGGCGCTTACACGAATGTGATGGCTCCATACATCTTCTCCTATGGCGATTTCTCAGCCTTAGACCCAGCCACGTTTGGACCATACCGCCTGGAGGAAGTCGCCCGCAGTAACTATATGTACATCGGCTCAGGTATTTGGGATTTCGATACCGTCACCGGGGGCAACACGGAATACGTTGCCGCAGAGCTGGCAGATGACGGGCTACACGAGATCATGCAGCATACGGTGCGCTATCAGGGCGATCAATTCACGATACCATTTACCAAGACACTTACCACCCTCGACGGTCCTTCTGCTTCTGATCTCCATTACACCAACTTCTTCAACGACACCATCACCTTCAACACCTCTGACCCAGAAAGTAAAGATCTTGTGGTTGATGTATATGGGATGAACCTGGTACGCCAGGACTTCACCGGCTTGACCATTCAGCAGGATCCAACCAAGGAGGATTACTGCGACTTTGCCGCCGGCGGAATCTACACTTACCAAACCACGCTGGGTTCGAATGTCTCTTCCTTCCTGGCGCATGTCAACGTTGGCAGCAATGACCTTGACCTGTTCCTGCTCTACGATGCAAACAGCGACCACTCCTTCTCCTGCCCGGCTGAGATTATTGCCTCTTCCACCAATTCCGCCGGTACCGACGACGAAGTTCAGGTTAGCTTCCCCGCTGCCGGTGATTACCTTGTCGTGATTCAAGGCTGGAGTGTGAGCGGTGGCTCTGGTCCCTTTAGCTGGTACTGGGAACGCAACGACCTCGATAACAGCATCGCCATCCGCAATGCCAACCTGTCCATCAGCAACAGCCATCCGGCCACCTTTGAACTGTACAATGTGGATCCGGATGCCTGCAGTGATGTCTTGGCAGAATGCAATGACGGCATCATGTATGTCGGCTATACAGGTGCAGAGCGCCTGTTCAGCATTCCTATCACCGTGGATTACGCTGGACCGGATCTAGAATCGCTGTCTTCCAAGACCGTTGATCCAACCAGCGCTATACCGGGCGATACCTTAACCTATACACTCAACATCATCAACGCTTCCTACGATGACGATGCCATAGGTGTCACGGTTACCGACACCCTGCCGGCTGAGGTCACCTTCGGCGCAATTGTCAGTGGTGGTGCCACCTACGACTCGCTCAACAACAGAGTAACCTGGAGCGGTGATATCCCCAAATCGGTGATTGGCAATATCGCCGATGCCACTGCAACATTTGTGGATATCAGTGCAAGCGGAACAGCGATAACTTGGACAGACGACGATGAAGGTCATGCAGAAATCAACTTGCCGTGGGCTTTCCCCTGGTTCGGCAGTGATTACACCAGCGTATGGGCAGACGTTAACGGCGAATTATGTTTTGGCGGCGCTTGCTCTGGCGGTGGAGCGACTTTTAACAACGACAACCGCATCCCCAGCTCCAATAACCCCAATGGACGCATCGCTGCTTTCTACGAAGACCAGCTCGGTCCAGATGGCGCAAGTTATTATGGGTTAACCTGCTCACCCAATGCCGTGTACACGGAATATGATACCGTCAACGACCGCTTCATCATCCAATACAATGACTGGTGTTCCTGGGAAGATGAACAAGTGAACACCTATGAGGTTATCCTCTATCCCAGCGGACAGGTTGAGGTTCAATATGAGAGTGTACCCTCTGCCCCGCCCAATCTCAGTTACGGCAGCTATCCTGGGGAATCACCTGCCGGCATCGAGAACATGGACGGTTCCGCAGGCTACGTTTGGAGCGGTACGGTTGCTAATAACACAGCCTGGCTCTACACTCCAGACACGCTCTCAACCCATACCATCGTCTATACAGTGACAGTTAACACCGACGTTCCCGACGGTACCGAGATTTCTAACACGGCTGATGTCAACAACGGTCTCGGACGGGTGACCGAAATCGGTCCGGCATACACCACCATCAGCGGCGCCGATCTCTCCACCTCCACCAAGAGCGTGGATAAATCCACTGCCGTCCCACAGGAAGAACTGACTTATACCATCGTCCTGACAAATACAGGCACAGTAAACGCAACGAATGCCGAACTGGTAGATCCCATCCCCGTTCATACCACCTTCGTCTCCGCTTCGAGCGGTGTATTCTTCAACAGTATTGACAACGAAGTGACATGGACAGGAGCGGTGGCGGCAGGCAGTTCAGAGACGATTACCTTCACCGTCAAGGTGGAGGCTGGCGTTACCAGCGGCACGGTGATTACCAATACGGCGCAAGTTGGCGATGGCTTGGGCAACACCTGGGACACCAATGAAGTCCAAACCACGATAGCTTCTTCCGGCGATCTGCTGTTTGACAAGTCTGCCGATAAAACCCTGGTTGCCAAACCGGATACCGTTACTTTCACTCTGCATCTGATTAACACAGGCGACTCTCCCACCACTGTAACCGTGACCGATACCCTGCCAACAGGTCTAACCCTGGTTGGCACTCCCTTTGTTGTCAATGGGCCGGGATCGGTGAGCGTCGTGGGCAATGGCATTGTGTGGAACGGGACCTTGGAAGCTGGCTATCTCAACACAGAGGTGCTGATCCGCTATACCGCCCGCCCGGCTGATAGTGTGTTCGCCTGCACTCCCACCACGAACACCGCTAAATATACCGACAACCAAGGTAACAGCGGTGAAGCCTCGGCGACCACAACTGTGTGCGGATACATCTTATACTATCCATTAATTTTCAAGTAGAGGTAAGCGTTACTCTACCTAAGCCGCCCCTCTCCGGGGTAAATATGTAGGCGGGTTCGATGATCCCGCCTACATATTTTAGACCAGCCTTGCCCCAATTTTTGACAATTCACTCCCACACCCCCTTAGAATTCAATAGGGCAAAACATAACATTCTGACCCTGCCCCACATAGCGGTAGGTAACCCCCTGGACTTGCAGAATCATCTCATACCCAAATACAACCATTGGGACTTCAATACCCGAATCGCCAGGGCTGCACTTCAAATCGTCAGGGGTCAATTCGGTGAAATTCACCTCAACAACCTGTACCATATCGCGGCTCACCCCCAAGCGCGCAACCAGGTCATCTTTGGCTTTCTCGACCAATGGCTGTGGCACAAGAGTCCTAAAAGGTTGCTCTCTGGTAGGTGTAGCTTTGAACAGGGATAGCGGTGTTCGGGATGGTGTTTTTATTTGAGTGGGTGGAATAGGGCTGGGCAGATCCAACGGCACGATTGTTGAATTGGTTTGCTCAGCCGTTCGAGAAGTCTCATAGGGAGTTATCGGGAGTGGAGTTGCCGCCTCCATGAGAGGGGAACAAGCGGTAACCAACGCAGCCAGCAAGAAAAGAGAGTACATTAACTTCGTATTCATCCAATACAATTAACGATTTTCATAATCAGATTGTTCCTATAGATTATCTCAACTCACTCTGTTGCAAGGATGGCATAGCGAGGCAAAGCCTGCAGCAATCACCTTGTTATTGAGACTGCTTCGCCGATTTTCAGTCTCCTCGCAGTGACATAAGTCAATGTTTGCAACAGAGCAATCTTAATAAAGAAAATGTAGTTTGTTGAAAGTAGATTCTTAAACTGACCTATAAGAAAATTCTGAGTGTGCTATAAGCTCGAAACTAATCTGGCGTCATCTGAAAGATTGATTTTTTACCAGCTAACGGAAAGATGCTTATGTTTATTGTTTCTCTCGTTCATACACTCTGATTTTCGGATTGACGAACTCCGCCTC
>DYKH01000045.1 GCA_020722685.1 Caldithrix sp. | reverse complement strand
ACAGATTTCTCGCTCCGCTCGAAATGACAACGGACCTGAACTGTTACGAAAAAAGCTGTTGCAGTTTCATCGAGGGTTCCATAAATTTGTGCGTTGAGAATGGTGGGAAGTCAAGGCCCAGATGAATGTTTTTCTCCTTCTTGACTATTAGGGAAAAATCTTGTTTCGGAGGACCTCCTATGAGCGTTCTGACTTACGAGGGCATAGTCGAGCAAGGGCAGATTAGATTAAATGCCGGAGTTCGTTTGCCGGAAAAAACCAAAGTCTATGTTGTAATTCCTGAAATGCAGGAACCGCAACCTGCCTTCATTTATAGCCCGCGGTTGGCACACCGGGAGCAAGCCTTGGATTTTAGAATGGAAGTAATCGGAGAGTAGCCTTATGCCCAGTTATGATGAACTGCGGTTTGATCCGCCTGCTCCCTTGGCCTACGTATCATTTCGCAATTCAAGTGCCGGAATTTCCGTGTCCGACATGCCAATGCTTTTAGATTCCGGCGCCGATGTGAGGATGGTCCCCCGGGACCTTTTGCATCAGCTAAACCTCACTGTTGATTCGAGCAAGAGCTACGAAATTGAAAGGTTTGACGGGACGAGGAGTATCTCTGAGATATTCGATGGACCACGGCTTCAGTGGAATGAAAACCGAGGGGATTGAGCGAAAAAATGCCTCTCGAATTCAATGAGTACTACATTCAAAAGGGGTCTGCAAATTTATCGCCGCGGGCGTGACTTTTTGGCGAATACATCTGGGGCGATGCTCTGCCTTCAGAATAAGTGACGTCCTCCTCCGTACAGTTTGCAGACTATCCTCCACCTTTCCTCTTCCTAAGAAGAATGATTCACAACCGGCACATGCACCGAAGCCGTGGGCAAGATGTGTCCCAACGCCCCCGGATTAAGGTGCCTTTTCGTGAGCTCCCAGGCCTGGGCGAGATTCCTTGCTGGAATCATACCGATTTTTTCTACCATTTGCGGATCGAGATTCGAGACAAAAACGATATTGGCTTTCTCCGCTTTCGCTTTCAAGGCCAAGGCCGTGTGGCCATTGATTTGATAGTCCTCCAGCAATCGCTGCCCGATATTCCGGCTGGAGCCATAGTCAAAATAGGGTAGAAAAGTCTGGGATCCGATTCCCTCTATGCATTCCGCCAGAATAATTAGCCAACCGTTTTCCTTCATCGCTTGAAAGGCATGGTGAATCGACTTGTGGGATTGAATGAGATTGACGTCCGCGGGAAAGCCGCCGGCGCTGGCAACCACGACGTCCGCCTTTTCTGCGAGGGGAATGCTGTAAATCTCCTCAACCTTTTTGCATACCTGTTTATGGGTCGGCAAAACCTTTCCAGCCGCTGCAAAGACGACTTTCCCTTGCGGGCTGAGCGCCAATTGCAGCGACAAAACGTTCGGCACAAAGCGCATGACTTCTACCAAGTCAAGATAGACAGGGTTGGTGGTGATATTACCTTCATGGCAGAACGGGTGGAATCGACCGGAGGCTGCGTCGACAGTGCGGCGATGATTTGCCCGGATGGATTCGTAGCCGGCGATCCCCGGGAAGAGCATTTTCGCGCCGCCGCCGAATCCGGCAAAATAATGGTAAAGAATCCCGCCGATGGTGATAATGAAATCGACCTCCTTGATCTTGCGATTTAAGAAGAAGGCAGTGCCATTGGAAGAGTCCCCTAAATAGACCAGAGAAGCTCGATCCAAAGCATCGTGCTGAATCACGGGGTATTTTTTGTAAATTCCGTCCCCGACCAAGCTGCGAATCGTTTCTTCCGGCTGCAAAACATGGCTGCCGTTGGCGATGAGAATGTGCAGGCTCGCGCCAAACCGCTCTTCAAGACTTGTCGTCAAAAGCGGGAGGAGAACTCCCAGCCGGCAACGGCGGGTATGATCCGGAACGACCAGCAGTAATTTCGCATGATTTCCTACACCGGCCTCTTCGAGCCGCTGTATGAGGTCGAGAACAGCCTGTTCGATGATTTGCATTTCCGGGAGCGGTGAAAATGGCAAATCTTTTTGCAGAATTTGCCATTGGATGTGAGCAGGTGGTTCAAAATCCACCATCGCCCTGCCATACTTGAGGCGCATTTGCTAACTCCAGACCTCGTCAATTCAGCTCTTATTTGAGCTATAATTTTGGACATTTTATTTAATCGGTTCACCGCCGACCGAGAAGATGAACACTTTTCCGTTCGGCAGCCGGGCCGCCAGATTGTTCAGGCTATGACAAAACGCTTCTTGAGCGACCCGATAACGTGGCAAATCCATGGCTTCCAAACGAACATGAATGGCCTCAGCAGTGGTTTTAATCCAGCCATGACAATGACTGATGTGATCCAACAAATTCACCAGATCACGTTCGTCGTGGTAATGCTGACGCAGCATATCTATCAGCGTGCGCCGGGCATTCCAAACCATCGCCTGCACCAGATCAAATAGGTTTTTTGCTTCGCAGTCGATGACCTTAAAGCGCTCTATTTCGGATGTCGGATTCTGGATGGCGGATATAGATAATTCCGTGAAAGATTGCAGCCGATCTTCAATCGACAATCCAACATCCGAAATCCGCAATCATTCTAATACCAACCGGCCATTCTCCAGAATCTTGCGGCCATCGATGACGAGGGAGGCCTTGTATATAACCGCATCCAGATGAATCGGGACGTTGTTGTTGCCTCCAAATGAGAGATCGTTCCCCAAGGCTACGTGAATGGTTCCCAGCGCCTTTTCGTCTTCCAAGGCATAACCGCTCAGATGCGCCATTTTGTTGGTGCCGATGCCAAATTCGGCTACTTTGCGACTCTTGGGACCCACCTGCGCCAACCTGCGCCGCAACCTTTCTGCCGCGAGGCCGCCGCTAATCCGATTCGCACGACCCTTTTTGATGGTAATGACCAGTGGATCGTTGTCCTCCGGCATGACGCCCATGCCGCTATCGACGATCATTTCGCCCTCTGTTTTGCCATTGTCGGGAGCAATGGAAGCCTCCCCTGCTGGCAGATTGGAAAAGGCCCCTGGCTCGCGCAACAACCCCGTATCAGCGTAACCTTTTTGCTGGGCGATGGGGATGTGCAAATGCGTGCCGTTTGGCGCAGACACTGTCGCCTCCTTGGCGATGGTTAGAATGTCGCGTAGTTTTTGACTGAGGCGAGAGACCTTGTCATAGTCCGTGTCTGCCAGACGGGCAAAGGTCTCGTTGGTGATGCCGGGCATGCTGACAATTCGCGCCCCTTGCCGGCTTGCCTGGCGGCGGGCATTGGTATGCGAGAGTGAAGAGGATGTGGCTAAGATGACGACCTGCATATCCGCCATCAGATTGATGACGGCATCGCTCAAGTTGCCGTTGCGGAGGTTCTGGCTGGCGAGCTGGAGAATGTGACAGTACTTGGTGCGTTTGCTTGCGGCTTTGAACAGCAAGGTCGCAACGTCCACGAGCGGCTCATCTGCGACGATGAGCACGGTTTCCCCCCTTTTCACATCCAGACAGCGGTTGATGACCGTTTGTGCAGCTTTTTCTAATTTGGTCATGGTAATGCACCTGTGTGAGTTAGCCTGACCCGGATCATTCCTGTTCGCTCTTGCGGTGTACGAAGCAGCAGACCGCCATCGTTTCGCCGGCGCATGAATCACCGGACCATGTTTTCCCTTGGCTTTTCCCGAGCAAAAATGCCCCTTGACTTTCGATCTCGCGGTCAAGGGGATAACGAACGACAAGACTACGAGCCGGTACGAGAGCTATCGGCAATCAGCAGAAACCGGTAGTGTACCAGCTTGTTGATGAACTGCCCCAGCCGATCGTACACCGGCTCGATCCTTTTCCCGAATTTTTCCTGCAAGCTGGAGGCGATGTCCGCCACAGTTTTTTTGCCGTCGCATTCCAGCCAAGCTCGACTTCCGAATTCGTCCAATTTGATGCGGAAGTAGGGACGACGCATGCGCGGCAAAAGCCAGGCGGCCAGCCACTTGTTGGTGAATTTGGGCTGCAGGATGATCACCCGACCCTCCTCGGTCTGCTCCCAATCACGATTCCGCGTGGCAACCATATCAAGCAAATTCGCCGTCGCGGGCGGTTCTTCGGTCGAATAATGTGGGCGACGAGGGCCCATTTTGATGAATCCTGTTTGGTGATGAAATCTTGTTGGACCGCTGCGGTCGATTGTGCTCGATCCAATAGCCGCACATTGGAGCGCCAAACTTGTTTGGCATAGAGTAAAGCCGAATGAATTCGGCGCTCCGTGTTTTCGCTCAGGCCCTACACAATGGCGCTCGGCGGCGCCGGCTGATCTGGGCTGCCGGCATTCTTGATGGGGAAAACCGTCAGCACCAGGGCAATGATCGCAAAAATGCCAATACTGGTGATGAAGGAAGAGTGCTCAAAAAGCTTCGGTACCGGAATCTCTCTAAACGCTAACCAGGCGAACAAGAGTCCGATGAGCGCTTCGCCGGCAATGAGTCCGGAGGCGATGAGAATGCCGTTGTTTTCGCTTCTTGCCCTTTGCGCGTCGTTAAAGTTCCGTCTCTTGGCGATGATGTCCACAACGCCGCGAATAAGGCCGCCGATGAAGATGGCAAAGGTGGTTTCCAGCGGCAGATACATACCCACGAAGACCAGCATCGGACTGCGCACCTGGATCAGTAGCATGGCGCCGGCCATGAGCATGCCGACGATGATGAGCGGCCAAGCCATCTGCCCGCCGACGATTCCCTGCGACACCAAAGCCATCATCCCGGCCTGCGGCGCCGGCAAAGCCTTGCCGCCAAAGCCGGTGCCGCCGGAGTTGATGTCGCCCTGATGCAAAACGACCAACGGAAAGAACATCACCGCCGCCGAAAGCACGACACCGAGAAGGTCGCCAGTCTGCATTTTCCACGGTGTGCCGCCGAGGATGTGGCCGACCTTGAGATCTTGCAGCATCTCCCCGGCCACTGCCGAGGAAACGCAGATGACGCCGGCGACACCCAACACGGCGGCAATTCCCGGCGAGCCTTTCATGCCTAAGAGCACCATGAGAAGCGCCGCCACGATCAAGGTAGACAGTGTTAGACCGCTAATGGGGTTGTTGCTGGAGCCGATCATGCCAACCAGATAGCCGGACACGGCGGCGAAGAAAAAGCCGGCAATAATCATCACCAAGGTGGCGACCAGAGCTGCTCCCAGGTTTTGGCTGAAGTAGTTATAGAGAAAAAAAGTGAATACGGAGGCTATGCCGATGCCGATGAATACCCACTTGAAATGGATGTCTTTTTCCGTGCGCACGACGTCAAACCCACCGGCAGCCGCCTTTTTGACATCGCTGATGGAATGGCTCAAACCGCCACTCAGATTTTTGCGCATTCGATACAATGTGAAAGCGGCGCTCACCAACATGCCGCCGATGGCGATGGGGCGAACCATAAACTGCCACACGCCGGTGGCCAAAGCGATCCAGCGCTCGTCGGCGATGGCGCCGCCGGCGCCCAGAGTGGCCTCCAAGGAAGGGCCGACGATGTATAGCAAAAGGGGAACGAATAGCCCCCAGCTCAGCAGTCCGCCGCTAAAGTTGAGGGAAGCCAGGCGCGGGCCAATGATGTAGCCAACGCCAATGTACGCCGGGCTGACACCGGGAGTGCTCAACAATGCACCGCCGCTGCCGCGGACGGCATCGCCGGTGCGCAAATCGATAGAAGTGCGAGTAAAGGGGATGAATTTTTCCCAGCTTGCTGCGAACACGTTCAAGCGGCCCAACATCTGAATGAAGGCGCCCAAGCCAAGAGCGCTGAATAGGTAACCCGCGCCGGAGCCGCCGCTTTGACCGGCCTTGTGAATCTCCGAAGCTGCTACGGATTCCGGAAAAGGCAGCTCCACGTCCTCGACCATCACGCGGCGCAAGAGTGTTACGAACATGATACCGATGATACCGCCCACCAACATGATGGCAGTTGCTTCAAGGTAGCGCTGGGTCGTGGCAAGCTCGCTCCAAACGCCGGCGATCAGAAAGGCCGGAATGGTGAAAATCGCCCCGGCGGCCACCGATTCGCCAATGGAGCCGACGGTTCTGGCGATATTTTCTTCTAAAATCGACCCTTTCATGATGCGCAAAAGGGTCATGCCGATCACCGCGGCGGGATAGGTCGCGGCGATAGTCATTCCTGCTTTCAGTCCCAAATAGGCATTGGCAGCACCCAAGATAACCGCCATGATCAATCCGAGAAAGAGAGCCTTGAAAGTCAATTCCCGCAAATTGGTTTTCTCGGGAACGAGAGGCATAAATTTTTTCACATTGGGATTACCGGTGGTTTCTGCCATGTAGCTTTCCTCCGAACGGGCAATAGTATAGGATTATGAAAGTTGTTTCGGACAATGTGTGACGCTTGGGGAGAGAAAAAACACAATGGGAATGAAGCAAACCGCTCTCAATCTGCATCCTTTCATCAAAGTGGCGCGCCAACTTAGCAAAAAATGCCAAAAAGGTCAAGGGAAAATTGGAGAAGCAGCGGGAAGAATGGACAGATGGCACTATCACTTTGGTTGTCAAATGCGCGGAAAATGGGCAGCAGTCAGGAAGCAGCCGTCAGCAGTCAGCAAGCAGCGGTCAGCCACCGGGAATAGTGGTGAGGGCTTGCCGCTGACCGCCGAATGCTATCTCCTGGCTTTTGCACGGATTTGGCACCGTTTCTCATACTGTTTTCCTCAGAGTTTTTGTTTGATTTTTCTTGCTAATTTCTGTATATTTGCCAGCCCTATTTCGAGCATTTGCCATGGCTTTTTTCAACGACATCACACTCGGTCAGTATTATCCGGGCGAATCGTTCATTCATGGATTGGACCCAAGAACCAAACTGGTTTGCATCACCTTCCTCATGACAGCCCTTTTGCTATCCCATGAGCCGGTTTTGCTTGCCGCTTTTGCGATTTTCTCTGCCGTCATCATCGTCCTCTCCCGAATCCCAGTGCGATTTGTGCTAAAAAATCTGCGTCCCTTCATTTGGCTTTTTGGCATCACACTTTTTTTCCATTTGTTTTGGACTTCGGGACGAGCGCTGGCTCGGGTTCCCGTTATTGGCTCCGAGATCACCTACGAAGGCTTGCAGATGGGCTTGACTTACTCTGTGCGGCTCTGCTTGCTCATCATCTTTGGCGCAGTACTAACGTTAACCACCTCACCCATCGAAATGACCGATGCGCTGGAGAGACTATTTGCCCCGCTCAAGCGTTTCCGAGTACCAACGCATGAGATCGTAATGATGTTGACTCTCTCTTTGCGTTTTATCCCTACTTTGATGGAAGAAGCACAGAGGCTCAAGAATGCGCAGCTTTCTCGAGGCGCAAGCTTTAACGGCACATTGGTACAGCGGATTCGAAGCGTCATGCCGCTGATTTTGCCGTTGTTCATATCCGCATTCCGCCGCGCCGATGAGCTGGCCTTGGCTATGGATTCCCGATGTTACACTGGTGGGGAAGGTCGCACCAGTTTCTCGCGCTTGAGGTTTGGCAGATCCGATTATCTGGTCTTCGTTGTCTCCTCGCTGTCGCTGGCGATTTGCATTTGGATATGAATTCGCTCTCTTGTGAGCAGATTGGCTGCGGTCGGCGCTGATCGCATTGTCTGCTCAAATTGCGCCGAAAGTTTCGCTGTGCAAGCACGTGCAGTAGGCATTGGGAAATGAGCGCCCGCTTATGCGGAACATAAAATTAGTGATAGAGTACGACGGCACGGATTTTTGCGGTTGGCAGAGCCAGCCCAACGTGCGCACCGTGCAGGATGTCTTGGAGCGTTCTTTGGCAAACATCACTCAGCAGGCGGTTAGACTCAAATCTGCCGGCAGGACCGATGCCGGCGTGCACGCCCTCGGTCAAGTAGCAAATTTTCGCATCGAAAGCCAGTTGCCAACGGCGACTTTTATGCGGGGTGGCAACGCGCTCTTGCCCAAGGATGTACGCATTTTGTCAGCCGAGGAGGTGGATTTATCGTTTAACGCCCGGTTTAGCGCTCGTAGCCGCAGCTATCGCTACATCATTTGTAAATACCCCACGGCCATCGGACGGAACTTTTCCTGGTACATTTCTACGCCGCTGGACGTGGAAAGAATGCGCGAGGCCAGTCAGGTGCTCTTGGGGGAGAAGGATTTTCAATCTTTTTGTCAAGCAGGAGTAAAGCTAAGCCATTATCTCTGTAATGTGTCGTCTGTTTCTTTCCTGGAAGACGAAAACAGGATTGTATGTGAGATAACCGCGAACCGATTTTTGCACAATATGGTGCGCATCATTATGGGGACTTTGGTGGAAGTTGGTTGCGGGAAAATAGATCCAGAAGACGTAGGGGATATCTTACAAGCGCGCGACCGCCGCCGTGCGGGAGTGACTGCTCCGGCACGTGGACTATTTTTATTGCGAGTCAATTACTAATTTTTCTCAAAGGAAGTTTTTATGAAGTTCTTTATCGATTCTGCCAATATTGAGGACATCAAACAAGCAATTACTTTGGGCGTTGCTGACGGCGTGACAACCAACCCTTCACTGGTGGCCAAAGAAAAAGGCCATCCGGAAGAAATCTATCGGGCCATTTGCGAGCTGGTGGATGGGCCGGTTTCCGCAGAGGCGGTCAGCCAAGAGACTGAGGCGATTGTGAAGGAAGGCCGGCAGCTTGCCAAGATTCATAAGAACATCGTGGTCAAGATTCCGGTCACCCGGGAAGGGTTGCAGGCCGTACGCATTTTGAGCAAGGAAGGCATTCGCTGCAACGTCACCTTGGTTTTCAGTCCTATGCAGGCGCTGCTGGCAGCCAAAGCCGGCGCTGCTTTCATCAGTCCCTTCGTAGGACGTTTGGACGATGTCAATCACGTCGGCATGGAGCTCATAGAGCAAATATTGCAGATCTATCATAATTATGAAATCAAGACCGAGATCATCGTTGCCAGCATTCGCAATCCGCTGCATGTGCGCGACGCGGCTCTCATGGGAGCACACATTGCCACCATTCCCTTCAAGGTGATCGAGCAATTGATCAAGCACCCGCTGACGGATCTGGGAATTCAGACGTTTTTGAAAGATTGGCAAAAGGTAAGCGGACGATAGGCGATAATTCACCATTAAATTGCTGTAAAGCGAGTTTGCCAATTCCTCAAGAGCTGCAATCTTGAGATAATGATCAAGAAGATCAAATCAAAGCTTGGTATGCCTTATGAATGTAAAAGAGTCCAGTCCCTTTACACCCGGCAGCCCTGTACCACTGGAGCTTTTTGTGGGGCGATCAAGACAAATAGAAGAGGTCAACCGGTATATAAGGCAAGCTGCAACCGGCAAACAAGAGAATATTTTTTTGGCAGGAGATCGAGGGATCGGCAAAAGCTCTTTGGCATCCTTTCTTCGCCATTTGGTTTCGACTCAGGGAGACGTGCTTGGCATTCATGTTTCTCTCGGGCGGTCAGTCTCGACCCTCGAAGAGATGGTTCGACACATTTTCGATCAAATTTTAAAGGAGACAAGGTCTCAATCATGGTTTAAGAGCATCGCTCAATATTTTGGCAAGCACATTCAGGAAGTAGGTCTTTTCGGCATTTCAGTTAGCTTTGCTCCTCCGGAAAAAGACTTGAAGGAATTGGCTAGAAATTTTCCGGAGGCATTGAAAAACCTACTGGAAAAAATTCAGCCAGACAAAAAAGCTCTGTTCATTGCTTTGGACGACATCAATGGCTTGGCCGGAAAAGTTGAATTCGCCAATTGGTACAAAAGCTTTGCAGATGGGATAGCGACACATTATGAAAACTTCCCGGTCTCGATTATGCTGGTTGGCCTACCGGAGAACAGGGACACACTTTCTAATTTACAGCCTTCGTTGATGAGAATCTTCAGGGTTGTTGAGATCGAAAAACTTTCAGACAATGAAGTTAGTAATTTTTTACTCAATGCCTTCGAGAAGGCTGAGATAGAAGTGAAAACGGATGCTCTTGACGTTATGGTGCGCTTTTCCAGCGGATTGCCTGCTTTGATGCAGGAAATTGGCGATGCCATTTTCTGGTTGGACTCTGATGGGATCATCGATGAAGATGATGCTCTGGCCGGTATAGTCGAAGCGGCAGAAAAGGTCGGCCGCAAGTATCTTGACCCAAAGATCTATCGTGCTATTCGCAGCAAACAATATCGTTCCATCTTACGGAAATTTGGGCAGATTTATCTTTCACGCAAGTTTGCAAAAAAAGAAGTTGAGGAAAATCTCGACGAAAGCGAAAAGAAAGTTTTTCATAATTTTTTGCGCAAATTAAGAGAGCTTGGTATTATTGAGCCTGACCTTGAACAAGGTCGAGGCACTTATAGATTCGTAAATGAGATTTATCCCGTATACCTCCGAATGGAGTCAGAGAGATTTAGAAAGTCAGCTTGACAACGCTTGATGGCCCTTTTAAACTTGATCAAATCAAAAATGAGTAACTTGAATCGCTTATTCAAAACAGTTTATCTTTTCGTCTTGGGTTTTTGCACTGCCGCCGCTTTTTTTGTCGTCTGTTCGGAAGGAAATTCGTCCGACAAGGCCAATGCTCGAATGAATATGCCGCAGGCGAATGCTACTACCGACTTTGCTGCAAGATCCGGAACGGCCATCTCACAAGCTGGTAATGTTCAGGAAGAGGTGACCAATTCGCGCAGAAACGCCATCACCCGCGCGGTGGAGGAGGTCAGTCCGGCGGTGGTGGGCATCAACGTCACGCAGGTGCAGCGATACATTCGCCGCAGCCCTTTTGCCGATGACCCGTTTTTCCGACAATTTTTCCCGGATGTTCCCTTTGAAAAGCGAGTGAAAAGCTTGGGCTCCGGATTTATCATTTCCAATGATGGTTATGTGCTGACCAATCAGCACGTGGTTGAGGACGCTGCGGAGATCATTGTGACCCGACAGGGAGGCAAACAATACGTGGCGGAGGAGGTAGGTGAGGACTATGCCACTGATCTCGCCGTATTGAGGATAGAGGGCAATGACTTTCCCTATGTGCGTTTTGGCGATTCCGATGATGTCATCATCGGCGAATGGGCCATCGCGCTCGGCAATCCTTTTGGCCTCTTTGACATCTCATCCAAGCCGACGGTGACGGTAGGGGTCATCAGCGCCAAAGATCAGGATTTTGGGCGACAGCAAAACGAGCGAATTTTGGAAGACATGCTGCAAACCGACGCGGCGATCAACGGCGGCAACAGCGGCGGGCCGCTGGTCAACTGTAACGGCGAGGTCATCGGCATCAATACCTGGATCATCTCCGGCAGCGAAACGATGTCCGCCAACATTGGGATTGGATTCGCCATTCCCATCAATCGCGTCAAACGCGTTCTCAACGATCTCATGAATTACGGGCGAGTGGACCGCAGCTTCTGGACCGGTATTCACTATGACATTGTAACGCCCGAGATTGCACGCTATCTCGGCCTGAGGACGAGCCGAGGCGTCATTGTATCCGAGGTGGACCCGCATAGCCCGGCCGCTAAAGCGGGCATCGAGATCGGTGACGTGATCGTGGCCATCAACGGCAAGGAGGTTAATCAATTCGATGACGTTAAAAAGATCATCGATGACCTTGACCTGCGACAGGGCGATTCGCTGGCTTTCCGCGTCTATAGGAGCAGAAGCTTCCTGAACATTAATGTCAAATTAGCGGCACATCCGAACACAAGACCGAACAACAAATGATTCCCAGATACACACGCCAACAAATGGGGGAGATCTGGAGTGAGGAGCACAAGTATCGCACCTGGCTGCAGGTGGAATTAGCGGCCTGCGAAGCCCAGGCCGAGTTGGGTCGCTTACCAGAGGAAGCTTTGGCGGAAATCAAGGCGAAAGCCCAATTCAATCCAGTACGGATCGCGGAAATCGAGAAGGAAGTCAAACACGACGTGATTGCCTTTTTGACCAACGTAGCAGAGCACGTTGGCCCGGCCTCTCGGTACATCCATCTCGGCATGACGTCCTCCGACTTGTTGGACACCGCACTGGCTCTGCAAATGCAAGCCGCCGGCCGGCTTTTGCTGGACGGTATTGGCAAAATGCGCGAGGTCTTGCGAGCACAAGCGCTGGCGCACAAAACCACTCTCTGCATTGGGCGCAGCCACGGTGTTCACGCGGAGCCGACTTGCTTCGGTCTCAAATTTGCCTTGTGGTACGATGAGATGGGTCGCAATTTGGTACGATTGCAGCGGGCCGTCGAAGCCGTGTCGGTAGGCAAAATCTCCGGTGCAGTCGGCACCTACGCCTTTGTCGACCCCAAAGTCGAAGAGAAGGTTTGCGACAAGCTGGGGCTAAAGCCGGCACGCATATCCACGCAAATCGTTCAGCGAGACGTGCATGCCGAATTCATGACCGCCCTTGCTTTGATAGGATGCAGCTTGGAAAAGATCGCCGTTGAAATTCGCCATTTGCAGCGGACCGAAGTTTTGGAGGCCGAGGAGCCGTTCAGCGAAGGGCAAAAGGGATCTTCGGCCATGCCGCATAAGCGCAATCCCATCGGTAGCGAGAACGTTTCCGGCCTTGCCAGATTGCTCAGGACCAACGCTTTGGCCGCCATGGAAAACGTTGCCCTTTGGCACGAAAGAGATATTAGCCACTCTTCGGTTGAGCGCGTTGCCCTGCCGGACAGTTGTATCATCGCTGATTTCATCATGGCGCGAATGACCAACATCTTGGCGAATTTGGTTATATACCCGGAGAATATGCTGGCCAATTTGCGATTGACCAAAGGATTGATTTTTTCTCAGCCAATTCTCTTAGCCTTGACGCAGGCGGGTATGAGTCGTGAGGACGCTTATCAAATCGTGCAAACCCACGCGATGACCTGTTGGCAGGAGCGATCCAACTTGAAAACGGCCATCCTTGCCGATCAACGCATCACGGAGCTACTGACACGCCAGGAAATCGACGCTTGTTTTGACGAAGGCATTGCTCTGAGGCACATCGATTACATCTACGCCCGGGTGGGCATTTCGTGATTTCATCTTTTTCATAGACGCGCTATCAAGGAGGAATGATAAGTGAAAGGAGATCAGCTTTGAAAAAGAAAAAGCTTTACGAAGGAAAAGCAAAAAAGCTGTATGAATCTGAGAAAGAAAACGAGATCATTCAAGAATTCAAAGACGAGGTGTACGCAACCGATAGCGCCCAAAAGAATATTGTCAAAGGCAAAGGTTCTCTGAATAATCAAATCTCCTCCCATTTGTTTCGCTTGTTAGAAAGTTACCACATTCCCACTCATTTTATCCGCCAGTTATCCGATCGTGAGATGCTGGTCAGAAGATTGGACATGATCAAAGTGCAGGTGGTAATCCGAAATGTGGCGGCCGGCAACCTGGTAAAACGCTATGGCATAGAAGAGGGGAAGGAGTTGGAATGCCCGATCATCGAATACTATCTCAAGGACGAGGAACGGCACGACCCCATGATCAACGAGGATCATCTCATGGCCTTCGGACATGCCAGCTCGGATGAGATCAAAGAGATCCATCGTCTTTCTTCCAAGATCAATGCGATTCTGAAAGACTTTTTCAAACGACGTGATCTTCGTTTGGTTGACTTTAGTTTGGAATTCGGACGCTGTCAGGGGAAGATTTTTGTGGGCGACGAGATCAGTCTGGATACGTGTCGTTTTTGGGACTTGAAGACAAACAAAAAGATCTATAAGAGCCGTACCGGCAAGCTGGCGGACGACATCGAATTTTATGCCGAGGTAAGGCGCCGGTTTTTTCCTGATAAATAGGCATTGTGCCGGCATCCAGTGACCACGCTTGGCTGATGTCCTGCAGAGGCATTTGCACCTTGATCGAATGAGACGAGGAGTAGGAGCGAGCGACGGCTGGGTGGCAGCGAATCGCAACCGGTTCGCGGCTGGCGGGGGTAGAGATAATGAATCAACATTGAGGCTGCAATTTTGAGCAAAGATGGCTTGGGAATTCTCATTGGGGTTTCGGTATTTGCGGTTGCTTTGGGCGCTGTAGGTTTTTCGAGTAGAAACGTCATCGTGATCGCATTATTTTCGCTGACTGCCGCTTTGGCGCTTTTTACCGTCTATTTCTTCCGCGATCCACTGCGCCGGCCCCCTGCTGATCCCCGCGCCATGGTTTCACCGGCGGACGGCAAGGTCTTGGAGATCTCAAGTGTTGAGGAGCCCATCTTTATCGGCGGAGAGGCCACGCGGATCGCCATTTTTCTGTCGGTTATGGATGTCCACGTCAACTATGTGCCATTCAGGGGCACCGTCGGGTGTTTGAAATACAACAAGGGCAAGTTCTATCGCGCCAACGTTCCAGCCGCTTCGGAGGAGAACGAGCATACCTTCATTGGCGTACAGAGCGAGCATGGCAGGTATGCCTTCAAACAGTCGGCGGGATTTATAGCGCGCAGAATCGTCTGCCGCTTAAGGCTTGGCGATAAGGTGGAAACCGGACAAAAATTCGGTATGATCAAATTCGGTTCCAGGATGGAGATTTTTCTACCCTCTTGGGCAACAGTGACCGTCAAAAAAGGAGATCGGTTGCGCGCCGGGGAAAGCGTGATTGCACTTGTGAATGAAAAGTAGAAAATACATCAATGTCCCCAATTTGTTCACTTCGCTGAATATCTTTTGCGGATTTCTATCGGTCATTCAAACGACTGCTGGTGAGTACGTGCATGCGGCTTGGCTCATCTTTATGGCCAGCGTTTTCGACGCCTTAGACGGTCGCATCGCCCGTGCGTCCGGCAAAAGCAGCGACTTTGGCTTACAGATGGATTCTCTGGGCGATGTCATTTCCGCGGGACTTGCTCCGGCGCTGTTGGTTTATCAGGTTCACCTCAAGAATTTTGGCATCATTGGCTTGTTGATCGCTTTTTTGCCCTTGTTGTTCGCGGCCTTTCGCCTGGCTCGCTACAATCTTTTTACCATGCAGAGCGGCAAGTCGCACGATTATGTAGGTATGCCCGCGCCCTCTGGAGCGGTCACTCTCAGCAGCTTGGTCATCTTTTATGCCGAAACCGATTGGCAGTTTCTACTACGGCTGCTGGTGGTTCTGGTGCCACTGGTCAGCTTATTGATGGCCAGCACCGTGAAATATGACGGCTTCCCACGCTTCTCAGTGCGAGAACGCGGTGCAAACAGGCTAAAGCTGGTCATCCTTTTTCTTACACTCGGAGCTTTTGTAGCTGCTCCTCAATATGTGCTGTTTCCTTTCATGCTGCTTTACCTCGTTTGGGGACCCATAAACGCTGTGTCGGCGGTTCTGCGCAATGAGGAGGCGCAGCTTGCCATCATTCCGGAAAACGAGGTCGATCCCGTTCCCGACCGTCGAGAATCCAAAAGCTGAATGGAATACACAAAATTGTTGACCCATCATGGGGTGTCTTGCCAGTGCTGTCATCCCTGCGGATGTAGGAATCTCTTTTCCCATGCACGGCAGAAAAGGCCCCTTGCGTCGGCATGGGTGATAGTGCCCTGTGATCGGTTGCCAGAATTGTTTTGTAAAGTGCGCGTCTTTGCTTCTTACCTTTTGACCAAGAGGGGAGATTGGACCTTGGCGTCATGAGACATAGATTTTCAATCGGCTGGTTTGTGGTTGCCGTCATCGTCGGTGCCATCATCGGCACGGCATTGGGAGAGGTCATCGGGCTGCTTTTGCCGGAAAGCGTAGCCAAGCAGTTTTTTCTGCGTGCGGCTACTTTTGGAACCGATCCAGAGAATCCCCCTACCCTCAATCTCGGCATTATCATTTTGACTCTGGGATTCGGAATCAAAATCAATGCAATTGGCGTGATCGGGATCATCGTATCAGCCTACATCGTGCGTTGGTACATGTGAGAAGCCTGAATTCGTTCTGCCGGAATGGCTGCATCCAACAATACTCTTGCAAATGAACGAAATGTGCAATATATTGAGGCCGCTTAGCCCATGGGCGGGAGCGTCTTTCCGGGCAAAGGTCGGCAATAGGCTCACGATTTCGCAATCTTTGAGGTTCCTAATACAACACGCCTTTATGAAGGAGGTGCTTTAGTATGTTTCCGGGCATTGGCATGTCGGAACTCTTAGTCATCGTTTTGGTTGTCCTGCTACTATTTGGTTCCAAGCGGTTGCCGGAGTTGGCGCGTGGAATAGGCAAAGGCATGCGCGAGTTTCGCAAGGCAGCCGAAGACGTTAAACGCGAAATTGATATTTCCGACGACATAAGAGATATGCGCGGTTAAGCCGTGCGCTTACGAGGGTCATTTAAATCTGGAGGTCAACATGGGAATCGGTCCCACAGAGTGGGTAATCATCATTCTGATTTTGGTTTTGCTTTTCGGCGCTAAGAAGATACCCGAGCTCGCGCAAGGACTCGGCAAGGGTATCCGCGAGTTCAAGAAAGCCGCTCGCGAGGTGGAGGAGGAGCCATCCAAGCCGCAATCCAAGTCCAACGAGGACAAGAACGGTTAGCTCTTGCCCGACGATCACGATTGATGCGGTTTTTCATCATGCTTAATCGAATACAAAGGCAGGTGTCTTGGACCTGATCAGCCGCGATTTCTTTAGTATCCGCGAAGAGTTGTCATCCCGCCACATTAGTTGCCGGGAATTGACCGAGCACTATGTAAAGAAATTATCTGAAGGCGCTCATTTGAACGCCTTTATTTCTATCTTTCCGGAAAAAGCTCTTGAGCGTGCCGATGAGATCGATGCAAAGATTGCTGAAGGCAAGGCAGGCAGGCTTGCGGGTCTTGTCCTCGGCATCAAAGATTTGCTGACCCTGCGCGGCTCACGAACCACCTGTGGCTCGAGAATCTTGGCCGATTTTGTTGCTCCCTATGACGCCACGGTCATCAGGAGGCTTGCCGCCGAAGACGCCATCTTTATCGGCAAAACCAATATGGACGAGTTCGCCATGGGTTCTTCGAATGAGAATTCCTATTTTGGCCCGGTACTGAATCCACACGATCCAAAGCGGGTTACGGGAGGATCTTCGGGCGGATCAGCGGCGGCTGTGGCGGCTGATCTTTGTATGGCGGCATTGGGCTCGGACACCGGCGGCTCGGTGCGTCAGCCCGCTGCTTTTTGTGGCGTAGTTGGCCTGAAACCCACCTATGGCCGGGTGTCGCGGTTTGGGCTTGTGGCATTCGCTTCTTCTCTCGATCAAATCGGGCCGATCACGAAAAGCGTTGCCGATGCGGCGCTGTTGTTGGAAGTCATCGCCGGTGTGGACAAAAATGATTCGACATCGGTTAATGTAGCGGTGGAGCGCTATACTGAAAGCCTGAACAAGGACGTTCGCAATTTGACCATCGGCCTGCCGAAGGAGTATTTTTCCGCCGGTCTGGATGTTAAAGTCGCTCAAGCAATCGACCAGGCAATTGAGCTATTGCGCCGATCCGGAGCTCAACTTGTCGAGATATCCCTCCCGCACACGGAATACGCCATTGCCACCTACTACATCTTGGCCACTGCGGAAGCCTCATCGAACCTGGCACGCTACGATGGGGCCCGCTACGGTTTCCGCCATCCGCAGGCTATTGATTTGGAGGACATGTATGTCCTCAGCCGTTCGCATGGCTTTGGTGCTGAGGTGAAGCGGAGGATTATGTTGGGTACCTATGTGCTCTCTTCAGGATACTATGAGGCATATTATCGCAAAGCCCAGAAAGTGCGAACCCTCATCAAACGGGATTTTGATCAAGCGCTCGCCAAGGTGGATTGCTTACTCACGCCCACAGCGCCGACAACAGCCTTTGGGCTAGGTGAAAAAGTCAATGATCCGCTCACTATGTACTTGTCGGATATTTATACCGTGTCAATCAACCTCGCTGGACTCCCTGCTATTTCCATACCATGCGGAAAGGACGCCCGCGGATTACCCATCGGGCTCCAGCTTATCGGCAAGGCTTTTGCTGAAAGCACCGTTTTTCGGGTGGCGGATTTCCTCGAAAAAAGTCTTCATTACCGAAACTAATCCATTTCGAGTCGCGCAAAGATGCAATACGAACCGGTCATCGGTCTGGAAGTCCATATTCAGTTATTAACCGAGTCGAAAATTTTTTGCTCGTGCAGTACCAAATTCGGAGCGCGACAGAACAGCCAGATTTGTCCGGTTTGTCTGGGTCTGCCCGGTGTCCTTCCGGTTCTAAACAAGAAAGTAGTTGAGCATGCGATCAAGCTGGCTTTGGCCACGGACAGCAAGATCAACAAACACTCTGTTTTTGCGCGCAAGAATTATTTCTATCCGGATTTGCCCAAAGGTTACCAGATTTCCCAGTTCGAGGAGCCCTTCTGCGAGCATGGCCGCATCAAATTGGAGCTTGCGGGCGGTCAAGAGAAGCTCATCGGCTTGACCCGAATTCATTTGGAGGAAGACGCTGGAAAATCTATGCATGCCGAAGCCTACGTTTCCGTAGATGAAACGCTGGTGGATGTCAATCGCTGCGGCGTTCCATTGTTGGAAATCGTCAGCGATCCTGATCTCAGTTCACCGCGCGAAGCGCGAGCCTACTTGACGCAACTGCGCCAGATCGTTCGCTATCTGGGTATTTGCGACGGCAACATGGAAGAAGGCAGCATGCGCTGTGATGCCAACGTTTCCGTCAAGCCCATCGGCAGCGAAAAGCTTGGAGTGCGCACCGAAATCAAGAACATGAACTCGCTTTCCCACGTGGAAAAAGCGCTGGAATTCGAGATTGCCAGGCAAATCTCGGTGCTGCAAAAAGGGGGAAGGGTCGACCAGGAAACGCTGCTCTGGAACGCCGATCGCAACGTCGCCGAGCCTATGCGTAGCAAAGAGTATTCGCATGACTATCGCTACTTTCCCGAGCCGGATTTGGTGCCGCTGGAAGTTTCGGATGAATGGATCGGCCGGATGGCTGCCGTAATGCCGGAGCTGCCGGTAGCGAAAAGGCAACGATTCGTTCAGCAATACAGTTTGCCGGAATACGATGCGGCGATACTGACCGAAGATCGCGACTTGGCCGAGTACTTTGAGCGAGTAGCCGCCAATGTGACAAACAAGAAAGCTGCCAGCAACTGGATGCTTGGCGAAGTGATGCGCACTCTGAAAGAGAATCGTTGCGGGATTACCGAGCTGAAAATATCGCCGGCGCAATTAGCCGATCTGATCCAGACCATAGAGGATGGGACCATTAGCGGCAAAATGGCCAAGGCCGTGTTCGATGAGATGGCTGCTACCGGAAAGGACGCCAAAAGCATTGTGCAGGAAAAAGGGTTAATGCAGATCTCCGACTCTCAATCCATCGAGAAAGAAGTCGATCACATCCTGCAAAGCTGTCCCAACGAGCTTCAGGCCTATCTGGGAGGCAAAGACAAGCTATTGGGGTTCTTTGTCGGACAAGTCATGAAAGCGACCGCCGGAAAGGCGAATCCACAGACGGTCAACGAGATCTTGCGGCAGAAACTCTCGGCACTAAAGAAATAATCAAACAGAGCAGGATATTTTTCATTTATGGCTTCAACGGCTGATTTTAAAACCGGCTTTATTCTTCTGCTCGAAGGCGAGCTTTATTTTTTGGTAGATTTTCAACATGTCAAAATGGGTCGGGGCAGCGCATTCGTTCGCACCAAGCTCAAAAACATGAGAACCGGCAGAGTGATTGAGCGAACTTTCCGCTCCGGGGAAAAAGTCGAGGAGGCGGAGATCGAGCGCCGCACCATGCAATATCTCTATCCCGAGGGCGAGCATCTGATCTTTATGGACGTCGAATCCTATGAGCAAATACAGGTGGAAAGCACGCTGCTGCCATCGGGTTTGGATTTTTTGCAGGAGGGAGAGAACGTCACCGTTTTCTTGCACGGGGAAACGCCCATTGGCATCGAACTGCCCAACTTTGTCACCCTGACGATTGTGTCGACTGAGCCTGGCGTGCGCGGCGATACGGTCTCTGGTGCCACCAAACGGGCGATTCTGGAGACCGGTGGAGCCGTGCAGGTCCCGCTCTTTGTCGAGCAAGGACAAAAGGTGAAAGTGGATACGCGCACCGGCCAATACGTAGAACGGGTAAAATAAATATCCGAAAATCGAGATTCTTGAAGGAGGAGGCATGCGGGCAAAAGAAATTCGCGAACTCGTCAAGATTGTAGAAGAAAGTAATATTGGTGAATTAGAAGTGACGCGATGGTGGGGGAGAAAAGTACGGATAAGCAAATTGGCGCACCCGCATGCGCCGGGCATCAAGGCGGCTGCTACCGAGGTGGTTGTGCCGGCGCAACCTGCCGCGGTTCAGGCGCCGGCGGAGCCGCCCGCGGCACCAACACCCGTCTCCGAGGCGCCGGCTAAGGAAAACATGCTGGAAATCAGGTCGCCCATGGTCGGGACTTTTTATCGCGCACCAGCTCCGGACGCGGCTCCTTATGTGCGCGAAGGAGATTCCATAACACCCGGAAAAGTGCTTTGCATCATCGAAGCAATGAAACTGATGAACGAAATTGAGGCCGAGGTTTCCGGAACAATCATCAAGATTTTGGCAGAAAATGCCCAGCCGGTGGAATTCAATCAGCCTTTATTCTTGGTGCAGCCGAATTAGAGTCAACGGATGCGTTGGAGTGGAGGAAAAAGGTCCGTCCGGAACGGATAGTGAGCAAATCCCTGCTGCGCCATATAGGCCATTGACGCACCGGAAGACTGATCCTCGGTAAAGTGCCATAGCTGAGCGACCGAAATATCGATAAAGCCAAGGATGCGAATTGTTCAAAAAGATATTGATAGCCAATAGAGGGGAGATCGCCCTGAGAATCATTCGGGCGTGCAAGGAGATTGGTGTTCCCACGGTGGCTGTCTACAGCGAGGCCGACGCGGATAGCTTGCACGTTCGGTTCGCAGATGAGGTGGTGTGCATCGGTCCGGGACCGAGCAACAAGAGCTACCTCAATATTCCGCAATTGATCAGCGCCGCCGAAGTCACCAATGCCGATGCCATCCATCCCGGCTATGGTTTTTTGGCCGAAAACGCGCACTTTGCCGAAATTTGCCAGTCTTGCGACATCCAATTTATTGGTCCAACTCCCGAAGTAATCACTCAAATGGGTGATAAAGTCTTTGCCAAAGACACCATGAAAAAGGCGGGCGTGCCCACCATCCCGGGATCCGACGGAATCGTTTCCAGCGTCGAGGAAGCTGCCAAAATCGCGGAGGACATTGGTCTACCGATTATTCTCAAAGCGGTTGCCGGCGGCGGCGGCAGAGGCATGCGCGTGGTGCGCAACCAAGAAGAGCTCGGCAATGCTTTCAACACTGCTCAGGCCGAGGCGCAAAACGCTTTCAATAACCCATCCCTTTACATTGAGAAATATTTTGAAAATCCCCGCCACATCGAAATTCAGGTGCTGGGAGATAATTACGGAAATGTCGTAGCACTCGGGGAACGAGAATGCTCCATTCAGCGTAAACATCAGAAGCTGATTGAAGAATCACCCTCTCCGGCGGTCACCGAGGAGCTGCGCAGGGCTATGAATATCGCAGCCATGAAGGGGGCTAAGCAGGTCGGGTACAACAGTGCCGGCACCATCGAGTTTCTGCTGGATGAGCAAGGGAACTTTTATTTTATGGAAATGAACACACGAATTCAGGTGGAGCATCCGGTGACCGAGGCTGTTTTGGGAATCGACCTCATCAAGGAGCAGATTTTGATCGCTGCGGGCGGCAAGCTGCCGGAGAAATTGGCCGGTTTCAGTCTGCGCGGCCATGCCATTGAGTGTAGAATCAACGCAGAGGATCCCATGCTGGATTTTCGCCCCTCGCCGGGTAAAATCACCAGCTTTCACATCCCTGGTGGTCTGGGCGTGCGGGTCGACACCCATGCATACGCTCAGTACGTGATCCCGCCCTACTACGATTCATTGATTGCCAAAATCATCACCCATGGCAGGAATCGCGATGAAGCTCTCGATCGCATGGAGCGGGCGTTGGAAGAGTTCATTATCGAAGGAATCGCGACCACCATTCCTTTGCAGCAAAAAATAATAAAGAGTGCACAGTTTCGTGAAGGCAATTTCAATACTAACTTTTTAGAGAGCTTTGATTTCAAGAATTAGAGGAGGCCAAGAATGCGAATTCCAAAAGATTTGAAATATACGGCAGAGCATGAGTGGGTGTCGGTGGATCAGGGTATCGCCACCGTTGGGGTGACGGACTATGCGCAGGGTGAGTTGGGTGACGTTGTTTTCGTCGAACTGCCGGAGGTCGGTGCAACGGTTAAGCAAATGGAATCGTTTGGCACGATTGAAGCGGTCAAGGCAGTCTCGGATCTATTCGCCCCCGTTTCCGGAGAAGTTGTGGAAACCAATCTTGTTTTGGCTGACGCACCGGATACTGTCAACAAGGATCCTTATGGAACGGGCTGGATGATTAGGATTAAAATGAGCGACCCCAGTGAATTGGACAGTCTGCTCAGTCCAGACGACTACAAAGACAAGATTAGCTGATTCACAACCGTTCTCTCAGAGCAGGTAGTGAAGAACTAGAGCGGCTATGCTCGGAAGGACTGAATAGGTTTTCTGCGTCCTATTACCGAGCGACAGCTGGTAGGCCGAGCATTCGCCGATGATGTCCCGCGGAGATTTTTGATGAGCTACATTCCCAATACAAAAGACGACCAGCAAGAGATGTTAAAAGCGATCGGAGTTGAGAGCTTTGACGATCTTTTGCAGGAGATCCCACCGCAACTGCTGTTCAGGGGTGATCTAGATCTGCCGCCGGCCATGTCGGAGATGGAAGTGATGCGGCACCTCCGGGAGCTGGCCCTTGAAAACCAGAATTGTGAGAACAACCTCTGCTTTCTCGGCGGTGGCGCTTACGATCATTTTGTTCCGGCAGCCGTCAAGCACATTCTTTCCCGGTCGGAATTCTATACCGCGTACACCCCCTATCAGCCGGAAGTGAGCCAAGGGACGCTGCAAGCCATCTATGAATACCAGACCATGATCTGCGAGCTAACCGGCATGGATGTTGCGAACGCATCCATGTATGACGGCGGCTCGGCGCTGGCGGAAGCGGTGTTGTTGGCTTGCGGCCACACCCGGCGAGCGGAAGTGGTGGTCTCTGCCACAATCAACCCCAATTATCGAAAAATTATCCGTACCTATTGCGCCGGCCAGCAGATCCTCGTTAAGCAAGTCGGCTGGAAAGACGGCGCCACTGACCAGGAGGCCTTGGCTTCCTCAATCAGCGAAAAGACGGCGGCAGTCGTCATTCAGCATCCCAATTATTTTGGTCATTTGGAGGAAATGGAGGAAATGTCTCAAATCGCCCATCGCCAGGGCGCGCTGTTCATCACCTCCAATGACCCCATTTCCCTGGCCTTGTTACAGCCACCAGGTTCCTATGGCGCAGACATCGCCACGGGCGAGGGACAAAGTCTTGGCAATCAGCTCAATTTCGGCGGTCCTTATTTGGGGATTTTCGCTACTACGAAGGAATTGATGCGCAAGATGCCCGGTCGTCTGGTGGGCCAGACGGTGGATTTGCAGGGAAGGCGGGGCTTTGTGCTGACGCTGCAAACGCGCGAGCAGCACATCCGCCGGGAAAAAGCGACCTCCAATATCTGCACCAATCAAGGGCTGATGACGTTGGCGGCTACGGTTTATCTTTCATTGCTCGGCAAGACCGGCCTGAAAAAGGTCGCTGAGCTTTGTTTGCAAAAGAGTCATTATCTTGCCAACCAAATCAACGGATTGACCGGTTTTAAGGTGCAATTTGGCCGACCCTTTTTTAAGGAATTCGTTATTCAGGCGGAAAAGCCGGCAAAAGATGTAATAGGCAAAATGCTCGAGGCAAAGATTTTTGCCGGCGTTGAGCTCAAGCCCGATTATCCGGAACTGGGCCATTCCTTTTCCTGTGCAGTGACGGAGAAACGTACCAAGAAGGAAATGGACATTTTTGTTGACAGACTGCGGGAACTTTTTTCTCAAGGCTAATGTTATAGGGGTGTAAATTTTCGATCGTTTTCTACCATTTGCAAAATTGTTGGTCGAGAGGATGTTTGCCGGCGAGCAGAGAAAATTGCTGGCCGGGGTTATGGTGTGGAATCTGGCAAAGATTTGCCTGCCAATTGAGCAAACTACAAACAGAGCGGCGAGTGTCAACTTTGCCGCCGTCAAATCTCTTGAAAAAACGCTTGACTGTTTTTTTATTAATTAGTAATTTCGCGCGTAATCAATAGTATCCATAAGAGGAGTGAGCCCATAAAAGTTCGTTAAAGGAATTTGCTTGCGATGCAAGCATCAACATCCAATAGAAAGTGTTTTCAAATTACAAAATATGTTGCTGCCTTTAACCGAACTTGTAATCGGGCTTGCCGATAATAGTGACCGAATGTCGTGAGGTGAGACTCTTTGCAAGTGGAGTGGCTCCGGGCATTCGGCTTTTTGTTTATGTCCTACGGAGCTAATTTAAGAAAGCAAATGAAAGCATGGTAACAACAATAGTTCCGTAACTGACAGGAGACAGACTATGAAGCACTTATTTCTCACCTTGATTGCCGTGTCAATGCTTCTGCTTGGATTCTCCCAATCCTATGCAGTCAGCGAATCCGCTGTGCTATTTCTGCTCATATCGCCGGGCGCGCGGGCTGCGGCTATGGGCGAAGCCTTTGTCGGCTTGGCCGATGATGCAACGGCCGTGTACTGGAATCCCGCCGGCTTAGCCTGGCAAAAAGGCCGAGAACTCACTCTCATGCACGCCAATTGGCTGCCTCAATTCGGCTCCGACCTTTTCTACGATTTTGGCGCCTATCGGCAATCCTTCGAAGGAATTGGAACAGTAGGCCTAAATGTGACTTACTTGAATTTGGGCGAACAAACCATTACCGGAGAGGGCGGCCCCGAGCCGTTGGGCACCTTCAACAGCAACGAATTTGCTATTTCTGGTACGTTTGGAACAGCGCTCAGCGAAAATTGGGCAGTCGGCCTTGGCCTGCGCTTCATCCGTTCCAATCTGTCCAGCGTCGGCGCCGGCGCGGAAAAGGGCGATGGCCGGGCCAGCGCTTTCTCTTTCGATGTCGCCACTCTGTACCGAGTCCCCTTTGCCCCCAAGTTGAGCTTGGGACTTAACCTCTCCAACATGGGACCGAAGATCACTTATATCGACGCAGCGCAGGCCGATCCATTGCCGACCAATCTCAAGGTTGGCTTTGCCTATCGATTGGTGAACAACAAGTTCAACAAACTGACCTTTGTTGGCGACATGAACAAGCTCATGGTCACCCGCAATGCCGACGGCACCTCCGATCCGTTTTACAAGGCACTTTTCACTTCTCCCTGGACGATAGTGGAAAAGGAAAAGAAGAATATTGGCAGCAAGGGGGACGAGGAAGTTATCGGCGAGAAGAAAATTTTCAACGGCATTCTTAGCGGCGGCGTGGAGTATTGGTACAGCGATCTGATTGCCTTGCGCGCCGGCAAATACTGGGACAAGCCCGGCAAGGTCGATTTTTGGTCGTTTGGCGCCGGCATTCAATACAGCCTCTATCGTTTTGATTTTGGCTACATCTCCGCTGCCGAAGGGCATCCATTGGCCAATACCATGCGCTTCTCTTTAACCATCGGCTTCTAATACGAAATTACACCATATCCCGATTTTCTAAAAAGGCAAAGGGTGCAGCACGGCGCTGCATTCTTTGCCTTTTTACCATGCGTCGAGCGTGGGAACATAAATTTTGGGGATGCGGTAACAACCCGGAACTTTGAATGCGAACGCAAGAAAAGCTGCTCGTTTTTGCTCTCTCTCTATTTCAAATCCTCATTTTGGTGGGCCGGCCTTCTTTCGCCAGTCCGCCTCTCAAACTCAGGCTGTCTTCAAATCCCTCGTCCTCCGCGGTGAATCGCCTTGATTTTCGCTATTCCACGGCCAGGATGGCCAGGGCGGATACGATCAAAATTCTCGCTTTGCGAGCCGAGTTTATCGTGGATGACCTTGCCACTACCAACGGCAACGGTAGATTCGATCTGTCCACCAGCAGTGGTTACGTCTTTGATCGGCCTCCTCACGATAGCACCTATTTCCAGCATCAGTTGCTCGCCTTGGCGAATTATTTCCGCCGGGTTTCCAACGGCAAGGTGATCATCGAAGGTGATGTGTTCCCCAAAGGCAAAACCAACGCTTACCAATTGTCCCAGAACATGGTTTATTACAGCGGTCAGGAAAACGAAGAGCTGAAAAAGCAGCGTTGGGCCGAGCTGCTGCGGGACGTGTTGACGGTCGCGAACACGGACCCCAAGCCCGACTTTGGCAAGTATGACTGCTTCATGATCTTTCATGCCGGTGTGGGCAGCGATTTTGCCTTTGATTTCGATCCCACTCCTTACGATATCCAATCTGCTTTTATAGATTTTACCACTCTCAAAGAGACAATCGGTGCCAATGATGCCGGTTATCAAGGCATTGACGTGGGCGACGGCGTGTTTGTCCGCGAAGGCATTATATTGCCGGAAACGCAGAATCAGGAAGAGCAAAACTTGGCGCTGTTGGGCACCATGACCCTGCTGATGGGTAGCCAGTTGGGTATGCCCAGTTTGTTCGATACTCAATCCGGACGCCCGGGCATCGGCCGCTGGGGACTCATGGATCAGGGTTCCTACAATTTCCAGGGTTTGATCCCGGCTGAGCCATCCGCCTGGGAGAAAATATTTATGGGATGGGAAGAGCCAGTGGTCGTCACAAACGCCGAAGGCTTGCGAGTCGGCGCATCCAATACAACGTCCGCTCCGCATATCGTAAAGGTTCCGATTGATTCCAAAGAATACTTTCTCATGGAGAATCGAAAACAGGATCGAAACGGCGACAAGATCGCTGTCGGTCGAGATGAACAGAACAAGCGAGTGGAATTCGACTCGACCGGCAAAATCGTCGCCCAGTCCGGTATGGGTGTGGTCACTCGCATCGATGAGTACGACTTTGGCCTGCCGGGTTCGGGCATCCTTGTTTGGCATATTGACGAGCGCGTCATCGAGGCGAATTTGGCGACCAACACCATCAATGACGATCGTGAGCATCGCGGCGTCGATTTGGTCGAATGCGACGGCGCACAGGACATCGGCTTCTATTACAGTCTTTTCGATCCCGCCTACGGCACCGAGTCGGGCGATTATTTTGATCCCTACTGGGCCAGCAACGAGTCACACAAGATTGTGAACAAATCGGACGTGGTCGAGCTATCGCCGCAGAGTATTCCCAACAGCAATGCTAACAATCGTGCTGTGACGCACATCCGTTTTGCCAATTTCAGTGAGCGCGATACGGTGATGACGTTTTCCGTCAGCTCGGATTTGGCCGTGCCGGGATTTCCGCAGTTCGTTGGCTCCGGTTTTGGTGCCGGGTCGCTGGTTACTTTTCCCATGGAAACCGGCCAAGGGATCGGCTTGATTGCGGTTGCGCAAGGTGGGGCGATTCTCGGTTGTAGTGGAACCGGTGCAAAGCTGATCCCCAACGATGACGATTTGCCACTGGTGGCACAAACCGGCGACTCGGTTTTTCTGTCGCCGGCCATGGCAGATTTCGACAATGATCGCGTTCCGGAAGTCGTGGTAGTGGAGCGCTCGGGCGTTCTCAGCCTATTGTCCCTAAAAGATGCCGATGGTGACGGAAGGGCAGATGTCCTCGGCTCCTATTCTATTTCCGAATTTCCGACAGCAGGCCCGATGTTGATGGGTCAAGACGGCGGCAACTCCGTTGCTGCAATCATCGTCGGCAGCGGAACGGGAACCGTTTATCTGCTTTCTTACCGGGATGATGCCCTGCAATTGATCGGGCGGCAAAACTTGGCAGCGGAAGCGATAACCGGATTGGCCTCAATGGGAACAAGCAGCGGCGAGCTCGTCGCCGTGACCTCAAACGGCGACATTTTCGCCTTGAACTCTGCGGGCGAAAAACTCTGGCAGGTGCAATTCGTCAGCGATGCGAAATCATACCAGCCGGTGGTAGCTGATTTTGATGGCAACGCAGCAGTAGAAATCGCCGTCGTGTCGGATAGAGGCGATATTGCTCTGTTCGCTGCCGATGGCACTTTGCTGAGCCGGCATCAGCAAAATCCCAGTTTGGGTCCCATTAGCGCTCCCAGCCTTGGCGACGTGGATGAAGATGGTTTGCCGGAAATCCTCTTTTCCAATGGAAGTCAATTCTTCGCATTTGAGACGAGCGGAGCTTCCAGCCTTAATTTTCCCATCGCTATTCGCTCATCCCATAGCCTGAATACAAGCGAAATACCCTCACCACTGTGGATCAAAACTGCGACGGAATCTATTGGATTAATGGCAGATGTCGATGGGATGCTGCACGCCTTTGCCGGCGGCAGCGCCAAGCTGGTGGATGGCTTTCCACTCACCACAGGGAACGCCATTGTGGCGACGCCCGTCTTGGCGGACTTTAATCAAGATGCCGACCTGGAGCTGGCTGTCATTTCAACGGACGGTTACCTCTACGCCTGGAATCTTGCCCTGTTGATCTCGCGGGAAGGCATCCAATGGCCGCAATTTGGGGGTAATGAGCGCCATGACTTTTCTTTTCCCCAGAACAATACCAGCACGGTCAGTCAAGCCACCCTCATGCCGAGCAAAAAGGTCTTTTGCTATCCCAATCCGACGGAGGCTGATCGCACCAATATCCGCTATACCCTGAGCAAGCCGGCCAGCAAGGTGTCCATTCGCCTTTATGATCTGGCCGGAGATTTTGTCGAAGAATTGCCAAGTCCGGAGGTGTCGGTAGGCGACCACGAAGTGGTTTGGAACGTTGCGCGTATCGAAAGCGGAGTGTACCTTGCCCGAGTGGAGGCTGTTAGCGGCGGCGACAGCAGCATCGAATTTATCAAAATTGCAGTGGTTAAATAGACAAGCATCCATGAGTGTCTTGACGAAACGAATAATACTTTTTCTTATGGGCTTTGGCTGCTCCAATGCAATCTTTGCCCAAAGCCGCGAGGACAACCACCCGGAGCTGGATTGGTACACCCTCAAAACCGAACATTTCGAAATCCACTACCACGATGGTGCCGAGCGGTCGGCTCGGGTAGTAGCCAAAATAGCGGAGGAAATCTACCAGCCGGTGACCTCGCTGTATGACTGGAAGCCGGACGGAATCGTTCACTTTATCGTCAAAGACCACGATGACAACTCGAATGGTGCGGCCTTTTATTATGATAACAAAGTGGAGATTTGGGCGCCGCAGATGACCTTCATTTTGCGCGGCACGCACAATTGGCTCCGCAATGTGGTAACCCACGAGTTTACTCACATGGTCAGTCTGGGCGCTGCGCGTAAGATTACACGACGCGTGCCGGCTCTTTATTTGCAGATGATCGGTTACGAGAGTGAGAAGCGCCCGGATGTATTGTACGGTTACCCCAACGTGCTTGCATCTTATCCCATCGCCATGACCGTCATGCCCATGTGGCTGGCGGAAGGGATGGCGCAGTATCAGGCTCCGGGTTTGGATTACGATATGTGGGACAGCCACCGCGACATGCTGATCCGCACCGCCGTGCTCGCCGGCAAGCTGCACTCTTTTGACGAGATGGGCGTTTTCGGCAAGAACAGTCTGGGCAATGAGCGGACGTATAACGCCGGTTATGCTTTCGTTCGCTACCTGACCAAGAATTGGGGCGCTGATGCGGTGCGAAAGTTATCCGATTCGATGTCCAGTCCCCTGCGGTTCACCGTTGGCGGTGCTTTGAAAAAAGTGACCGGCCTGCCTGCCGATGAGTTGTATGATCGTTGGCGCACGGATTTGGAAAAATACTATCGTCTTCGTTTGGCGGAAATTGAAAAGACGCGAAGTGAAGGCGTCCTGCTGACCAAAGAGGGAATCGGCAATATCTTTCCGGCTTGGTCGCCGGACGGTAAGCTCATTGCTTTTTGCGGCGGAAAATCATCCGATTATTTGACGCGAACGAGCTTGTTCATTTTTGATACTTCGACCGGTAGGAGCAAGCTGGTAAAGGCCGGGGTGAACAGCGCCATTTCCTGGTCAGCCGACGGACAAAAGCTTTTGTACGCCCGGCACGAGCGGGACAAGCATGGATCGCACTATAGCGATTTGTGGCTCTATGACTTGAAAAAGAAAAAAGAATCGCGGCTAACAAAAGGCCTCCGGGTTTTGGATGCCGACTGGTCGGCGGACGGCCAACAAATCGTTTGCGCGGTTCAGAAGGACGGCACCGACAATTTGTTGCTTCTCGACCGCACCGGCAAAAGGATACGCGAGCTGACTCATTTTGCCAATGGCGAAGCGGTGTTCTCCCCGCGCTGGTCGCCGGATGACAAATACATCGTTTATTCCCAAGCCCGCAATCACGGTCGCGATTTGAAGCTGATGGAACTCTCGACCGCCAGCGTGCGCGACCTTGTTACCGGCGAAGGCGATGCCCGCGATCCGGTTTTTAGCGGCGACGGCCAGCACGTCTACTTTTCTTGGGACAAGACGGGAATCTTTAACATCTACAGCGTCGATACCGACGGGTCCCAATTGCAGCAGTGGACCAACGTCATCGGCGGGGCGTTTATGCCGTCCCTTTCCCGTGAGGGAAAACTGGCTTTTTCGAATTTTCAATACGACGGCTACAAGATTGCGCTGATGGAAGCGCCGCAAGAAATCGAGCAGCCGAAGAGCGAGTATCTCACGGTCGCCGATGGCGGACCGCTGGGATTATGGGGCAATGGCCGGGAAGACGCGGATGCGATTCCGCGATCTGTCCGCGAATTCGACGATACCCAGCTTCCCGATCTTTCCACCCAGCCTTACAACATGACCTATGGGCAGGTCTCATTCTTGCCGCGCGTCATGCTCGATTCCAATCGAGTCAAGCTTGGCACCTATTTTTATGCCAGCGACATTCTAGATCGCTATTCGGTTTTGGGTGGAGCGGCCTTGAACGCGCGCAAAGACCTGGACGCCTTTGCCATTTTTGAATACCGGCGATTGGCGCCTACGCTCTTCCTCGAGCTGTACGGTTTCACCCGTAACATCGAGCGGGACATCGAGGTCAGGGAAGACGATCCAAATAGCCGGGTGAAGCTTGACATCGGTTTCAACATCTTAGAGGCCGACGTAGGCGCATATTATCGTCTCAACGACGCCAGTGTGATTCGCGGGGCCTACGTCCACAGTCGATACACCAGCAAAATCAAAGATTTTTTCTTTCGCAACCTCCAGTTTACTTCGCCGCTCAATACTTATTTTATCGGCAACCATTTTGCCTTGACCTGGAGCATCGATCAGCTCGTGCCGAGAATCGATTCCGACATCAATCCATCCGCCGGGCGAAGAATCGAGATCAAGTACACCCGCGAGTACAACAAGTTTTTCAAAGATTTTTCCACCGACAATGACTATGGCACCCCGCAGGAGGTGTACACCGATTATAACTATAATCGCCTGGAGTTGAATTGGCGAGAGTATTGCCTGCTGCCCTGGCTGCACAAGCATGCTGTCAACGTCCAAATCCGCGGCGGCTGGGTCGACCGGCCCATAGACAGCTTTTTCAACTTTTTTGCCGGCGGTCTGCCGGGCTTGCGCGGCTATCCGTTCTACAGTATCGGCGGGCGCAAGCTGCTTTTGGGTCGTTTCACCTACCGCTTTCCACTATTCAGCTATTGGCAGCACCGGCTGTTCAACGTGACATCGGACAAGCTGTATCTGGCTGGTTTTTTCGACTATGGCAACGCCTTTGACGGGGACCGAGTCCGGCTCGCCGATTTCAAGAAGGACGCCGGCGTCGATTTGCGCTTTTCCGCCTTTTCTTTTTACGGATTTCCGACAGCCATTTCCGTCAGCGCCGCTTATGGCTTGGACAAAATCGTCAGCGAGCAGGTGACCTACGGCAAAGAGTGGCGATACTATGTGAGTGTGCTGTTCGACTTTTTGGAATAAAAGGGCAACTCAGATGCCAATTAGAAGACAAGACCATTCAGCGCATAACTATTTTGGAAATGCCAGGGAAGGAAGGCTTGCTCGGGACCGGCAATGGTTCCGGCGCCCGTCCGGCAAATCTCTATTAATGGTCTTGGCGGCAAGCGTTTTGCCATTCCGTGGATTGCCTGAGCAGTCACGGATAAATGGAACTAACGTCACCTATATTCTTTGATCTGCAAAAAGGTATCACTCACAGAGGCGCGATTGCGAGTGGATGCCTTAGCGCCTTAGTGACTGAGAGAATTCAAGAAGGAGCATAACCGTGAGACGCACTTTTATTCTTCTGACATTATGGTTTAGCGTCGCTGCAGCAGGAGCCAACGCAACGGACTGGCAGGCTTTCATGCTTGAATCCGCAACGGTGAATTCCGCCTATGCCGCCGGTCAAGTGGGAGAAATAGGCGTTCCTGTCTCGCACCCGGACGGGTGGAAGTCGCCTAAAACTGGACTGCTGCTATCGGCCCTGCTGCCGGGCGCCGGCCAGTACTATGGCGGTTCACTGCTAAAGGCCGTTGGATTTGTCGCCGTCGAAGCTCTGAGCTGGACCATGTACGCGGTCTACAACGCCGAAGGGAATGACATCGATGCCGAGTTCCGGGACTACGCCGACGCTCATTGGATTGAGAGTGATTATTGGGATTGGATCGCCAACCATTCAGGACGTGACCGAAACGACTTGCCCGCTTTGCGGGAATGGGAGCACGAAAACTTTAGCCACGGATTGCATGAGCAGAAAGATCAACAGTACTATGAAATGATCGGCAAGTACGATCAGTTCAACTCCGGCTGGGATGATTCCGAGATTGGCTTGCTGGATGACGGTTGGGATAAATCGTTGCGTTCCGCGCGCCGGCTTTACTACGAAGGACGACGCGATGCCAGCAACCGGGCGTTCAAGAAAGCGACCACAGGAATTACCATCGTCTTGCTCAATCACATCGTCAGCTCTCTGGATGCTGCCTGGACGATTTCTCGCCATAACAGATCATTGGCGCAGGCAAGCCTGCAATTCGAGCCGGTGAAATTCAATCAGCAGCCGGCAACCGCTCTGACGCTTCGCCTAAATTGGTAAGCCCCATGCGCTACTGGTACAGGACTTTTCTTTTCATCTTGAGTTTGGCCGGCACCAGCTTCGCTGGGGAAGAAGAGCCGATCCAACAGCGGCTTTTCTTACAACCAGGCGCTTGGCGGTCACCCCAAATTCTCACTTTTTATCAGGTCGGACAAAACGGCGGCTTGGCTCCCGCGAATCTGCTGCAAACGAAGGAGAGCGCGTCCATGAGCAAATCCAAGGGGAAGGCGTTCCTGCTGTCGCTCTTATTGCCAGGACTTGGAGAGCGCTACGCCGGCTCCAAGAGCAAGTCGCAGGTCTTTATGGCCGCCGAGGTGAGCTTGTGGTTGAGTTACGCCGGCTTTGTCACCTACCGTGATTGGCGGAAGCAGGATTACGAGACCTTCGCCGCGGCACATGCGGGGGTGGAACTGCGCGGCAAATCCGATTCTTATTTTATCGACCTGGGCAATTATCAGAGCATCTATGATTATAACGCGGCCAAGCTGCGACAGCGAAACCTACCCGAGTATTACACGGATGTCGAAACGTACTATTGGAATTGGGACAGCGACGCCAATCGAGCGAGATTCGAGCAATTACGCATTTCAGCGGACAAAGCCGACAATCGCGCATTGTTTGCCATTGGTGCCGTACTGGCCAACCACGTTGTCAGCGCCATCGATGCGATCTGGACGGTGACGCGGTACAATCGAAGGCAGCAAGCTTCTGTTGATTGGGGAATCCGGTTCGGCGCCGTCGCAGAACAACCCGTGGTGAATTTTTCTCTGCGTGCTTCATTTTGAATGACTAAGTGGTGAATCACTGGGGGCGGGCTTTGGCACAAGGCCGTGCAGTCGTTGACGGTGGGAAACTACTCTGGATTGTGAAGGGGCGCTTGGCGAAAAGGCGCAATCTTTTCGTCAATTCCTGGCAAGCACCATCCGTGACAATGAGCGGTTACCTTGGGTGCGACTCCCCATTGCTGAATGAGAGCATTAGAAAAACGCCACAAGGAGGTAGGCAGCAAATCCCAGAAGTATAAGCGCCGTTGCGAAGAGAATTCTTTTAAAGGTCGCGGGTGAGAATTGGTGGTGATACAGGGCGACATATTTGGTAAGCAAAAAATACCAGATTGCACTGCCGGAGCCGCAAGCGATAGCGAATGTTATGGACTGCCACCACGACTGCGTTATCCAATGATGGGCAGTCATTGCCCCGCCCACAGCCAGCCAAAAAACATACAACGTCGGATTGGTGACATAACACAAAAAGGCAGCAATGATCGGGCGGTGGGCTGCGCGAGCTTCCTTTGCTTCAGCGCTTGGCCCCCTGTAAGCCTTGGCCTGCCTCATGAGCCTGATGCTGATGGCGGTGAGCAACATGACGCCCAGTAGTTTCAAATAAGGCATGATGGGCGCCAGACCTTCGACAGCCTGCGAAATGCCGACCAGCGCCGTATAGCTGTAAATGACATCTAAGAAGGCCGCTGTGAGGCCCACCAGAAATCCATGTGTAAAGTCCCGCTTTAGAGTCTGCGATATGGCGATGACGTTGAGCGGACCAATGGGAATGGCGGCCAAAAACCCGATGATGATTCCAAGAACTATGAACATAGCTTATCTGTTCTTTTTTTCTCTTTTGCTCAAGCCCCAATCCCCACTTGGATGCGGTCCCGGAAAACGGTAGAGGAGGCGACTTTTGCGGAAAACTCGATTGCCGGTTCCTCATCAGAGAGTGGCCAATTTCAGACTCTGAGCCTTGGCATAGTCTTCCGGCGTGTCCAACTCCATGCTCGGCCATTCGCAGGTATCGATGGCGTACAACGGAACGCCTTTGTCCAACAATTCTTGTACAGAAACCTCGAAGATCTGGTCAATAATTCCTTCCTTTACGATCCGCCGCTCAAGCACTTTATACAATTGGTCCATAAACTGGGCAGAAAATTTGCGAATTCCAATGGCTTCGCCAATGGCCTTCTTGATCTCGACGGGTTTTCCCATTTCAGTAATCCGGCAATGGCCGTCCAGCACCACTTTCACCGCTTCTTCATCCAACGGCACCTTGCTGTTGATGGCCACCAAGTCCGCTTCCTCGCCTTGCAGGAGTTTTGTTACGACGCCGGGATAGAACCACAAGTCGGAATCTACCAGTAAAATGTTCTGCCCTTGGACGTGCGGTTTCGTCGCCCAAACGGAGACGCTATCGCCGGTATGTGCATAACGCTCATTGGTCACAAATCTGACATTCATGCCGTGAAGGTTCTTGCGGACAAACTCTTTGACCATTTCCTCGTAATAGCCGGTCACCACAAGAATGTCCTGGATGCCGCCTTGGGCCAGGTTATCGAGGATCTGACCTAATATGGGCTTATTGCCGACGGTGAGCAAGCATTTGGGGAGATTATTCGTCAACGGACGCATTCGATAGCTGGCGCCCGCCGCCAGAATTACTGCGATCACTTCGCCTCCATGGTGGTACTTTCGATCTTGTGCACTAAATACGTCTCGACCAGCAGCAAGATGATAACGATGAGATTGCCGGTCGTTATGGCCGCCCAAAAGTACACCTCCAAATGGTTAAAAAAGGCGGCAACGATTACAAAAGAAATATGGGTGGAACTGCCGATTACGGTCCAAAGGCGCATGATAAGGGATTTGTCGTCCGCCAAAGTGGAGATCATGCGGAAATCCGTCGAGTCGATGCGGGTAAGCCGGATGGCTATTCTCTGCGCGGCAAAATAGAGGAGGCTCAGGCGGAGGATGAGCTTTTCGCTAAGATGCCCCTTAAGGTGGCGCAATCGACGCAGGTCCTGCACACTCTTGTCATAATCATCCATGAGCGGGCTATCGGTGAGAGCGCTGGTGTCGGTATAAAAGCGGCGCCTCAAATCTAAGAGAAGGTTTTGTATGGACCGGCTGCATGCGGCGAGGGTGGTCAGTGGAACCACGACGTGCAGGGGATGTTGGCGGCTTAGATAAACTCCAATTCCTAGTATTGAAGCTGCTCCGACAATATAATCGAAAAAGCCGTCGATCATGCTGCCGAGCTGTGAGCCGTTTTTCTTGAGGCGGGCTAATTGACCGTCGGCGCAATCCATGACATTGGCAAGCAACAAAAGGAGAGCTGCCATCATGAGGGCGTCTTCGGTTCCCAAAGAAAAAAAGTAACCGGACAAGACACCAAAGGCCATCCCCAGATAGGTGACTTGATTCGGCGTAACATTGGTCCTCGCTATCAGCTTGACGAAGCCATAGCCAAGAATTCGAAAAAAGTACAAATCTAAGAGCTCTTCAATTTCGACGTGCTTTAGGGATTTCTTGTACTCCATCAAATCGATATACAAATTCTCTCTCCTCCGGATCCCGTTGTTATCAAGAACAATGCAGTATCTAAGCCCTATGGATAGATCAGCTTCTTGTCATTATCGAACGGGGCGTTTCACATAAATCCTGTGCCTCAAAAACGAATCCCCTTGCAGATGTTTGTGCGCAGCAATCGACTAAGATTGCCAAAGTTCCAGGCGAGGACCAGAGACGACGGGACATCGCCATGCTGAAAGCGTCGCACTGGGCAAATATAAAAATTCGCCTTACAAAAAAAAGACTTTTTTACAAAATTATTCATTCGAGAATGCCTTCAAACTCACTCTCCCTAATTGAAGCAAGTGGTCACAATCCAAGTCACGGCGATTGCAGCAGAACCTCTTTTGCCTTGATCTGTTTGGAAGCTTGCGCCAATGCTTCCGAGACGGAAATCTCTTGCTTGATGGCTCGTTGAATGTAATACGACACAATGTCGGATGACCAGGTATAGTCAGCCGTCGCCGGACGATGAAACCCAAAATCCAATAGTTGACGATAGTAAACAAGCTCAGGATGGCTTTGGAGGAATAGAGAATCTTGATAAACCTGCTCATTGGCCGGTAAATACCCCATCTCGACAAACATTTTTTCCTGAATTTCTCTCTCCGCGGCAAACTGCACGAATTTGACGGCCAGGTCTTTTTTTTTGGAAAACTTGTTCACCATCATATTCCAGCCACCAAATACGGCCGCCGGACGCATTCCTTTAAAATGGGGCAGAGCTGCGATCTTGACATTGCGAATTTTGTCGGCATGGGTGTCTTTGAAATGGATCAAGTTGCCGGGCCAGCCACGGAAAAAGAGGGCGTCGTTTTCCAGCGCGTAACGATAAGCCTCGATCTCTTTGAATTCCGTGATCACCGGCGGTGACAACCGATGCTTGTTCACCAAATCTACCAATAATTGCAGAGCCCTTTTTGCAGCGGGAGTGTTCAATTGCATGGAGCTGTCTTGGACTTGAACGTTGCCTTGGCTGGCCATGGCCTCAAAAAAGCTGCACATCAGTCCTTCGTAATTGTTCGCCGGAAAAATATAGAAAGGATTACTGGATGAAGCCAATTTGCTCTTGAGGTCGATGAATTCCTCCCAGGTGAGAGAACGCCGCAGCTTTTCTTCTAACTCGGTGGAATTCGGCAGCATCTGCAGCAAGTCTTGTCGATAGTACATCAGGCCGATGTCGATGTAAAGCGGAAAAGCTACGAGGGATTCTCGATCGAAGCAGGATTGGAGGGCGTAATCTAATATCCGGTCCTGTCGCTCCTGAGTGAAATAGCCCTGCAACGGCTCGCTCCATTTGGCAAAGCGGGGAACCCATATTAGATCGACGCAAAAGATGTCAATGCGATTGTGCTGGCTGCGAAAGGCGCGAGTCAAAAGTTCCTTGCGTTCATTGGTGCTGAACTTGTCAAAGGGTAGATCGATGGGGACGACTTGGATGTAATTGCGGTATTTCTCATTAAAGAGATCGATGATGATTCGGTGGGCGTAGGAAATGTTGTCGGCAAAATATATCTGCGTCGGCTTTTTGCTGTCGATGGTGTAGACGCCCGAAGGCGCAAGCATAAAAACCGCGAGCGCCAAGCCGGAAATAATGAGGGAGGCGATAAAGAGGTTCGATCCTTTAAATATTTTGCTCAGCCTGTCCAATCAAACCTCCAGGATCGTTGGCTCATCTTTTGGATCAACAGAGTATATCTGATTTGTTCAAAGGGTTGGGAAATCATTTCAATGTATTTTGGCCTCTTCCGGAAAATGCGTACCTGCTATTCACTTTCTCTCGGTGTCCGAGTAGCCTTCATGCAAATATCAAACATTAAAACTGAAAATGACATATCAAAATCCAAAATGGACCTGGCAGAATTGGCCTGAAGAAAAGTCCTCATTCACAAATAGAATCTGAAAAGATAAGCTTCCCCATACCCGGCCCACTTCGCGCAGGCCACCAGATCGGCCTTGGCAGACCGAAGCATGTCTCAAATCCACTCTATCTAATGCCTCCAAAAGCCGGCTATAAGGCTTGATGAACAACATCCAATGGCTCAACGAGGCAGATAGGGAGGGTTTGGAAAAATCGAAAATCTTAGTTTATCCTTTGAGCATCATAGACACGGCCCCCATTTTTGCATTTTGATTTGTCAGTTTGCATTTTGCTATTTGAATTTTTCATGACCTTCATCAGGAATGCTTTTGGCCTTTCTTCACCAATAGGTACGCATTTGCCGGATGAACCTCTTTTATGGTCATTGCAACGATAACAAGTTCGGCCGTCGTCGCGAAGCATTCTAAAATAACTCTTGCTACCGGACACTTTTAAACCGACCACGGATCATCACGGAATGACACGGATTCTTGATGTTGATTGGGATTG
>DYKH01000788.1 GCA_020722685.1 Caldithrix sp. | reverse complement strand
TACAAGAAGATTTGCAGCTTACCAATCCGGCGGTGTCGTATGGAGCAAGCGGCAGTATAGTCAGCGTTGCAAGAACCATCGGCAAAGCGCGCAAACCTGAGAGTGCTCCTACTATGCCCATCAGCAGCACCCCGGACTTTAAAAAGATGACCGCCAAAGAAAAGCTGGAGTATAATCGGAAGCGTTTATCTCTTAGCTGAACCACAAAGAGAATGAACAGGAGCAAGAGCGCGAATAGGAGTATAAGCAAGAAGTATGTTCGGGAGCGCTCAGGTCTGAGCCAATCCGTTATTCCAGTTTTTCAGATCGAAATCGACTTAACCTTGACTGCAGTTCCATAGGCTAGCATCTCCGCGGCCGATGCCATAATGCTGGACGTGCTAAAGCGCAGGCTGACGATGGCGTTCGCGCCCAATCGTTCCGCTTCTTGAACCATTCGACTGATCGCTTCCTCTCGCGCCAGTTGCAGCAAATTCGTATAGTCCTTTATTTCCCCGCCAACGATGTTCTTAAGCACCGCGCCGATGTCACGAAACAAGTTCTTGCTGCGCACTGTACTCCCCCGCACCAATCCTAATACTTGGTAAATTTCTTTTCCGGGAATCGTTTCTGTCGTCACAATCAGCACGTTTTCACCTCATGATCTCGGCAAGCCCATTTGTTTGTCGAACGTCATGCCCTATTTTTCAGGACGGCCCATGCGGCGAATTCCTGAAAGGGCGGGGATAAATCCACGGCTCACATGCGCAGCAATTCTTCGGGACTAACTGCGCTTACCTCAGCATAACATTTTTATAGTCGGGATTCAAGAACAATTTTTGCCCACTAAATTTTTTGCATTCCCGCGCCTTGCTTTCGCCGCAATTGTACAAAGATGACATAGCTGTACACGGTCACCACCAGCACCGCCCCAAGGATGGCGCCGATCACCACAAAGAAAAAGTCGCTTGGGAGTAAGGACGCCAAAAGGCCGATGCAGCCTGCAACCAAGAAGACGGTTCCGCCAAACTTGTGAGTTCGGTCCCACACCTCTTCGTTCGCCAAAGTCCAAGGCGTACGAATACCGACAAAATAGTTCTTCCGAATCTTTCCCATCACCGCACCGAGAAAAATGAACAGCAGTGAAATCGCCATCTTTACACCGGTTGCCATGCTAACGT
>DYKH01000787.1 GCA_020722685.1 Caldithrix sp. | reverse complement strand
TGCGTCCGATGAAAGCCAACCCGCCCGATACGATTGGGCTGGCTGAAGAAGGCTTGCTGGAAGGCTACGCGGAAGGAAGGGAATAAGATGAACTGGATTCAAAGCCTGTATGAGACGTATGAGAATAGCCAGAACATGATTGGCGTTATGGAAGCAGACAAAGAAGGCAAAGAGCAGGTGCCGCTGTTGCCTATTTGCCACACCACGCAAAAAGCACAAATTGAAATCACGCTTGACTCAAAAGGCAATTTCAGACACGCTCGTGTTGTTGGCAAAGATGAAGCACGAACGATTATTCCTTGTACCGAGAAATCGTCAGGACGAACAAGCGGCGAGGCGGCTCATCCCCTTTGCGATAAGTTGCAATATCTTGCGGCGGATTACAAGAAACATGGAGGCGAGAAAGACCACTATTTTGAGTCTTACATGGAACTCCTGTCCGAGTGGGTCAAGAATGGCGCACCTGCCAAAGTCCGTGCTGTTTATGAATATGTGCAAAAAGGCAACGTCATCGGCGATTTAGTAATCAATCGCGTGCTGTTTGCCGACCAACACGGAAAGCTCTATACGGAACGTCCTGCTGCAAAGGACAAAAATGCGCCAAAAGACATATTCGATTTGCTGGCTGGTGGAATAGATCCAAAGACAGGGAAACTAAAAAGCTGGCAGGCAGACGCTTTTGTGCGTTGGAGAGTCGAAGGTAGCGATGCAGCAGCGGAGGTTTGGAATGACTCCGACGTAATTCAGTCTTGGATTGATTACTACTCGGCAACAAAGCAAACGAAATCCTTGTGCTATGTAACGGGCAAAGAAAGTTTCTCTGCTGACCAGCACCCCGCCAAAATCCGGAATGATGCCGATAAAGCAAAACTCATCGCTTCGGGCAAATCAATCAGCGGCAAGGGAAAAATCACAATTGATGACGGGTGTGGTTTCACCTTCCTTGGGCGGTTTACCTATCCTGACCAGGTTGCAACTGTCGGCTTTGAGACAACACAGAAAGCCCACTCTGCACTTCGCTGGTTAATGAACCGTCAAGGATATGTCAAAAGCGATTTGGGTGTTGTCGCCTGGGCGGTTTCAGGCGCAAAAGTACCACAACCTACTAACGATACCTATGACTCATTCTACAAGGGTTTAGACGCCGAAGAAAACCAACTCCC
>DYKH01000786.1 GCA_020722685.1 Caldithrix sp. | reverse complement strand
CATGCTGAGCATCCTCATTCCAAGCTGGAATAACCTTCCCTACCTGAAACTTTGTATTGAAAAAATCAGGCAGCACAGCAGCCTCGAACATCAAATCCTGGTTCATGTCAATCAAGGCACTGACGGATCCCTGGATTGGGTCAAACAGCAAGGAATTACCCATACCCATTCGTCGTCGAATATCGGAATCTGCCTTGCCGTCAACCAACTGGCCGCTATGGCAACCCACGAATGGCTGGTTTACCTGAATGACGACATGGTCTGTTGCCCCGGCTGGGATGACGCCCTGATTCGGTCAATCAAGGCATTGCCAAATGACTTGGCCTATTTATCCCCCACGCTTATTGAGCCTAACAAGACGGTCAACAATCTAACCATCGTGCGGAATTTTGGCGACACGGCAGAGTCTTTTGAAGAATCCCGCTTGTTGGCCGAATATCGCTCCGATCCGCGCGGCGATATTGCCGGACAGGCTTCACCAGTCAGCGTGGTCAGTAAACGCTGGTGGCACATGGTAGGGGGCTATAGTCTCGAGCTGAGCCCAGGCATGGGCAGCGAAGATGATTTGATGATGAAATTCTGGGTTGCGGGCTGCCGTCATTATGCTGTGATTGGCGACAGCCGGATTTATCATTTTGCGTGCCGTAGCACTGGCCGTGTCCGCCGAAATCACGGCGCCCGTACCTTCGTGACCAAATGGGGCTTGACCTTGGGTGAGTTCAAACGGAACTATCTGATGCGTAGTGCGCAGCCTGGAGGAGAAAATATTGGTATGCCCGCGCCAACGATGCTTGGAAGATTCAAACGCATGGTTTATGGCATGACCGGCAATTTTCCATTGGGCGATATTGCGGCGTGGGAGCCGTTTCCCGGACGGCATATTTCCACGTCCGAAAAATTGCAAGACAATCAATAACGTCACTCGTAAGGCATGATGCAATCCCCTTCTTCCATTTCCGCCATCCTGATTACGCATAACGAGTGCCGCAATATCGAAGAATGCCTCGTTGGCTTGGCGTGGTGTAGCGAGGTGGTGATTGTTGACAGCGGCAGTGACGACGGTACCGTGGACATTGCACGTAATTCGGGGGCAAAAGTCACTCTTGCCAAGGACTGGCCCGGGTTCGGCCGTCAGAAAAACCGTGCTCTCGATTTAGCCCAGGGA
>DYKH01000785.1 GCA_020722685.1 Caldithrix sp. | reverse complement strand
ATTGACCGGCTGCGTGGGGTTGCATAGATCACGGCCCAATCGCATGCCGAGGTGGCTCAGTACCGGGGTCCGGCTCGTCAAAGAAGATGCCCCGGGCCGCCGTTCCCTCGGAGCATCACGTGACAAACAGCGCCGGGATAGTGAATGCGTGCTCTCCGTCTCATTCCGAGCAGTTTACACTGTCAAATCCAAATATGTCAAGCCTGACCCCATTCCCAAGGCTTAACCGGACGCTTCCCGACGTCCACCATGGCACGCTTTGCGTGATGCTTGGGCAAGGGGATAGGTTTGAGCAAGCACCTCGGTTGGTAGACCAAGCTTTTCGCTCAGTCTCTGAACCATGGGGAGAGTAAGAGGTCTCTTGCGGTTGAGAATCTCTGAAATCCTGCCCTTGGACCCGATCACGTCTTCGAGGTCTTTCCTGTCGAGCCCGAGATCTTCCATGCGGATCTTGATTGCCTCTATGGGATCCGGCATTCCGATGGGATAGTGCTTCTTCTCGTACACCTCTACCAGGGAGGCGAGAATTTCCAATTCGTCACCGTCGGAGGTGTCCGGCTCTGCGTCGAAAATTTCCGCGATGCGGGCAAGGGCGGCTTCATAATCTTTTTCCGTACGGATGGGTTTGATTTTCATTTCGATTCTCCTTGCCTTTCTCATGCGTGAGTCAGATGGTGTTCGCGTCTATCCTGTCATACTGTGGATGAGTTCCGATAAAACGGACGAACACCTTCTGAAACTTGTAATTCACCTTTATCACTAACCGGTAGTCTGTGCCCTTGAGTCTCTTGAACACAAACCTGTTGTCCTTGATCGGGGTGACCCCAGGATACGAAGCCTTGACATCTTCCTGATTTCGCCACGTTGCCTTTTCGACGACACTCACCCAAGTTCTGAGAGGCTGCTCAACATCAGGGTGGTCGGTCCAAAAATCTCGAAGCGTTTTCACCTTGATGATGTGCATGTGATCTACGTTACCACGTTCTCACATTGGGAACAAGAGGGCACACGAACTTTTCGGAAAAATGGCGCTGTATAGTATAGAGGTCAAGCTTGACATATTTGCATTCGTGCCGGGTCTTCTCTTTCCCTCTCGACTTCAGCCGCCGAGCGGGGATTCGTTTCTTTACGCTTCCGCAGACGATTGACCGGCTGCGTGGGGTTGCAT
>DYKH01000784.1 GCA_020722685.1 Caldithrix sp. | reverse complement strand
GCGGCACGCGTGAACGCACCACCATCTGTCCGTATTGCGGGGTAGGATGCGGCCTCATCGTTTCCACGCGTAATGGCAGAGTTGTGAACATCGAAGGCGATCCGGATCATCCAATCAACAAGGGATCGCTCTGTTCGAAGGGTTCAGCGCTTCATCAGGTGGCGGTTAACCCCTTAGACCGCAGGCTTACAAAAGTACAATATCGCCGGCCGGGCGGGACCGAGTGGGAAGAACTCACATGGGACCGCGCCATGGAAATGATCGCGGAGCGCGTAAAAAAAACCCGTGATGGAAGTTTTATTACAAGAAAAAACAATGTGACCGTCAACCGCACCCCGGCCATTGTGGCGCTCGGCGGTGCGGCGCTCGACAACGAAGAATGTTATCTTTGGAGTAAACTCGCAAGAATACTTGGCATCACATACCTCGAACATCAGGCGCGGATATGACACAGCCCCACAGTCGCCAGTTTGGCGGCAACATTCGGACGCGGTGCCATGACAAACGGCTGGTGCGATATCGAACATGCGGATGTCGTGCTGGTGATGGGGTCGAATCCCGCGGAAAATCATCCCATTTCATTTAAGTACGTCACGAAAGCGCGCGAAAAAGGCGCGAAGCTCATCGTGGTTGATCCACGCGTAACGCGCTCGGCTTCCATAGCTGATTTATATGCGCCAATTCGCCCGGGAACCGACATTGCATTCCTGAGTGGAATCATCAACTATCTGCTTCAGAACGACAAAATCCAGCGCGAGTATGTGGTTGAATACACCAACGCGTCATATCTCATCGATCCGCGCTTTGGGTTCAATGACGGCATTTTTAGCGGTTTCGATGCCAGCAAGGGAGAATACAATACGGATACCTGGAAATATCAATTGGATTCCAAGGGAATTCCAAAGCAGGATTCCACCCTTCAAGATCCGAACTGCGTGTATCAACTCATGAAACGATATTTTGCACGATACACGCCTGAAAAGGTATCACAGATTACGGGATGCCCGGTCGATACGTGGAGGAAGGTTGCTGAACTCATTGCGTCAACAAGCGCCCCGGACAGGGTGATGACGATCATGTATGCCATGGGCATCACTCAGCATACGGTGGGCACGCAGAACATTCGCTGCTTTGGCATCATTCAGCTTCTTCTTGGCAATATCGGCCTTGC
>DYKH01000783.1 GCA_020722685.1 Caldithrix sp. | reverse complement strand
TCGTGGACGGTCTCTCCCAGAATGAAATCAAAAAGGCGGCGTGACAGCCGCCTTTTGGTTTGAAGCGCGTCGCAGACCTGACATGTCTCCTCAGAACCCCGATCATCGTGACCCATGTCCCCGCAATTGTTTTGGTTGGACGCGGCGCGGGTGAGACATGTCAGGTCTTTGGAACTCCGCGCTGGCAAAGGCGTTGAATGTGACGTTGGAAGAGGTGATCGCGAGGGGAGAGGAATCAAAATGGCGGCGTGACAGCCGCCTTTTGGTTTGATGTTTCAGCGTTGAACTAAAACGCTTGCGAGAGATACTTCTCTGCCGCCTTCAAGAACTTTTTCGACCAATTGATGACTTCCTGGGCTTCACGTTCTTCCACTTCGCCAATCATTCCGTAATCCCCGATGTTTCTTGTGTCCTGCGCTTCCATCAACAAGCGATGGAACTCTGGATTGAGGAGTTTTGTCTTGGCAAACTCTTTCCCATACGCGGCAATGACCGCCGAATGGCTGGAGAAACTCAAGCCTTTGGACAGCAACAACGCCTGCGCTATGTAAAACATGGAATAGTAGGCGCGGGAAGCGGCAAAACTGGCGAAGTCGTCGCGCAATAAATTCGCGGCGGCTTTTTGACTCAACTGTGCGCGTTCCAACAATTCCTTGATCTCGGGCGTCATATGGCAATCCCCTCGCGGCGGACATTCATCAGGAAAGGCATTTGGCTCTGCTCGTATTGCTGACGTGTCGCAAATGCCCTCGAAATGACCACATCATTGTCCAAGGACAGTTTTGCCACCGCCCTCGATGTCTTTTTCAACATCGTTCCATATTTGAAATCATCCTTTAGAACAACCAGCACGTCAATATCGGAATCGTCCCGCGCGTCGCCACGCGCCTGGGAGCCGTAGAGAACGATCTTCTCTACGTGTTCGCCCAGCGTGTTTTTCAATTCTTTTTGCAAGGCACGCAAGATTCGACGTAATTGCTTCTGTTCCATGCTTTTATTTTACCCTCTTTCGGCTATGATAACCGTCCACGAATATCTTCGGGTACGATGTGGGATACGATGGCGAATCGGCGCGCCCTCGTTCGTTTACACTTGCACCGCACTGCGTTTGGTGCAATGCAGGTGTTCGTGGACAAAATTCGTGGACGGTCTCTCTCAGAGTGAAATCAAAA
>DYKH01000782.1 GCA_020722685.1 Caldithrix sp. | reverse complement strand
TCACCTACCGGGCCTACAGCCAGCTTCCTATTCCCTATAAATATGGGGAAACCCTGGAAGAAATCACCGCCTTCTGAGCGGCGAAGATTGTCCCGATTTTATCGCCCTGGCGCGCGAGGCGGACGAAAATCCGCTTTGAGTCAGCTATCAATTGACAAATTCAAAAACGGCAGTTACAATAACCTATGCCTGACATATAAAAAAATGACAGTCAAATGGAGGTGTGATGATCACGACCACTATCGGACGCCGGGGACAAATGACCGTTCCGCGAGCGATCCGTCGCCTGCTGAACCTCAAAGAAGGTGACAGGGTCGCCTTTATCCAACGCGGGGAAGAGGTCGTGATACAACCAATGACGAAAACGCTGCTGGATTTGCGCGGCAGCATTCCCACGTCTGAGCCTCAGGATTTCGATGCCATCCGCACCCAAGTTATTCAGAAATACGCGCAAAAGGCAGCCCGGTGTGAAAACTGAACGCGTCTTTGCCGATACGAATCTATTTCTCCGCTACCTGACCAACGACGTACCGGCGCAGGCGGATGCGGTTGAACAATTGCTCCATCGCGCTTCCGCCGGAGACGTCACCCTGGTCACCAACAGCCTGGTCATTGCCGAAATCGTGTGGACGTTGGAGTCCTACTATGCCCTGGCCCGTGATGACATTAAGGACAAGATTCTCGCTATCTTCAACACCCCCGGTCTGGAAGTGGCAGAGGGGGATCTGCTATTACAGGCCATCTTCTGGTATGCAGAAAAGAACATTGATTTCATCGACGCTTTTAACGCGGCATGGCTACTGTCGCAAGGATTAACAGCCATCTATACCTTTGATCGCAAACACTTTTCTCGGGTTGAGGGTATTGCAGCGCTGTCGCCCGAAGAATAACGCTCCAACAGGCCATACCTGCCCGTCAGGAAAAACGCTCTGGTCAATTTCACAACTCATTCCTGAGATTCCGGCGATGTCGCGGGATAGGCGTCATCCCCGAATACGGTGGACAGGGGCTGGCCAAATACGTGCTGGGCGCCAGCCTGCGCCGAGCGGCGGCGAACGGCCACAAGACGATGATCCTCGAGGTGGACAGCGAAAATCAGGCCGCGCTCGGACTCTATGGGAGCCTGGGATTCAAGACGGTCAAGGGGTCGGTGAGTTATATTTGGGAGAAGT
>DYKH01000781.1 GCA_020722685.1 Caldithrix sp. | reverse complement strand
TACCTAGTTCTGGTATGCAGTGACCAGCGGTGAGCATCGAGTACGTGTCAAGGTACGTCACCTTGAATCCAAGAGTGCAACTACTCCCCCCACTGGTATCACTCCAACTATCACCTCCCCTGACCGTTTCCTCTCTCTTTGTGATATCTCCCTCTCGAACAATAACGGATGAATCGGCCACCAATGCGGCCAAATCACTGGGAAGAGATGCCTTGTCAATGGCTTCATTGGAAGTCTTCTGCTCGTCGACGGGGGTGATAATCACCTCAACGCGATTGTTCTTTCGATCTATAGAGACTGCTCGAAGCCGAAGATGTTGTGAAGCAACATTCGAGATTGCTTGAAACTGCTGTTGTAGTTGTTCGTTAGAAAAAGCAACCAACTCTATGCGTAGCCGTTCTGGATATTGGAGCGGGGGTAGTATTGCAAGAATATCATTTGCTACTGTATGATCTTCAACGAGTTGCAAAATTAGCGTACCACCAGCAGTTTCGTCCTCACTGCCAGCAGCATGTTCCAGGTAAATTCCTCCGAATGAATCTTGAAGCCCAGGTTCGTTTTCAAAGAAATCCAGCAAAATATTGCCATCCTTTTCCAAATTCAGACGTGCTTCGAGTTCTTTGGCTTCGTTAGGGGTTAACGCTACTCTGCCAAATCTTTCATTGATGATCACATCATCTAAAGAGCGAACAGCCTCAACATACTCGATATCACTACGAAAACCAATTGATTTCCGTAGTTCTATCTCTGCCTCAATTTCTAGCAATGGAGGATGGACAATTTGAGGTGTGGGTGAAGGCTGCGGCGTCGGTCGAGTAGTCGGTGTTGGAAAAGGTGCAGGTGTCTTGATGGGAGATGTCTGTATAGGAGAGTAGAAAGCCTGAACCGATAGCTTGTTATCACCGCTATTCAGGCCGCTCAAAGCCATCACCAGAATGACGATCAATGTGCCCAGGAGTATCAGGATGGGTGACTTTCCTTGCAGATACGATAAACGTTGCATGTTGTTGCACCTCCGTTAGATTGTGCTGCAAAGTAATGCTACAATTGATGTTTCTCTCGGCTTTCTTGAGCAGTCTCCATTCGACGACCGTCTATTCCTCTGCTGTGTTTGCTAGGCAGCCGCCCAACGGCCTTGCTTAAGCCGCGCGGCGGGTGCGGCGCAGAACCTTCGAA
>DYKH01000780.1 GCA_020722685.1 Caldithrix sp. | reverse complement strand
CCCGCCAAACGTGCCAGCAGCCACCAGCACGCACGGCCTTTGAGCACGCAGTTCAACCGTTCCGAATGCGCGCATTCTCCACAAGCCGTGGCAATCTGTGCCAGTTCACTATCGGCATGACCGGCCAACCACTCATTGGCCCAGTTACCATCGCCCCAAGGATTACCATCGCCATTCCGATCATATTCGCAGCCATCGGTGGCATAGCGCTCCATGTAATTGACCTGACCATCGGGATCATAGCTTTCAATATCCGCAAAGTCGAACAGGATTTTATGATGCGTTTGACAATAGGCGCGGATTTGCTCGTTGCGGAGATGGAGATTCCCCTGTGGTCCAGAACCATCCAGATGGCCCGTCATATAGACGAATTTGATCTCAGGATAATTGCTTTCCAATTGATCCATCGCGGTGAGATAGGCGTTTATGCCGGTTTCATCATTATCGCTAACGCCGCCGCACCAGGACCACATCACCACGTTGCGATCATTATCGGAACGTTGCAGCATGGTCACCGTGGCGTCTCTCCAGCTCAAATCTCCGTAATGACCCAAATCGCCTGCATAATCATTGGCCCAATAATCATTGAGAAAAACTCCCGGCTGCAAACCCCAGCCCGAATCTTCGTAATAATATAGCGAACCCGGCTCACCCCGAAACGCCTCTATGCCGGTCACTAGTTGACTCCCATGGGAGGTATGGCTGTAACCAATGCGCAGCTTGTTTTTTGCCTCCATAATCCAGGATGCAGGAATCTTGGAAATATCGGTACACGTGTGATCAATGAGAATGGCGGTCTGACTGATGACCGCAGTGACGGGAAGAATGATAAGAAGTATAAAACTAATACTGGTTGTGAAGATGTTCATGGCTGTCTCCTTGTTTGGTTAGTGAACATTTAGCCGATTTAATTTCAACGGCCCCGTTTTCATAAATCAGTTTATCCAAATTGTATGTGCATTAATAGAGAGAATTGCCTGATAAAAATGTACGTTATGGCACCCGTAAATGATAGCATTCATATTGCAAAATTATAAAGTCATCACTAAGGAGAGAACTGTTCGTTTGCCCTTTGGCTTTGCATCTCGAGATCAGGCGTTACTTGATCAATAGTGCTTTGCGGATTTGTGTAACCGAACCGTTCGTGATCTGGAAAAAATAGATTCCGCTGGGCAGGT
>DYKH01000779.1 GCA_020722685.1 Caldithrix sp. | reverse complement strand
GGCGCCGCTTGAAGCGACGAGCCGACTTCTTCTTTTCCATGCGACGCTGCTCACTCTTGGAAACGAACCAACGCTTGCGGCGCACAGCGCTTAGAACGCCGCTTTTGACAACTTTCTTGCGGAACCGTTTAAGCAACGAGTCCTGGGACTCGCCGGATACTCGCTTTCGAGCATTTCCCACGCCATTGAGCCGATCCAGCGGTCGAGGAAGCGATGGCTATTTGATGCGCTCATCGTACTCATCGTGTTTCCCGATCCAAAACCAAGAGATCGTATCCCCTTTGAGCAGACCCAATGCCCAATAGGCCAGTCCGATTCGCACAGAGTAGATCGGCTGGCTTTCTTTCACGCGTTTGAAGAACAGACTTGGATGAGACGGATTATCACGCAACCAGGTAGGCTTGGATTGCCCGCTGGCGGACTTCTGGCGGTAATGCCCAGTAATGTTTCCAGAAGGATTTGACCGTTTTGCCGTTCATTTGCGTTCGATGAATTCTCCGCGCTCGTCGAACATCGGCCAGGCTTTGCCTGCGCTGATTTCCGCTTCCACTTCCGCGACAAGGGACGCCAATTTTTCATCGCTGGTGGCCGCGAATTGTGCGTCCCATTCGGCTTCGTCCGCGGCGATGCCTTCGAGGACCTCTTCGGCGGGGAGGGGATGGAATTTGAGGAACAGCGCAAATTCGTAAAGTTGCGCGGCGCGAGTCAGCGGTATGGATTGGGCGATTTCGGTAATGGCTTTTACCAAGTCGGTTTGCTTGCGAATGTATACGGTCATAGCGTACTCCAATGATAAATGACAGTCGGCAAGACAATTATACTTCGCCTGAGTTCAAGCATAGTTGAATCATCCAGTGCATTATAACTCGACTTTTGCACCTTGAAAAACCGAAGCCTAAAACGACTGCACGCGGCCTGATCAGGCATAATTTTCCAGGCTTGGGCAACACTTAATCATCCCAGACATCGCGCTTTCGCGAGTAAGGACTTGTGTAAAAATAAGTTCCGTGTTCTTCAGCGAACTTTGAAATCGGACGCGGATAAACGCGGATGGACGCGGATTTTTTCAAAAACTGCCCGAAAAAACACTTCAAATCCGCGTTTTCCGCGCTCGTCCGCGTCCAAATCTTAAGAGTGTAAGGTAATCAAATCGGGAAGTTATTTTTACACGGCTGCTA
>DYKH01000778.1 GCA_020722685.1 Caldithrix sp. | reverse complement strand
CTCAAAATTGAAACACCATTTCAATCCTTAGCCCAACACGTCCCGACTCGGCTCAGAACCGATCAAAAACTCACGGAGCCAACAACGACACACAATCACGGCCTAAAGCCCGTGAACCTACTCACGAAGCGGGACACGGTTCTCCCTTAAAAGAAGGAGAATGTAGATATGGGAGAAACGGAAGAGCCGAGAGGCTCCAAAAGGAACGCTCTTTTTGAAATTTGACGACGAGTTCAAACGAGACGCGGTCAATCTCGCCTAAGTCTTCAAACTCCTCGATGAAGCAAGTTGCTTTAGGATCTGGGGATCTCGAGCGGGACGCTGTCTACCTGGGTCAACAAGGCTCGCAAAGAAAGGCGAGAAACCGGGGCAACCTTAGACGTTGCCGCAGAGATCCGGAGACTTCGCAAGGAAAACGACCAGCTCTTCAATGGAGAAAGAAATCCTAAAACGATTTTCGCACCTTCCAAGGTAAAGGAGACAGGCAAGAACTGATTTATCAGTTCATCGATACAAGCAAGGCCGAATTTCCAGCTATCTGTGCTCTTTGAAGGTCTGTAAAGTCTCTCGGTCAGCCTATTGACCTTGGAACGCCCAGGGGCGAGAGGCTTACGAGAGCGCCTGCAAGGCCCGTGAGACCCTCAAGAGACAGGTTTTAGAAGCCTTTCAGGCCACTCGTAGCATTTATAAGAGCTCCGAGGCTCACATACGAGCTCAACGACCGTGGGGTTAGGATCTCTCAAGCTACTGTCGGCCGCCTGATGGCAGACCTTGGCATCCACGGGGTCTCTTCTAGAGCCAAGATCATAACCACGCGACCCGATCGTCATGCGAAAAAGAGCGATGACCTGGTAAAGCGCAACTTTATGGTAAATGAGCCCGATGCTCTTTGGGTGAGCGATCTGACCTACATATCAACCGGGGAGGGGTGGCTCTACTTGGTGTGTGTCACAGATGCCTATTCGAGGAGGATCCTTGGTTACAAGATGGGTAACACTATGGACACTGAACTGTTCATCGATGCCCTCAACCAGGCAAAATTCACTCGAAACAAAGCGTTGTTGCCCAGAACCATCTTCCATTGCGATCACGGCTCCCAGTACACCAGTGAGGAGTTTCGTGAGTTACTGAGGGTTTCCAAAATCGCGCAATCGATGGGAGGGGTTGGTGACAGCTATGACAA
>DYKH01000777.1 GCA_020722685.1 Caldithrix sp. | reverse complement strand
GATTTTGCGCCGCTTTATCGGCATCCCATTCAAAGTTCATGACTGAATTGTATCTTCATTTTGTAGTTACCCGCGAACGCTGAAATCTTTAATGCCTACATCACGCAGCCACTCGGCCACCGTGTCGAGTTTGGCGAACTGGCGCACGTCCTCGCGCTTGCTTGCCAAGGTCATCTCCACCAAGCCAACGTGCAGCACAATCGCCCAGCGCTCGCCAGTTCGCACCACGGACGCACCGCGCACCGCGCCACTCTCGACAAGCAAACGAGTTTCCGGCTCTGACACTGTGCGCGGCTTCATGGCGTATCTCCGCGCTTTGCACGTTCGGCCAACTCAGCGGCAGCCATCTTCTGCCAGTGATCCAAAATCGACACCAAACGTTCAAGATCGCCCGTAGCTTCGGCTTTCAGCATGTCGCCAGTCATGCGGCTGTAGAGCCAAACTTTGACCTGCTCCAACGTCATTGCATCCAAATCCTTCATTTCGCAACCCCTTTTTATCTATCTATGTTTCCCATTATACAGCAAAAAGGGATGCCGTCGAGCATTAAAGTGTTGTTTTTATTTAACATATCACCCGTTATCCGCAGTTCTATTGACTCAAAACTTGAGAGGGTGATAGATTGAGGTCTGATATTGAGGCGAGTGCCCGCACAAAAAAATAGGCGCGTCATATACAGGAAGCACGCTTCCAAACCATCGAGTCCTAACCGGACTCTAAAAAGCCCTGACCCGTTACAGGCAACCGAGTTGAATACATTCATCTCTTAAAAACCGCTTTCGGTTTTCCCCTTGATTTTGCATCTCTGCAAAACACCTTCTGATTCATCTCAAAATCCGCGCCACTTAGCGTGTCGAACTCTCGCTTTTGTTTCGCCACGTACTTCAGACGAGTTTGAATCGAGATCAAGCACAAGGCATACATCCAAAATCAGGGTGTATCCACACATCACGGCTGCCACAAGCCGACCCTCGCCTTATGAAAATCGCCAGTGTGTGCGCATTTCAGGGTGGATTCCACACGCCAAAAAATTGGCATCAACTCCGGATCGGAGCCGCGCCCGTCTCTGTGCCTGCACAGAGACGGGCGCCCCGCAGGGGCGACCGCCCGCGTCCTGCCAGCGTCTGCATCAGACATTGGCAGGACGAAAAACGACGAAAACCAAAAAATTTCCAGGATTAGGCG
>DYKH01000223.1:2759-7555 GCA_020722685.1 Caldithrix sp. | reverse complement strand
CCGCCGGGTCTATGGAACATTTGGTGACTTCCAACTCAGCCATTCGCTTTTCCTCTTTTTAGTTTTTTTATTTATAAATATATTTGTATCTATACATGTTTATGTATAAACATGTCAAGAAAAAAAGGCAAGAAAAAAAAGGGCTGGTTATGGAAAAAAGTGGGGTCCCCATGAGTAAGTGAGTAAGGAGAAAATGCTAGCCAGAATTCTCCATTCTGTGGCGACAGCTCTAAAATTTACTGCCTTTATTCGGCTACAGACATTCCGGGTTTATTGGTAGCCGGGCTTCCTCCAAGGCTATCTGGAGATTGATCATCTGAGCGGCGCCACCGGCCACATATTGAGAGGTGTGGATCTCGGTGAGGCTCTGTAAAGAGTCAATTACTGCTTTAATTTCAAGAGAAGCTTGATGTATGAGGAGTAACTACTGCTGCTGAGGGTTGTTATTTTGGCGCCGGAGACGCTCACTAAAGCCGCCGATAATCATATTAGCGTTGCGGATATAATGAGCCAAGGTGACCATCAGGGCCTTCGAGGTTTCCAAAGCTGCCAGGCCGTTGGGCCGACTCCATTTTTTTCGGCGCTGAGGCAATCCCGATGGTAAAGCCAGGAGCCAAAGGAGAGGCCGGTGAGCCCACCCAGAATAGCGAAAGTTGCGCCCATGAACAGGCTGGTGGAGTTAAGGGTAATATCCAGCCAGCGTGTCCAGAAAGATAATTCATGGAAAGCCAAGCGGTTTTTAGGGGCCAGATTGTAAACCAGGACGATCAAGGGTTGAATGACAAAAAAACCCAAACCCAGTCCGGCCACCGTCGTGAGCACAACAAGGCGGTAATATGACATGTCCTTTTTGCCTCACTAAAAGGATGTTCATTGTTGGGGGGGCCAGCCGACCCAAATGGTCTGTTATGATAATCATGAACTTCTGGTTTTTTCTGGCAAATAGAAATTCTTATTGATTCAGGCTTGTCCGGTTGAGAAGGGCCGAGTTAGAGATGGATCTGGTACTTTTGGAGTTTTGCCCGTAAAGTTTTGCGGTCGATTCCCAGCGCCTTGGCAGTTTCACTCTTTTTACCTTCAAAGAGGCGCAGGGTGCGGAGGATATGATCCCGTTCCAGGTCTTTAAGGGCCAGCGAAGAGGTCTCGGGAGGTGGAGAAAGGAAGAAGCCGGCATAGGCCAGATCGGCCGGTTCCAGATAGGGCGAGGTGCTTAACACCACCAAGCGTTCCATGGTATTTTCCAGTTCCCGCACGTTTCCCGGCCAATCGTATTGTTTCAACAGCTCCAGGGCTTCCGGAGTTATGCCCTGGATTTGCTTGCGGAGGCGGGCGTTGTATCTTTCCAGAAAGTATTGGGCCAGCAAGGGAATGTCATTGCGGCGCTCTCTTAAGGGGGGCATCTGCAAATGGACGACGTTTAAGCGGTAAAAGAGATCTTCCCGGAAAGCGCCGTCTTTAATGGCTTTGCTGAGGTCCTTATTAGTGGCGGCGATGAGACGCACATCTACGGTGATGACCCGGTGGCTGCCCACCTTGGAAACCTCGCGTTTCTCCACGGCCCTGAGGAGTTTGGCCTGCACTTCCAGGCTGATGTTGCTGATTTCATCAAAAAATAAGGTGCCGTGTTGGGCCAGTTCAAACTTGCCGATTTTGTTGGCATCGGCGCCGGTGAAGGCTCCCTTGACGTGTCCGAAGAGTTCGCTCTCAAAGAGGGTCTCCACCAGGGTGCCGCAATCCACCGTGATGAAGGGGCGGCGAGCCCTCTGGCTGAGTTGGTGAATTTTTTGGGCCACCAACCCTTTACCTGTGCCGGATTCGCCGGTGAGCAAGACGGTGCTGTCCGTGGGTGCCACGCGGGCAGCCATATCCATCACCTTGGTCATGGCTTCGCTTTGGTACACAGGTTCCCCACGGTCATTCTTAGATTTCAATTCCTGGCGTAAGTAAATATTCTCCAGGTCCAAGCGCCGTTTCTCGAGGGCCCTGCCCACCAGATGCCGAAGATCATCCGGGGCAAAAGGTTTGGAAAGAAAATGAAAGGCCCCGGCCTTGATGGACTCCACCGCGGAAGGAATGGTGCCGTAACCGGAAATGATGATGACTTCACTGTCGGTATCCAGCGTTTTAATCTTCTTCAGTGTTTCAAGGCCGTCCATGTCCGGCATAACCAGATCCAAAAGGATGACGTCGAATGACAAACGATCAACCCAGACCAGACCCTGGCGGGCGCTGGAGGCCAGCTCCACTTTATATCCCTGGCGCGTCAGAATCTGATAGCAGGCATCCAACATGGCCTTGTCATCATCGATGACCAGAATCTGGGCCGGGATGCCATTACTTCGGGGTAAAATCTTTTCCAACTCGTATATCTGTAACTATATTTTTATCTTAATCTTCTATATTCTAGGCAACACTCCCAGTGACTGTCAAGTCACAGGTGGGGGAAAAGGAGGCGCCCTGTCAAGGCTTGCTTTTTTCCAGGGGCTAAGTGTCAAAATTAAGCCGTCGTCTTTCTAAGGTGCGCCTGGGACAAGGAAGCGAAAGATCATTTGCTGGTTGCGCAAAGAATAAATTGCCGCTCTGACGTAGAGACTCTGGGCCCGAATATATTCATCCTTGGAGCGACGATAAGAATCCTTGGAGGCTGCTTCCCGACCTTGTGCTTCCAATTCCTGGCCTTTCTTTTTATGGACGGCGGCGGATGCTGAAAGGCGATCTGCCTGAGCTTGGGCGTCGTTGGCCAGTTTCTCATTGACTGAAAATTGCTGTTCTTCGTTGGGCGTTAACAGCCGTTCCGCCAGGACTGGTTTTAAATCCTGCTGTAAGATAGTGAAAAGGGCATTGGCCTCCTTGACCGCCGACTTGGCTTCAGACAAGGAACGGGCGTTAAATTTTTTCTCAGCCTGGTCCAGGATTGAGACCGCTCGTTTATAAAGGATGGCATGGTCCTGGGAAAAGGGTTTGCTTGTTTGGGCTGCACTAGTGCTCGTCAAGATAAAGGCCGAGAGCAACCAAGAGATTCCAAGGGTAAGGCTGGACATGGACCTCACAGCAGGTCTCCTTTACGAAAAATTAATCTGTCCTTATTGTGCAGGGGAGTCAATTTGGCGTCACGAGCCCATCATCTAGGAGACCAGCTTCATAGCGTTTGTCATCGTCTCCTGCGAGGGACCGCAAAGACTTCGGCGATTTATTCGTTGGCTCTCCCAAAACATATCATATTACTCTTTATAAAATCGGAGCAATATTTAATTCGTATCCACTTGCTGTGGATGATAAAATGGCTCTCAAGAATGCCATCAGTTTGTAGCGGTCAAGATGATGCTGGCCTGTTTTGTAGGCTTCCGTGGCAAGTATTTTCCTAACCAGGCGGCCATAAAATTTACTCAAGGGTGGTCGGCAAATTCTTATACCTGGCTCGGGGGGAGATCTCAGAAGGGTTTTGTCGCAATTGCAGAATTCCGCATGGGGAAAGTTTTATGCTAAAGGAAAAAACGGTTATCAGTCTTGATCCGGAGGATATGGTGCGACTCAATGCCATCTTGCTGGATGATGATAAAGACGCCGCTTTAGATTTTTTGGCCACGGTCATTAAAGAAAAGGTGGATGACGCCAGCAAGCCTCACTGTCGGCCCGTCTTTGAATTGGAACGTGGCAAGACCCCGGAATTTATCACCCAGCGAGACGAAGTGTCAGGTGATTTTGTCAAATAAGCAGGGTTAACATGAGTGGGACAGTTCGTTGGCTAACCGTTGGCAGCGGCTCCTGAAGTAGTGCTACAACCGCTTCCGTGACCAAGCCACCGAAGTTCCAGTGGGAAAAGGGATTTATGGTCAACAAATCTCTCTGGGTCAATGATCGTCCTCTGGAGGAGTGGTGACTCTTGAGGCCGGGTTAATGTTTCCGCGCAGGTGGCGGCGTCAGTCTCGAGAGCAGCATACGGTTGGATTAGGGCATCTTTTACAACACGGGGCTGAAGGAATTGCTTGTTAAAGCCTGAGTTGTTCTGGTCCAGGGGGCGGACCTAACCTGTTGCCAAGGGCCGGCGGCCGCGGGTCGCCCGCTAAAGTGTGGTCTTTTTCTTTGGGTTTCATGACAGGAGATATTCTCTTATGAACAAAGCTATAATTCTGACCATTGCCCCGGAAGACTGGCAACGGATCAAGGGGGTGGTCTTGGACCAGGACGGAGAGGAAGCCTTACGCTTGCTGAAGGCAATGATTAAGCAGATAGAGCTACAGGAGGCCAAAGGACTCAAGTCCCATCTTGGATAAGGGCATGCGTAAAACGATACCAGGCTATTAATCCCAGAAACTTATAAGGTTTGACGATCTCAGGGGTTGCAACCCTTCCAAGAACAGACCCCGGTTATCATAATCAGAACCCCGTAGTTTATCGCCCAGGTTCAGAATGGTCTAAAGAAGCTAACTTATTTGCGGCCATGTTGGATGGTCTGACCCACATAGCGTTTTAATTATCTGTAATTGAAAAAGATTTCGCTTCCGGGAGAGAGTCCGAGTATGGAGCCTCTTTGGGACAGCCAGCCACGTCAAAAGAGAGAGACAGTCAAGCGGAGCAAATCTTTGCTGCAAACCTCTAATTATTTGGTCGGATTTTTACTCCGTAATCTGGCGGAAAAGTTTTCTCCGCCATTTTTCTCGCGTCGCCATAGATAGTGCTTGAATAAGGTTGTCGATCCCCTTATAATCGCAACTAGCATTATGAACAGGAGGTGATTCCGATTATCCTTGCTGATTATTCTAATTAGCGTAATAATGAGGAATAATCGGCGAGCA
>DYKH01000223.1:0-2659 GCA_020722685.1 Caldithrix sp. | reverse complement strand
ACCTTGCCCAGGCTGGTGGCTAATCTGAACCTGATTCATTTATGGTTTGGGCTTGAGGATATTCATGTGCCTATGGTACCTAATTAGGTACCACCCATGGCTTCGGACGGGGTATTAAGATGCCTTAGCACCCCCAAACCTTAAAGCCCATGTTTCCAAACCCTTACCTTCCCGGGTCTAAAAGGTGAAGAATGAAAAGGAGCTGATGATGGAGCTGGTAAGTTTTTCTGGAGTTGCGAGTTTGGTGTGGTATGGCGACTATCTAGGGGAGGTGAGGAAGAGATGAGCCAGCCGACCATAAGTATCGACGGCCTGAGGGTGGAGTTCCAGCCCGGCCAGACCATCCTGGAAGCCGCCCGGGGGGCGGGGCTCGACACCATCCCCAGCCTGTGTTATCTGAAAGGCACCACGGCGACAGGATCCTGCCGGGTGTGTGTGGTGGAGGTGGAAGGGGCCAGAACTCTGCTGCCGGCCTGTGCGACGGCTGCGGCGCCGGGGATGGTGATTCGCACCGAATCGGAGCGGGTAAGTGCGGCCCGTCGGATGGTGATTGAATTATTATTGGCCTCCGGCAACCATAACTGCCTGATCTGCGAAGCCAACGGCGAATGCGAACTTCAGGCCTTGGCTTACCGTTATCAGGTGCCCACGCCCAGTTTTGCCCCTCCTTTGGACACTCCGTATTATTACGAAGACAATAACAGCATGATTGTGCGGGATTTCTCCAAGTGCATCATGTGCGGGCGCTGCGTGCGGGCCTGCAATGAGCGCCAGGTGAACCAAGCCATCAGCATCGGCTACCGTGGGCATCACAACAAGATTGTGGCCAAGGCGGATTATCCTTACATTGAATCTGACTGCGTTTTTTGTGGGGAGTGCGTGCAGGCCTGTCCGGTGGGGGCCTTGTTGGACAAAGCAGCCCGATTTCAGGGGCGACCCTGGGAGCGCACCCGGGTGCGGACCACCTGTCCTTATTGCGGGGTGGGCTGCCAGATCGACCTGCATGTCAAGGACGGTCGGATTGTCAAGGTGACCGGGGCGGATGCCGAGCCCAATGAAGGACGTCTTTGCGTGAAAGGGCGGTTCGGCATGGGGTTTGTGCACCATCCGGACCGTCTACAAACCCCCTTGATCAAAGAGAACGGCGCCTTTCGGGAAGCCACCTGGGACGAGGCGCTGGATTTGGTGGCGAGACGCCTGAAGGAGATTAAAGAACAATACGGACCTGGGAAGATCGGTGGCTGGTGTTCGGCCCGGGTCACTAATGAGGAAAACTACCTTTTCCAGAAATTCATGCGAGCGGTGATCGGCAGCAACCACGTTGATCACTGCGCCCGTCTCTGACACAGCTCTACGGTGGCCGGTCTGGCCGCCGCCTTCGGTTCCGGTGCCATGACCAACTCAATTCCCGAGTTGGAAAATACCGACTGTATCCTGGTGATCGGCTCCAATACCACGGAAAACCATCCAGTGATCGCGACCCGCATAAAACGGGCGGCCCGCCTCAAGCACAAAACTTTAATTGTCATTGACCCGCGGCGTATCGACTTAGTGCGGCACGCCACCGTCTGGGTGCGGCAGCGCCCGGGCACCGACATTGCGGTGATCAATGGCCTGATGAATATCATCATCCAGGAAGACCTGCACGCCAAAGATTACATTGCTACTCGCACTGAAGGCTTTGAGGCCTTGAAAGAGACAGTGGCCAAATACACTCCGGACTACGTTGAAAAGATCAGCGGCGTGCCGGGCGAGCAGTTGCGGCGGGTGGCGAGACTTTATGCCAGCGCCCCGGCCGCAGCCATTGTCTATACTATGGGCATCACCCAGCACACCGTAGGTACCGACAATGTCAAATCTCTGGCCAACCTGGCCATGCTGTGCGGTAACGTCGGCATTGAAGGCGGCGGGGTCAATCCGTTGCGGGGACAGAACAATGTCCAGGGGGCCTGCGATATGGGCGGCCTGCCCAACGTGTTCTCGGGCTACCAAGCGGTCACTGACCCAATCAACCGCCAAAAGATGGCGGCGGCTTGGGGGGTCAGCGAGCTACCTGATTACGTGGGCATGACCATGACCGAAATGCTCCCTGGCATTTCCCAAGGCAAGCTCAATGCTCTGTATATCATGGGGGAGAACCCGGTGATCTCCGACCCTGATTCCGACCACGCGGTAAAGGCTCTAAAACAACTGGATTTTCTGGTCGTGCAGGATATATTCTTGACCGAAACTGCGCAGTTGGCTGACGTCGTATTACCTGCCACCTCTTTTGCCGAAAAAGAGGGCACCTTCACTAATACTGAGCGCCGCGTGGCCCGCGTGCGGCCAGCCATTCCCCCGATCGGTCAGGCGCGGCCCGATTGGCAGATCATTTGCGATTTATCCCGGCGCCTGGGCTATACCATGGACTATATCGATGCCGAGGCCATCTTTGAGGAGATTCGGCGGGTGACTCCCTCCTATGCCGGCCTCACCTATGCTCGCTTGGATAACGAGGGCAGCTTGCAATGGCCCTGCCCCAACACCGATCATCCCGGGACCAAGTATCTGCACAAAGATAAGTTTGCCCGCGGCAAAGGTCTGTTCTTCGCTATCGAGCACCGTGAGCCAGCCGAACTGCCCGATGCCGAATATCCTTTGACTCTGACCACTGGTCGGT
>DYKH01000222.1:3104-7556 GCA_020722685.1 Caldithrix sp. | reverse complement strand
GGATTGGGATAGTTTCCGTAAAGCTGAACCGATTTTGGTATCTTGGTATCGCCCTGACCTCCAACACCGGTCGGCGTTTGCGGAGATAGGGAGAAATTCACTTCCGCCGTGCCGTTTCCCACCTGCACCGGAACCGCCTGTGAGAAATCACCGGCGTTGCCGTTATACTGGCTGGCATAGCCGATCTTACCGGCTTGCAGGACGTAGCTTCCCGGCGGCATGCCGGCCATTTCGTAAGTCCCGTCGGCCTTGGTGCGCACGAAGGAAACCGCCTGACCGGCTGAATTGAGCAGATACACGCTCGCATCTGCCAACGGCTGGCCGTTTGCATCCAGTACCGTGCCGACGATGACAGCACCATTGCGCAGTTCCATTCCCGGTCCTTCATCCCACAGATAAAGCGCGGGCGAAAGACTAAAGTCAATGCCGGTGGCAGGATTGATGCCGTCTACCTTCACCAAGGTTGCTTGCGCGGGATCGTACGTGTTATCATAATACTCGCCAATGTGCCAGGGTGCAAAGCTCTGCAGGTAGTATTCGCCCGGCGGCAAGCCTTTCATCTCATAGGAGCCGTCCTTGTTGGTCACGGCGGTGAAAAACATTTCCGATTGCGGCCAGATCAAGATGGTTACGGCTGGTCTGGCAATGACGACAGCTATTTCCATCTGCCCGCCCTCATAGTCGGAAATCACTTTGCCGGAGATGACCCCGGTTCCTTCGTTGCGTGGCACTAAGGCAAAATTAGCCTCCGCAACCGTCCCACCGACGACCTTGACTGGAGTTGCCTGCTCAGCCACCACAGCATTGTCATAGTATTCGAAGGAGCCGTTGGCATAGACGGAGACGAGATATTCCCCTTCCCACAGCCAATCCAACTGGAATTTGCCGTTGTCATCGGTGATGGCATAATAGTTCCAGAAGCGGAACGGCCGGAAGCTCATATAAAGATCGTTGTACTTGGAGGAGACTTCCACATAGGCCCGGCTGACGGGCAGACCGGTGAGAGAATCGATCACCGTGCCGGCGATGCTGCCGTACATGGGTTTCAACATCAAGTCAAAGTTTATGTCTGTCCGTTTCTCGCCGTCGGCTAACACCACCGCGTCCGCGTCCGCCAAGCTGTCGGCGTGATCGTACCACTGCTGACCAAAGCTGGCATTCTCCCAGAAGCTGGCATAAACCGTATAGCTTCCGGCCGGCAGGCGATCCACTTGATAATAGCCGGTGCTATCGGTATAGCCCCAAGCCCATAGGGTGCCGACGATCCTATTAGATGGATCGACGGCTTCGGTGGGAGTCACTTGGATGCTAACACCTGGCAGTGCTCGGCCATCTCCGGACTTGACTACACCAGCGATGGAGGCGGTGCCAATGGTGAGCGGCAGGCGAAAATCGATCGGGCCGGGATCGCTGTTGTCGGCAATCACGACAGGTTGGGCGCCCTCTTGGGTTTCGGCATCGGGCCACCAGCGCTGCACGTATTGCCAGCCGCTTTGCGCCCAAACGTAGACGTAGTAGCTGCCGTTCGGCAAGCCATCAAAACGGTAGTTGCCGTTCTCATCGGTCACCACAGAGATCCAAACCGGAATGCTCCCGGAAGCATCCAGAAGGGATTGCGCCTGCACGTAAGCGTTGGGAATGGGGTGATCTTGGAGATCGGTGACTTTGCCGGCGATCACACCTGTCGGCGTGGTCATGGCAAGCTGAAAATCTATCCCCAAAGCCTCTTCACCCGCATTCAAGAAGATGGGCTTGGCTTCTTGCAAGGTAGCGACATTGTCGTACCACTCTTCCGTCGAGTACCAGCCGTTCCAGACAAAAGCGTGCACAAAAAACGTGTCCGCCGGCAGGCCGGTGATTTGATAAAGCCCGTTTTCATCGGTTATGGCCTTGCCGACGCCAACGTAGGAAATAGGCCAGCCGACGACGCCGGTGCTGTCGACAACAGTAGAGTCCCGAAACGCGGTGACGGCTTCAAGATAAACGCCGCTCAAAGGCTTGCCGGCGTCGTCGGCGACTCTACCGGAAATGATGCCGCCAATCGTCAATGCAACATCGATCCCGGAAGTCTCATTTGGCTCGACGACTTGCACCAGTTTGGCCGCTTCGATGGATTGGGTATTATCAAAGTACTCGAACAAGTATCCTTCGGCCCAGACTTGCACATAATAGCTGCCGCTCTTCAAACCGGAGACGCGATAATATCCGTTGCTGTCGGTTTCCGTCCAGGCGTAGCCATAGGGATTATCCGGCGAAAAAACGCTTACGCCGGCAAGCGGGATCGGCTGCTGATCTTTATCGCGCACAACCCTGCCGGCAATGCTTCCCGCGCCGGGCACGATTTTCTCCATCTTAAAGTCGATGCCCTCGGTCACCTGCCCTTCAACGACGACGACCTTGGTGGCTAAGGTCATATCCAGGGCGTCATCAAAGTATTTGAGGACGTAGCCGTCGGCCCAGGCAAAGACGTAGTAGCTCCCCGCGGCCAGATCATCGATCCGGTAAGTGCCATCGTCTTTTAGCCAGGCCATTCCCTTGTAATAACCACCATCGGCGCCGATGGAATCAGCCGAAAGGGCCTCCACGTAGGCCCGAGACCAAACATCGCCATCCAGGCCGGTAACTTTACCGGCAATAGAGCCGCTGCCGGACGGAGCAAGCTCGGCGGCATAGGTCGGGTTCATCTTTGCCTTGGGAGAAACCTTGCCAAAATGATCTGACGACAGCAGTCTGGGTGCATTCAGATGATGCAGCACGGATTCCCGTTTTAGATCCTTTGCTTCTGCAGATGCAGCGCCAAACCAGCTCGAAAGCAAAGCGCAAATGAGTAAAAACACAGATCGTATTCTTGGTGAGATCATATTACCTCCAAGGTTTTGTAGTTTAATCTTTGGCGGCTCCGATGAGACGGCCAAAATTGTTTTCGAAGGGACAAGTAGTTGTTGGCAAGTTGGGTGCCACTTTGCCATCGACTTTTTATCCGGTATGTGGCTTAGAAGCTGCCTGTGATCCGGATTCTGAGACTCCAGCCTTTCAGAATTCTGACACCGGCATCAATTTTTCGATTCGATATGCGAATTACTGTCCCCATGAAGGTCGCTAAGAGAATAAGGAAACTCGAAATCAAAGACGTCTCCATCCCGTTTTTCTCCTTGCCACCATCTATCAATGCCAATGATCACTTGAGCGGAAATCACTTCTAAGAAATGGATAGATCCTTTTAGACATGTCTTAACCGATCTTTCTCAGAACTGACCTAACGCGGAGACGCCGAGGGCGCGGAGTCACGCAGAGAATCCATACTGAACGCCTTCGGGAAGCCAAACCGGAGCCATTACCAGATATTTGGCTCTGCGATTCTCAGCCACCTCCGCCACTCTGCGTTGGGAAAAAGCTGCCTATTCCATAATTGAATTATCACTCCAACTCCGTCACAAACGCAAAACTGTACGGCTCTTTGAGATGCGTTCCATGCAGATCAAAAGCACCGGTGCTTAGGATAATCGTGTACTTGGTGTTCGCCATCAATGTGTTCGGAATGAGCGTGATCAAATCCTTGGGCTGGCCGTTGCCGTTTTCATAGCCGCGAATGAATGTACCGGTAATCGCCGGCGCGGCGCTGAAGGCGGCCTGTACCGAAGAAAGAATCATGTAGGTGTTGAAGCGGAAGCTAATGCGGGCATTGCGAGAGACGAAAATCTCACCGCTTTGCGGCGACACGCTTTCTACTGCTGCGGGCGCCGTCTCGAAAGAAAAATCAAACGGCTCGCCCAGCGGCACACCATCCAAATCTTCCACCGAGGCCGGCAGATGGATTTGGTACAAGGTTTCGCACACGAGCGGGCCGCCGGTATAAATGCGCAATTGATTCGCCGAAGGCCAAACGAAAATGGCGTTGGTGCTTGGCGTGACCGAAATACCGTTTTCCACCGAAGCCTGGTTCATCCGTCGTGGAAAGGTCATATAAATGGAGCTGTTGTCCAAAGGATCAACGTAAATGTCGCCATGTTCCGGCATCGTGAGGATTGCATCCTGCGTCGAAGCTGACTGCACGGTGCTGAATTGAAATTGCAGCGGAAATTCCAGATGATTTCCAGCCGAGTCCTTGGCCGCAGTGGACAAGGTGATGGTGTATGTAGTGTCGGTATAAGAATCCTTACGCGCCAGGCGATAGGTGAAGGTGCGCACCTTGCTGTACGTGGTGATGGTCGCACCTTGGCCGCCACCGTAGTCAGCGAATTCACTTTCGTCCCAAAAGTATCTCGGCGTCGGAGTATAGGCAAAGGTACCCCAGTAGAACACGCCTTCGGTCGGAGGATCGATGGAGAGGGCCTGTTCTACGCTTTCCCGGTCCATGGCCTGGTTGAAGCTGATGGAGATGGAAAGCTGTGACCAGCGGCGGTCGAAGACCACCTCGGATTGGTCGGCCGGATAAATCGAGGCTACCATATC
>DYKH01000222.1:0-3004 GCA_020722685.1 Caldithrix sp. | reverse complement strand
GTAAAAGATTTTCTCCACCGTTCGGGTGCAGGCCAGCGATAGGCTAAGAGCAAGTGCAACGTATAGAATCCTGGTCATAACTTCCTCCATCCTTTCATAGTGACAAGTGTTCAGCTATGGAATAAGAACTCCTGCTGCTTTCAAGGCTTGGTAAATGCGTGGATCATTCCTTTTGTCGACTTGATCTCCCCGCCACGACTTTTCAATTGTCAGGGTTATTGATTTCTCCTCTTTCAATACATAATCCGTTACGTCAATGGTCGGGAAGTCCGGTGCATAAGAGGAGTAAGAATACCAGAATCCTCCCAAGTAAATTCGTTCGTCCCTTACCACCACGACAAATGGGATACCGAAAGTGGATTGGCGCGACTTTGCGCAAGCCCGCAAACGTGCTTCAGCAAGTAGCTTCAGAGCGAAACTGTGTGTACTCCATTTATAATACGCGAGATCGCTCGCAGAAATGATCGGGTCGTCGACCAAAGGAAGAGCCTCTATGGACTCTTTTGCCGCATCCACTGCAGAAAGTGTCCTATCTGCAAGTAGAAAAATGGCAAAGTCCTGCGTTGCGGATGGCTTCAATGGACTTTTGTCTCGCTCGCAATGAAAGATGGAGAGCATGAAAAGGAATAAAACAATGAACTGTTTCATGGCAGCCTCCATTAGTTTTAATCATAAATAGATAGAATCCTGATCTAAATCGCTATCGACCTCTGGAGAGGTCTCCTACGGATTTTCTCTACAACCGTAGGAAGGTCTTTTCCAAGACCGACCGTTCATTGAATAGTGCAAAATTTACTCGCAGACCGAATCCGCGCGATTCCGTTTCAGCTGCGTCATCCGTGTTCCATGCCGTATTCCGAAAAACGCATATCTTAGAACCGATAATCCATCGATACCAGATTGAACATATTCCCGTGTTCACCACTGAGAAAATACGGCCCGCGCCGGAGGAAATTCCAGTCCGCCGACAGATCAAGTGTCAACCGCTTATATCCCAATCCCAGACCCGCGCTGGCGGCAAAAGGCGCAGTGGTGCGAGTATCGTCCACCGAGTCAGTGCTAAACTCTGAGGATTGTGTGGTGCGCCGCAACGCCTTTTGAAAACCGAAGCGTAGCTTCAGCCAGGGGAAAAGCTCCGTTTCCACGCCGCCGAAAACGAAGGGCAGGTCAAAGACGGTTTGGCCGGTCTTTGAGCCGGCAGCGCCGGTTTCCATCGACTGGCTGGAGCGCATCACACTGCAACCCAAGACCAGCACCTCTCCATCGTCCACCAGATAGTGCAGTCCCACTCCGCCCCAAATGGACCAAAATCGCCCGTCCGACTTGACCGAATTGTCTTTGTTCTCGGCGCTCAAGGCAAAGTCGAGCCAGGGAATCAGAGTCAGCTTTTCCGTAGCGGTTTTGCGCCAGCGGCTGAGAAGGTGAAAGCCGTAAGCATTGACGTTGCTGCCGCTATTGCCAAAGCCTCCCAATCGAAAACCAATGGCTCCGTCCCATTTGGCGGTTGAGCTGCCGAATTCGACTTGTGTAGTATTTACGGAAGTCTCGCTGTCGGCGCTCCGGCTGCGCAGGGACTGGCGCAAGCCGGCGCCGTGACTCAAGTGCAAAGCCCAGGAACCGTAGGACGTCCTCCTGCCGTAGAATAGATCCATTTTTTGATCAGCCGTGACGGAGGTAATGGGAAAGACGGCAAAGGGCTGGGCGTCGGCAGCTTCGCTCCAAAAGGCAGCCAGGGAGTTTTGATCATCCGGGCCAAAGGCGACCGTCCCGCCCGCCCATCTGGCAAAACCGTAGTTGCCGGGCGAGTAGAACAGCAGCTCCGGCTGCCCGCCCAGCTCAAAGACGACGCGATTTTCACTATCGACTACAACCGAAGGAAAGAGCCAAAAGTTCGCCTCATCCTTGACGAGCATAGCCGCATCGCCCATGGTGCGGGTACGGGTGACGGAGGAGAAGGCATTGGGCGGGGTAGTGATTGCCACCATGATGCCCAAAATCACAGCAGCAAAATTTCGGTACAATCGTGGAGTTTGCATGCGAATGAATCCTCGGTTTGATTTTTATGGAATCGCAATCCAAGAAGATTTTCTTAGAACCAGCCCTGTCGCCGGATCGATGATGAAACTCTGACCAGTTGATTCACCCATCGTTATGCTTTCCCAGCTCATAATGTCCCAAACATAGCGTTTCAAATCACCAGAATGGTAATGAAAACTCACAATCCAGTATCCAATACCAGCAGGTAATCCCTGGGTTATGGCAATTGACACCGCCTGACGGTCATCGATCGCGAACGGCATGCCCAAAGTCAGATCGGCTGAGCGATTGACCACGCCCTCGTCTCTTACGACTTGGCCCAAGGAATCGTGGTAAGTTGATACCAATTCAAAGGTGGTGTATTCTTCAATTGAGATTTCATAATAAAAGACAACGCAAAAGTGCTCTTGACTCTCTTCCCTTCTGGCGTCGTCTGGAATGATCTCTGCAGAACGGAGCCCGAAATACGTATTGAAATAAGATTCTCCAAAATGCCGCATAAGGTAAGACTTTGACTTTGCGATGACAGAATCAGGAGCTTCCGGCCAACCGGTCTGCGATGGCACTTTCTTTTGGCTGATGAACTGGTAAAGCTGACCATCGACTATTCGCAGTTCTACCACTACATTCTCATCAATTATGGGGGGATTAACCATCTTGTTGTTAGAAGCCATCGGGCCCAATGGACTTTTATCCCTCGTGCAGCCGGTAAATAGCTGGCATACGATCCATATCAGGACGCCAATAGAAATTTGTGCTACCGCGATTTTCTTTTTCATAGCGCTTGCCTTTCGTGAAAGACCTGCGATTCTAATCGCTGGCTCAAACCCGGAACTCACCTGAAGGTGACTTGTAACCCAATGGATGCCAGCCGCCGACAGGCGGCACGCATTTTTGTGCCTGAGAATTCATTCTCGAGCGAAATTCTGATGGGCAAAAACTTACTCCTAAAGTCTTGCTTCGAGCC
>DYKH01000776.1 GCA_020722685.1 Caldithrix sp. | reverse complement strand
GGTGGAGCCAGAAGTGGACGAGGAAGGCAAGGAAAAAGCAGTGACCGCGGCGCAGGCGATTCGGGTGGTGAAAGAGGAAAGCGCGGCAATCGCGTATGCCGCAAATGCGGAGGCGGCGCGTTTGCGCGCCCTGGCTGACTCCATCGCGCAAAAGGACAAAGACCTGCGCGCGGCAAAGTCCGAATTGAACAAAGAGACCGTGAGACTCTTCGGTAAGTTGGATAAAGATGGCAATCTCAAAACGCGCGGATTGATTCACGAGAAGCGCGAGGCCTTGAGCGAGGACGAAGCCAAGACACTGATTTTGAAGAAGTTGAACGATGTGGCCGCTGTTGAGTTGGATCGTTATCTAAAAGCCAGGCTTCGAGAAGTTGTTTTCATCTTCGAAAGACTTTGGGACAAATATTCTTTGTCTCTCAAAGAGATCAACCAAAAGAAAAATGCCAGTATTTCAAAACTCAATGCTTCCCTGCGCCAATTAGGTTATGACAACAATTAAGAAATTATCGGAACTTGCAAATATTTACTATGGCGCGTCCCCAGCGACTATCAGAGTGGAGCGTTCTGATATTCCTATCTTTGGGACGAGCGGTCTATTCGGATTTGCCAGCAAGCCTCTTTTTGAGAGCGCAGGTATTGTTGTTGGTCGAAAAGGGACATTAGGAAACCCTATATACACGCCTGCCAAATTTTGGGCGATTGATACGACTTACGCGGTCATAGCAAAGGAAAATGTAGATACCAAATGGTTGTACTACGCCTTACTGCATTACGATCTTAAAACCCTGAATGAGGCGACAGGCGTTCCGTCAATCAATCGAGATAGGCTTTACAACATTGACATAACCTATTTCGTTTACCCCGAACAACGCGCCATCGCGGACATCCTCTCCATTGTAGATGAAGCCATCGCACAGAGTGAGTCGCTGGTGCGAAAGTATCTGTCCATCAAGCAGGGGCTGATGTCCGATTTGCTGACGCGCGGGGTGGATGAGAATGGGGAATTGAGACCGACGCGAGAAGAAGCGCCAGAACTATATCAAGAGAGTCCTTTGGGATGGTTGCCGAAGGTGTGGGATGTTCTCAAACTTCGCGACGCAAGAAAATCCATCACTAGTGGGTCGGTTGGCATGAGAATCGCCATTTGACTTTGTAGATACCGGCCTTAGATGTGGGCATTTTTGCC
>DYKH01000044.1 GCA_020722685.1 Caldithrix sp. | reverse complement strand
CGAAAGACAATGCCGTTCAGTTACATGAATTGGGCAGCATCTATGCCTTCTCGAAGGACTAAGGTAGTTGCGTGAATTAGGACCTTGCAGTGCGGCTGTTTAGCCTTAGATCATGTAATTAGCCTCTAAGGTAAAGGCACCGCGCCTGCAGCACTCAGCGATGAAATTTCCTTCATTCAGACTGAAATATCTTTCAGCAACCTGTTAGGTGATTGGAGGAATGCTCTTCTGAGAGGTGAAAGAGTAGATCATTTGGCCACAAAAAACTGATCTAATCGCTATTTCACCAGTCCACGACAGACGCGTGGGTGTGGAGGTTGACAAAGGGATCCCGCAAGGGATCCCTTCTTTATCACCACATTGCAGTCCACGCAAGACCGTAGTAACAAATCGAGTCAGTTACAGCTTGTCTGGTAGTGATCGGACATCAAGGAAGCCAAGCGGAATTGTAATGAAGCTTTCCCCTCGTCAATCCATTTTGATCCTGTTAGCCGTCATCCCCCTTTTCTCATCGATGTGCCTTGATGCGCAAGCCAATTCTACTCGGCTGGAGCGCGATAGTGAGCATTTTACCGTTCTCTACTGGAAGTCCCACGAATATTTGGTCCCTCACATTCTGAAATGCGCAGAGAGCGCCCTTAGCACTCTGATGCCGATCTTCAACTATCGCCCCACGGAAAAAATCATCATCAGCACCAACGACTATCACGATTTCGGCGCTGCAGGGACAACCAGCGTGCCGCATAATTTCATTCGCTTGGATATTGCTCCATTTGAGCTGGATTATGAGAATATTCCATTCGACGACCGGATTCAATGGCTGCTGTCCCACGAGCTTGTTCACGTTATCATCAGCGATGGCGTTTACGCAGGCGACTCGTTCAGCCGCAGCCTGTTTTCCAAAGTCGCTCCCGAACGCGAGCAGCCGCTCTCTGTTTTCTTTAGCCTGTTGACCAATTTCGACCGCTTCAGTCCTGACTGGCATCAGGAAAGCATTGCCATGTTCATGGAGACATGGCTGAATCACGGCTTTGGCAGATTACAGGGCAATTTCGACGAGATGTTCTTCCGCTCGATGGTTTATGAGGACAGGCCTTTTCCTTCTCTGAACGAGTTGGACGCAAAGGTTGCGGCGACCTCCTATCTTTTGCAGATGCAATATTATCTATACGGAGCCCGCTTTTCCGCCCATTTGGCATACAAGTATGGCTCGCAGGCATTCATCGATTGGTTCAAAAGCCGCCCGGACGCCGGCCTTGACTGGTACGACGAAAAGTTTCGGCATACCTTTGGGGTGAGCTTAGACTCGGCCTGGTGGGACTTTGCTGAGTCGGAAACCCAATTTCAAAAAGCGAATCTAGCCAAACTGGCGACATTTCCTTACACAGCCGTCAACCCCCTTTCCGACAAAGCTTACGGTTGGGTCACTCAGCCGATGCTCAATTCCACTGGCGAGCGAATTCTGTTTGGCAGCCACAATGCCCACAGCTTGGCCACAATTGTCGAGATCGACTTGAGGACGAAGAAGGTCAGCGAGGTCGCCACTCTTCCCACGCCGCGTATGGTACAGGTGGCGGCGGTCACCATCGATCCAGACGCCGGCTTGGTTTTCTACACCACCAACAACAACTATTTGCATCGCGATCTCTGGCTGCTGGACCCGGCGACGAAAATTAAAAAGTGCCTGTTCGAGGACATCCGGTTAGGAGACTTGACCGCCTGCTCGTCAACCAGAGAACTGTGGGGAATTCGCCACGCCGCCGGCAAAGCGACTCTGGTTTATTCCCGCTTTCCATACACCGGTTTCGTGCCCATCACGGAGTTCGCATACGATAATTCTTTGCAGCATTTGTCCATCAGTCCGTCGGGAAGGTGGCTCGCAGCAACGCTGCACCAATCCTCTGGCGAACAGAAAATTATTGTCGTGGATTTGCGCAAACTCAAACAGAATGGTGAGTTGATCTATGAAATTATCGCCGATAGCGGCTCACCGGAGCACCCTTCATGGGGCCCGGATGAAAGGGTGTTGTTCTGGAATGCGTACGTCAATGGAGTTTCCAATATCTACCGGTGCGATTTGAGCACTAGGCAGATTTGCGCCATCAGCCACACTCCCCGCGGCCTGTTCCGGCCTATCTGCATCAACACGGACTCGCTCTTTGCTTTTGAATTTTCCAGCGACGGTTTTACACCGGTCCTCATCGAAAACAACCAGGCCGAGCGTCTTCCGGCGATCGCCTACTTGGGACAGCAGTTAATCGCGAAAGAGCCGCAGCTTGCTCAATGGGCGGTGCCGACAACGAGGCCGGAGGCAGAATACGTCCACCAACCTAGCCCAGAGAAAACCTATCGTAGCTTTGCTCATTTGCGAACCAATGCTCTTATCCCGGTCGTGACGTCTTTCATGGATCAGATCGCTCTTGGCTATTACGGTCAGTTTTCCGATCCGCTTCTGGTTCATGATCTCAAATTCGAGCTGGCCTATTCACCCTGGCCAAGCAACCGGCTGATGCCGCGAGTGCATCTGGATGTCAAATACGAATACAAAAAAGCCTGGACGCTCCGGTACCAGAATAACGCTTCTAACTTTTACGACCTTGTCAATTCGCGCAAGCGAACCACGATGCAAAAGAAAATTCTGGCGAACAACACCCACTATTGGAAGTATGACCTTCCGCACAAGATCAAGCACGTCAACGAAGTGGCAGTCTATCTCGACGCCCAGACCATCAACGATAACATGACCAAGCTTACCAGGCCGGACTTTATTGTCTACCAGAGTGTTTTGGAGTCGGCGGATCTCCGCCGATCCATAGGCAGTGTGGACAATGAGGAAGGAACCAAATGGACGGCTACGTTGATGACCTTTCACGTCAATCCAAAGCAATTCCAACACGTTGGCGGGCTTCACTTGGAATGGGAGCGATACTCCACTTGGGGTTGGCCGCACAACGTATTCATGCTGAGTCTTGCTGCGGGGGCCAGGTACACTGAAAAGCATCTGGCGCAGGGGAAATTCTATTTTGGCGGCTTTGGCAATCGTTTTTTCGAAAACGAGCCGGTCGAGCAATACCGCAAGGTGTTCCGCTTCCCGGGCGTGCAAATCTACAATTTGGTAACGGATCGTTTTGCCAAGATCAGCATCGAGAACAAACTCCCTCCCCTTCGGTTTGGAAACGCCTATCTCGGCCATCACTGTCTCACCCACGTGGATGCAACTCTGTTTAGCCAAAGCTTGGCTATCGAGCGCAATTGGCGAGGCCTCTGGCTGGACGTCGGTACCCAAGTTAACCTTCATCTGAAGCATTGGTTCAATATAGAGTCCACCATTTCCTTCGGCTGCGCCAAAGCATGGAATCGTTACCAAGATTCCTGGGAATGGTTTGTCTCCTTCAAGCCCTTCCGCTCCTGACTTTCCAGTGTTCGAAATAAAAAAGGCAGATTTGATAAAGCAATCTGCCAAGTGAATTCGCCCGGTAAAGCCTCCCTCACGGGTAAGGACTATCTCCTTCCCAAACCAAGTTTGAAAAGGAGATTGCCTCACTTGCGCCCTGTAAGTGAGCCATGACTTCGCCCCTTTTTTTCGATTTGCCTCTAATTGCTTTCGTTGACCAAAGCACCTCCCTTTATCACCAGATGCTCTCCCTGCGCTCTTTTGATCTCCGGCAAACTAACGGTGAATTCTGATCCCTGCCCCAACTCGCTCTCAACCGTTATGGAACCGCCATGTTTTTTGGCGATTTCCTTGCAAATACTGAGGCCAAAGCCATGCCCCTCGGCTTTGTCAGTAAACAGCGGCACAAAAATCTGTTTCAGCTTTTCCTTCTCGATGCCCGGCCCGGTGTCGCTGACGCTTATTTTCACCCGCCCCTCTTCCGGACAATAACGAGTCTTGATGGTAATGTGTGTATCAGCTCTGATCTGGATAGCGTTGGTGACCAGGTTATAGAGCACTTGCTGGATTTGCCCCCGGTCGACATTCACTTCGGGCAGCTCAGAGTCGTACTCCTTGCTAAAGGTCGCTCCGGTCTTTTTATAAACCGGTTCTATGAATTCGAGAAATTCGTCCGCTAAGGCGTTCAAGTTGGTGCGAACCAGCTTGGTGTCCATGTGTGAATTAGCCATGAGTCCTTGAGAGAACCGCGTCATGGTTTCAATCATGGTGGTTACACGACGCAGCCGTTCTTCGATTTTGGCAGGAGATTCTCGATCGCGAAGGAAATTGGTCGCCAACTCCAAGTTGCCGTAGATGCCCGAAAGGAGGTTGTTCAATTCATGGCCGATTCGTGCGGCCATTTTGCCCCGGGATGCCATCTTTTCTGTATAGATCAAATGATCATGGGCCTTTTCCAACTGTTCGTAAGAGCTCTTGACTTTCTGATACAATTGGGCGTTGCGAATCGCCACCGCAGCCTGATCGGCAAAAAGCTGAAAGAGCTGTTTCTTGATCTTGGATCGGCCAATGAGAGGCTTGGAGCTGTCGGCGTAAATGACTCCAACCAATTCGCCTTTGATGAGCATCGGACAGCAGACGATGCTTCGCAACTGTAACTGTTGCACGCTCATGCTGGGCAGGTAGTTTTGATCGGCTAAAGCATCCTCCACATAAGCGATTTCTTTGGTCTCGATTGCCTGATGCAGAAAACTCCAACTTACCTTGAAATCGCTTTCAACTAATGTGTTTCGAGCCGAGTCCCGAAGAATCTTGAACTCCAACTGACTTTTTGAATTGTGCAGGGCCAACAATCCGCGTTCAGCTTGGATAACCGAAATGGCGGAGTCAATGACGTGTTCGAGCACGGATTTGAGATTCAGAGAGCTGTTCATCAAGCGAAACGTTTCCAACAGCTCCGTCACAAATGCCCAATCCCCGAATTTCTTGTCCTCCTCTTGCGCTGAGAGCTCAACACCCATGCTGTCTATGTCGTGGTCAAGATCTTTGAAGACGTCTAATAAATTATCGCCGTTGGGGGTGCCACCTTGCCTGTCATCCGTATTCGTCTTTGCTGCCCGTTCCAACATCCCTTCCTCCTCCTACTTAACCTGTACCGTACTATGATAAGATGCAATTTTTCGCGCCCCGAAAGCCAAATCCTGGGCCGACGCCTTCGATTTTCTCTGCGCCGGGTTGCATTGCACGCCGGTAAGCTGACTTTCTTTTCTGCCGCATCCGAAGGCAGAGTTACAAGCTTACAGCGGAGCACAATTTGAAAATCATTACAAATCTCGACTGAAAATCGAAGGAGCTTTTGACCGGTCTTTTTCCTCTAACAATTTCTTGCACGCATCTTTGGCCTCGATGGATTGAAATATGGAAATGGCCAAGTCGAACTTTTTGTTCGCATCTTCCTCGTCGCCCTGGTCTCTGGCAACACGCGCGTACTCGGCCAAAGTCTCGGCCTCGTTCAATCTATTCTTTATCTCTAAACAAATTCCTAAAGCCTTGCCCAAATAAATCTTCGCCACCTCAAACTGGCCAAAACGGCGATGAACGGAAGCGAGCAACTTGTAGCCGTCCGCCAATCCTTCTTTGTTGCCGATCTTGATAAAAATGTCCAGCGCCTGAGAGCAATAGTGCCGCGCGACACTGAAATCGCAAATCTCAATGCACAACTCGGCTCGATGCATAAAGGTGGTGGCAGTAAGGTATACGTTATGGGCTCGTTTGGAAAAATGAGTCGAGCGCTCGTAGCATTCACCTGCTTTTAGCCAATTGTTTTGCCGGGCGTAGCAAAGCCCAATGTTGTGGTAGACCTCGGCTACGCCATTAAAGTCGCCCATCTGTTCGAATTTCGGCAATGCTGCCTCGAAGCACGAGATCGCGGCTTCGTATTGACCCCGAACGTTATGCGATGCACCCAAATTGTTGTTCACCTTGGCCAGAAGCCTGGTGTGGTCCAATTGCTCGGCGATCTCCCTGGATTGACTAAAATAGCCTTCAGCGACCGGCCAATCGCCGGCGTAGAAGGCTATGGTGCCCAGATCATTATAAATGGTTCCTTGCCCCTCCAAGTTTTCGGCCTTTTGATACTGCTCGAGGCTCTCTTTATACAGTTTTTCAGCTTCGCTGTAATTGTTTCTCCGAAAATCTACGTCTCCCAGACGCTTGAGGGCCTCAGCTCGAAGATCAGTCAAATTAAGCTGCAGCGCGACGGTTAAGGCAGAGTTCAGTTTCAGCTTGGCTGCCTCAAGGTCGCCGAGCAGAAAGTACGCCTTCCCCAATTCGATGTTCAGATAGCCGCGCTGCTCTTGACTGAATTGAATTTTGGGAATTTGCTCGATGCTCCTGACTGCCAGCTCAAAGTAAGACTCCGGGTGTCGCACATCGACGCCGGGAAGAAAGGCGAACCCTCCTTGCCCCATACGCATGGCTGCGGTGGCTCGTTCCACCTCACTCAGTATAACGGAGGTTTCCGGAGTGAATACCGTTTGACCGACCGCATGACAAATTTCTTGGATATTGTCCAGAATGGGTGCGAGTTGATCGATTGTGTTTTTGTCCGCCATTGTATTTTCAAGTTCTCTGTAGCATTTTTCAAAGCTGTCGGTATCAAATCAGTATGCAACTCGACAAAATTGTACTGAATATCACTGCCCAAGAAATGGCTTGCGTAGTGAGAGACGATTCTGCTACGTGCCTCACCAAAAAGTCCGCTCACGATAAGGCGCATTCTTCATGGCCAAAGCGGCTATGGAAGCACTGTTTGGTCAGTCTTTCGAAAGAGCATAGATGGAAAAATGATAAATTGGGAAGCTGATTTTCTTCCCCTTCTTGTTCCACTTGTAGAATCTGGAAGAATCGTTCCAATCGGAAACCTTTTCCCAGTCGCCCGTCTGCGGATTCCAATACAGCAGATTCAAGGATTCATGGCCGCTTATCTCCAGTTTGCTCCAATTTAGCACCAATTCTGCCGCCGGACTGAATTCAAGGCCTTCGGGCGCGAAGTGAAATTGCAGTATCATTTTTCCGTCTTGGGTGTCACCATCGACCTCACCGAATATTTTGGTGTTCTCCCGCGTGCTCATGGAATAGGGGGCAACTTGCAACTGGAACACCCCATCGACTTCGAGGTTGCCGCCGCGTTCATAAGAAATGACCTTTTTTGCATCCCAGTGAGAGCGCCCTTTGGAATCACCCCAGGAGGTAATGACGGCCGCGTCATCACCGTCCTTGAAAACGGATTCGTTCGGCTCCAAAACCTGCCCCATCTTGCCGCAACCCCAATAGGCGAAGGCCATTGCTATCGCAACTGCAAACAGTAACCATTTTCTCATCCTATTTTCCTCCTTCTCCCTATTGCCCTACTGATTGAAAGCGCCCTCACGGGAGAGCAAACTTCCATTCTGCTGATTGGTACTGAAATGTTGCCTTTTGATTTTTGCTATGATGAAAAAGCACCCCACGGGGATCCGCAGCTTGCCGGAGTGCTGTTAATCGAATCCCCGTTAGGGATGCGGTGCGGGTTTGCGACACAATTTGTGGCAGATCTGTACGATGGCATCCGGCATAATAGCCTGGAAACCGGAGCGTTATTCTGCCGATCTGCCGGGCTCAAGCCCTGAATCCGGTGATATTGACTATTGAGTCATTTGATGCTCGCAAAAGCAGTTACACCCCTGATCTGGTACTGATAAAATCTACCAACGACGAAACTATGAGAAGCTTGACAGCAAAAGCTCGTAACCGATCACAGGATGCGGCCGCCCCTGCGTATGCAGGAGTCTCCTTCTGCCGTGTAATGGAAAGGAGATTCCTGCATCCGCAGGAATGACGGCACCGGCAGGATACCCTGTGATTGGTTACAAAAGCTCGTTGTCAACCTCCTGTAATGGAATTAGCTTTCGTCGCCTATGGCTCGCGATTTACGGGCCTCTATTGCGGAGGTCGGCCTCCGTCCGCCCAGACTTGCACCGACCCCCGCAAAAATAGATAATGCGCGCGTATCTCGCATCGCATTGGTCTCACTCATTCGGAAAACATGCAATGGCTATGCCACGATCGAATCCTCCTTCGATCCCGTCCTCGCCATATATTACCGCACGTTAGGACGGCTGTCAAACCGAAGAAATTCCGAGACTGGCAAAGAATTGTTACGCCCAATTGGGCGGGCGTCACAAATCGGTTACAAGAGTCTTCTGGAGTCGGCGTTAAGCCCGGCCGCATGTGCGCGGGGCGCGCGGATGGTCCGAATGGCCTCCTCACTTGCGCATCTCCATTTGCAGCGATTTGATGGCCTCTACAAGGGTCTGGTTTTCCGGCGCGGCCAAGAAGGACTTTTTATATTCGTCTTCCCGGATAGCAGTCAGAATAGCCTTCAGGGCCTTGTACGCCTTACGATAACAATTGAACGCATCCGCAAGCCGTCCGGACAATCGATAAAGCCTTCCCTTGAGCAGGTTGATGCTCTTAACCTGCAGCAGCAGCGTCATGGATTCTGCCAGACTCTCCGCCTTGTTGAGAATGCCGAGTATGGTGGCCGCGTCGCCGTTCCGGTTCATTAGCGCCCTGGCCTGCAGCAGCCAAATTTGCACTTGATAGCGGCGATAATTGCTCCTTTCCAATTCCTGTACCAGATATGCCAGGTCATCTTGGAGAGTATCGGTTTGGTTTCTATCGAGCAGTTGGCTCAAGCGCTCCATTTTGATCTCGATCTGCAATATCTGCTCTTGTTCCATCTGGCTGATTTCCTCGGCCTGCGCCAAGAACTCGCTAGCCCCTAGATCTCCGGCAAGATGCCTTTCCCGGCTCTTGAGAACCAGATATGCTCCCAATCTGCTTTTCTTGCTATAAGAATTTGCCAGATTCAGGCAACGATCAAGGCACTGAGCGGCGCGCAGCCCCTGATTCAAGGTGAGGAAAACTCTTGCCTTTTGATAGAGCAGCTCTGCTTCGTCGCGATGCGTCTGCACTCTTTCGGCATATAGCAACCCTTCATCCAGCGCCTGCAAGGCCGAGGAGAAATCTTCACGCATATAGGCCAACTCGCCCAAATTGCAGTGCACCAGCAACAATCCATTGATATCGCCAACGCGTTGATAAAGCTCTTTGCTCCTACGATAGCAATTCATGGAACGAACGTATTGTCCCTTTTCCATGAGCAAGATGCCCATGTTGTTGAGGGTTTCACCCAGTCCCAGTAAATCACCAATGCGCTCGCGCATCTCCAGACTCTTTTGCCAATCGTCCAAGGCACGCTGGCTGCTTCCAGCGATGTTGTGCAGTACCCCCAGATTGTTGAGTATGCCTGCCTCTCCTCTTTCATCCCCTATCGCCCGCCGCGCGCTGGCACTCTGCACCATGTATTCGATGGCGTCATTCGTTTTGCCCACATAAAAGCTGGCCAACGCAAGCGTATTGAGCGCCAGCGCCAGCGGACGGCTGGCAGTAGACCCATTGAGATTCTCGAGCGACTTCCGAGAGAGCGCCAGCGCCTCCACGGGTTTACCTCCTACGATTTCCAACCAGGAAAGCTCTCGCAACAGGAGAGCCTTTTCCACTTTGGCATTCATGGTCAGACTCTCATTGGCTTGCTTCAATGCGCCTCTGGCCGCTTCGATCTTGCCCATCTTTTGATAAAGCGAGGCGATGCGGCGCAAGATGGCCGCCTTGCCGACTGGTCTGTAATATAAAAACAGCACACGGTTAAAATGGTCAAGGGCAGATTCTGTTTCGCCGAGAATTTCTTCCATTTCTGCCGCTCGCCGCAAAAAGGCGCGGCGAAAGCGCACGTTGCTCGAATCGCAAGCTTCTAAGGCTAATCTGGCAAGGTTCAGCGCTTTGCGATTCGCATAGGCTCGTTTCAGCCAATTAAAAGCCTGAGCGGCTATGACGGGGGCTTTGCTCTGACACCCCGCTTTGAGATAATGGTGGGCCTGCAACTCCACGGAAAGGCCGGGATAAGTCTTTCTTTGCAGCAATTGAACAATCGACTGGTGATAACGACGACACTCCGATTCAGGGAGGCGCGCATACACGGCCTCTCTAAGACTATCGGATAGAAAACTGTAAAGGACTTGTTTGCCGATTGTTCGCGTCGTCAGTACGCGTTTGTGGATCAGGTCGGCGAGAATCTGTTCAAGATCAAGGTCCTCCCGGCCAAGCCAATCCGCCAAAATTGCATGCTCGACAGCGGCACCGAACACGGCGATGTGCTGGGCAACCTCTTGCTCGGCCGCGGAAAGATTCTGAAACAGCTTTTCGTACAAATTGCGGATACCGTCACGGACGACATTGGCAAGATCGTAGTTGTCGCTGACCGTCCATTCCGAGCCAAATCGGTGAAAGACGCCGCGAATATTTAGCTCGGCTAAAATATCTGCAATGATAAGTGGGATTCCGCCGCTCTTTTCCATCAGCTCGTGACAAAAGCCGTTGGGAAATGACGCCTGGTCGAAAGCTTTTTGCAACAGATCTGGCATCTCTCCGTCCGAAAGCGGTTGAATGACTTGCTCCATCACGTCCCTGACCGACTCCTGTTGTCGTCGAATGATGGTCGCAGCCTCCGCGGAGAGCCTGTCAAAAGTTATGCTGACACAAATCGAACAGTCATGGTGTTCAAGCGCGCGCGCCAGGTAATGGACAAGAGCGATCGTTCCTTCATCGGCCTGTTCGAGGTTATGAACGATCAACACAAAGGGCTCCTTCCGGCTGGCAGCCGCAACACGGTTTGTGAATGCCTCCATGAACTGGTAGCGCCACAACTCGGGGTCTTTCACTTTGCTTTCTTTGTTGCCGGAGTCGCTTGCAGTCTGCCCGGGGCTGCTGAGACTGAAATCCGTGTCATCATCATCGATGCTGCCGGGGAGCAAGAGATGGCCCTTAAAAGCGTCCGTAATCGGTTGAAATGGGACGGTGAAACCGGTGTTGCACCATGCTTCGATTATGCGAACGTCCCGCATCTGTAAATGATGCTTTATCCGGTCAAGTATCAAAGCATGACCGCACCCCTCATTGCCGGAGATGACCACCATGTTCGGCGAAGCTGCCTTGGCTTTCATGCCCTCCCTGGCCGCAGGAAGGGACAGTGTTTCGACCAAAGCGGCGATCTGCTCCGACTTGATTTGAAAAAACGCGTCCCAGATTCTCGCGGCAATGTACTCGCTGTCGTTTGCGGTATGGGTTTCGCCCTCTCGCAAGGCCGTCAGCACCTCTTCTGCCGAGGCGTATCGTTCCACGGGGTCTTTGGCCAGCATTCGCCGCAAAATGGCGGCTATGTATTCCGGCACTGCCGCATCCGCGCCGGACAATCCCGGCGGATGAGACGCAAGATGGCCCTGCTTGATTTCTTCGGGCGAGCCGGAAAAGGGCGGACGACCGGTGATCGCCCAGTACATCAATATGCCCACAGCATACAAATCCGTTTGGACGGAAAGCGGGGCGCCGCGAAACAACTCGGGAGCAGAGTATTCCAGAGTTCCCCCTACTTGTGTTTCCTCGCCCCTGTGACGTCCGGCAGCCAATCCGAAATCCACCAACTTGATGGTCTTGGAACCCTTGCCGTCGCCGGTGACTAGAATATTCTCACTTTTGAGATCGCCATGGAAAATTCCCGAGGCGTGAACATAATCCAGCGCACGTAATATTTGTGCAAATAGAGCAGTTAGTTCTTGAACGGAAAGATCGCGGACGGCCGTCAAAAAGGGCAGTCCGTCGACAAACTCCATGGTGTAGAAATAGCCGGTCGAATCACTCAGCTTGCCGAGATCGAAGACCTGCACCAGGTTGGGATGGCGCAGCTTTGCCAAGGTAGCAAATTCGCGTTTCAGCGCGTCAATCTCAGGAGCGTCAACGACGGAGAGAAGGACCTTAAGAACGACCTTTTGGCGGTTGCGGATTTGATCTTCGACAAGATAGACCTTTCCCATGCCGCCTCGCCCCAGCTCGCGTACAAGGTGATAGCGGCCATTGACAATCGGATGATCCCGCACCGTGGGTTCCTGTGAAGTTTGTACATTCTCAATTATCATACAGGTACACAGATGACAAATCGCCGGCTGCCCTCTTCTTCCGGGACGGATTGCTCTGGTAATGGGATTTGTTGGCAAAATCGTCCGCGGACATCACCCCAAGCAATTTGCCTCGATCCATGGTGGCAACCGTATCTGCCAAGCGATGGACGACCGAAAGGTTATGGGTAATAAACAACAGGGTGAGGTTTGTCTCCATCTTCAACTTTCTGAGCAGCTCGATGATTTCCCACTCTGTTGCCAGGTCGAGATTCGAGGTAGGCTCGTCGCAGACAATAAAAAGAGGTTTGCGAATGATTGCGCGTGCAATGCACACCCGTTGCGCCTCTCCACCACTAAGCTGGTGGGGGTAGCGATCCAGATGCTCCTCCCGCAGTCCAACCTGGGCGAAGCATTCATTGATACTATTTTGCCTGGCTGCCGGACTCATCGCTTTGTCGAGCAGCAAAGACTCTCGCATCAATTCACCCACCTTCATTCGCGGGCTCAGGGCCGCCTTGGCATCCTGAAAAATTGCCTGGCAGCGCTGACGGAACCATGCTGGATTCTTTTTAAGAATAAGGTCAACCGGTTGGCCAAAGAAGGAAATCGAGCCGGAGTCGGCTTCGACCAAGCCCAAGACGATTCGCCCGATGGTAGACTTGCCGGCGCCCGACGAGCCTACTAAGGCAAACGTCTCATGAGTTCTTATGGAGAAACTGACGTTATCGACCGCGGCAATTCGTGATCTTCGCAGTGAGAAAGCTTCATTGGCAGGATAATACTTGCTCAGACCTTTGACGGATAGAGCGATGTTGTCCTTCGTTTCAACTGTTATTGCCATCCTTTGCAACGCCCTTCGACAGCTTATATCGTCAAATGCTTTTCAAAAATCCGCAGCAAGTGGCTTGTTCCATGGTTTACCCAATAATTGCGGCAAAGCAAACATGGTTCAAGCACCTCGTTTCGCAGGAATTTCCCTGACCGCCAGGCCGCTCGATAGCAGTGGAAATGCCTGAAACCTGTGGAGATTGCCAGTAGCAAAAACGGCGCATCCTTGGTTCTGTTTGGTCGTTGAGGGGGACCTTTCAGGTTTTGACTATTTCCGTGGTCATTGTTTGCAGAGCAACCTGTCTGCGGGAGAACTTTTCATTGTCGCTCAGGGCTGGGCCAAACGGAATCGATGGTTCTTGGTAAACTTCCGGATAATAAGCGGACTGAATCTCTCATCCGCGAATGCAAGCTCGAATCGATCAGCTTCCTTTGCTTGTCTTCTAGTCTCAAAGGACTGCTTTTACCCGCAGGCAACTTTCCTCGGATGAAATTAAGAAGCATCGTTCTATTTCATGAGACGCTGTCGGCCGATTGCATCCCGTACTCGGCAAGCTTATTGCGCAATGTCTTGGGGGTGATACCAAGCGCCTCGGCGGCCTTGGTCTTGTTGTTGCCGTTCTTCTTCAGCGTCTTTAGGATGAGCTCCTTTTCTGCTTCGTAAATGGTGACATTCTCTTGGTTATCAATAAAGTACTCCAAAAGGTCGTTATGATCCTCGCCAAGCTCCAAGTCCTCCGCTTGAATGACATTTCCATTGGCGGTGAGCATAGCCTTCTCGATGACGTTCTGCAGCTCGCGCACGTTTCCCGGCCAATCATATTGACACAACCGCTCCATGGCTTTGGTCGAGAGGCGCTTAAAAATCCTGTTCTCCTTGGCAAACAATGCGACGAAATGGTTGGCCAGTAACGGAATGTCTTCTTTGCGCGCCCGCAGTGGAGGCACAACAATGGGAACGACGTTAAGCCGGTAGTACAGGTCCGCGCGGAATCGTCCGGCCTTGACCTCCTGCCTCAAGTTGCGATTGGTGGTAGCAATGATCCGAACGTCCACACCTACCGACTTACCGCTACCCAAGCGCTCAAACCTATTATATTGCACGACGCGCAGCAGCTTGGCTTGCATGGACAGCGGCAGCTCCCCTATTTCGTCCAGCAGAATGGTGCCGTGATCGGCTAACTCGAAACGTCCCCGATTGCGCATATAGGCCCCAGTAAAGGCACCCTTTTCGTAGCCGAATAATTCGCTTTCAATCAAAGCGTCCGGCAAAGCCGCACAGTTCACTTTGATGAACGGCTTGTCGCGTCTATCGCTTGCCTGATGCACAGCGTCGGCCACCACCTCTTTCCCTACGCCGGTCTGTCCCTCGATTAACACCGTCGTCCGAGTCGGAGCAATTCTATTGATCCGCTCTCTAATGCTTCGTATGGCATCGGATTCTCCCAAGAGACCAGCGCTTCCCGGCGCCGGGACTGGGGGCGGATAGACTACTTCGCCGCCGCGGTCTTGAAGAACTCGATCTATGACATCAAATACATCTTGGATGGAAAATGGTTTTGTCAAATAGTCAAAGGCCCCTTTGCGCATGGCTTCCACCGCGTTTTCTATAGACCCATAGGCTGTGCTGATGACAACGCTGGTGTCCGGTCTGGTTCTCTTGGCGTACTCAAGCACCTTCATCCCGCTTACTTCAGGGATCTTGAGATCGGCAAAGACCAGATCGTATTCTTTTTCCTCTATGGCTTTGAGAGCAGAACGCCCATCGGCAACGCTGGTGATGTTGCAAGCTCTTTTCTGAATGGCGGTTTCCAGAAACTGCCTGATCACCGGATCGTCTTCTACGACCAAAACATTCCCATTAACCCGCATCTACACCTCCCGAACTACGCTCCGTACAACCGTTTTTTCCTTAGCTTTTCCGCGCTTTCCCTACTGCTGGGATCGGGAAGGCGCACACTCCCCGGTTGTCCCTGCGGCTACACACTCTGCCCATCACGTGCCACAGAAAAGACAACAATTCCCGCGCCGATTACGCACGAATGCACGAAATCGTCGTACCGTTTGCAATATCTATGCCTCACGCTGAATGGAAAGCGAAAACCTTTTTGCCCGCGTGTTGCTGTAAAATGCGGAATTCTTACTCACGGTGACCTATTGCTGTGAAATGATAAACTATCGGCCCAGTACCGCTATCAAGCTTAGCACGTTCCTTGCCCGTTTTCCCGCTCCTGCGCCCTGCTTCTGCTCCTGCTTCTGCTCCTGCTCCTGCTACTGCTACTGCTCCTGCTCCTGCTCCTGCCCCTGCTCCTGCTCCTGCTCGACTCCCGCCTCGACAACTTTCAAAACAAACCGTCAGACATCTTCCGCCCGCATTATCTCATCCCAGTCATAAACTCCCTTAACCTTCTGGTGGGGACGCACAATCAGAAAATCCTCGGCATTCCATTCACCAAAAACCAGCCGCTTCACCAAATCCAGATCGCCGGGAATCTCCACATATTCTTTGCCCTCCGATGATGCTTTTGCTTTACACTGGTCCGCGTGCCCCAACTGCGGTATTTGCGGTGAGGTGATGAAACAAACCTTGCCAAAGTGTTTGTCGCTTTTGCCGAGATCGAGAGTCTCGAAAATGTAGCGGGCATTTTCTTCGCCATAGAGTCGGACCTATTCGTCCAAGCTTTTGTCACATCCCGGCAGACCTTGGATGCTGGACTCCCGCAAATAGGAGTCACCGCGTTCCATATAACCGGTCGAGGTGAAGGGCATGCTGGGATTACCGGCGAAATACTCCTTGAAGCGTAGTTTTGAGCCCAGGAAAAGTGTGCAGCAATCATGCGCCCTGGGAAGGACAACAGACGTTTCCCGGGCAAATATATCCGCTGTCGAATTGCCGCATAGCCCATAGCCTAATAAGATGGCGTCGTACTTCCGGCCACTCTGTTCAGCGGCGTCAATTTTTGATTGGATGAATCCGCGCAGGTAGTCGCTTCGATCATGATCACCTTTTTCCGTAAAATCAAGATCGATTACATGAGGCGACTGAGCCACGCAATGGCAAATCTCGCGCAACAGCACTTCGCAGGCGATGAGCTTTAGATGCATGAGGCATTCCTCTTAGTTTAGCCGAGTCTGGGAAGATTTTTGTTCATTACTCTATTGCGATCTGGTTTTTTTCTCGAACATAATTCTGCTTTGCCTCTTAACAAAACTAAAAGGACCGCTTCTTCGACCGCGCAGCACGATTTCGGTGTTAGCGTCCAGCAACAACGCCCGTACCGACGCGGCCGGTTTTGCCGGATCGAACATCCCCTTCAACCAAAATCCGTAGGTTCCGATATTGCTTTCTTCGCCGGGAAACGGCAATGGATCGGAGCCGGCAATAATTTTGTGCCCCGCTTCCTTTGCCTTCTGCATCAAGCGCGGCATCGGCCAAAAAGTAGGCCGCATGGAGGTATCGCCGATGAGCATCGTGTTCCTCCCACCCTTTTCCAACAATTTTCTGACAATCTTGCCGCGCGAAAAAAACCATTTGCCCGGCGCCCAGTTCAATGCGGGTACGCCACCACTTTCCAGCACGCTTTCTGTGAGATCCTCTGCTCGATACTGTCGATTGGCAAGGATGCCCTTCGTAAGCAGAGCACAAATCTCCAAGCCATCCGAGCTGAGGACTTGTCTGCCGGGCAATATGAACAACATAGGATCGTTGTCACCGGGCTTACGAACCAATAACGATTCGCCGTCAGCACCACATTCGATGACCATTTTCTTGTTGGCGAGAAGTACGGAAAAATTCTCGGCCTGCCGAAAGAAATCACAATCATGCCTCTCTGCAAGCAGCCAAATTTTCACGGTCTCGGGACCATCCTGTCGCGGTTCCGACATTCGATTCATGTTTTGCAGACCTTTGTTAATCGCCAAGGCAAGGTCAAATTTCGGATAGATGTGAACGTGCCCATCGACGACGAGTTTGCAAAGTGGCATCACAGTTGTTCCTTTCAGAGACCGTCCCCCTGTTCGCGATCGTAGACTCGACACACAGCGTGGCAATATTAATGAATTCTTCCAAGAAGACAAAATGGTTTTTCCAAAGAGAAAAATCCGATCACAGGATGCGGTCACCCCTGCGCATGCAGTGGTCTTCTTCTGCCGTGTAATGGCAAGGAGATTCCTGCATCCTAAAGAATGACAGCACTGGCAGGACACCCCGTGATGGGCTACAAACATTTTATCAAGAATTGGCTTAACAAAAGCATTGCCAATCCTCATTTTGGAATCGGCAATTCCAAAAAGGGTAGCAAAATGGAACTTGGCCTTCCAAAATTCCTTGGGTGACTTTCCCGCAGTCTTTCTCAATCGTCCATCGAAGAATCAGCAAAACAACTTAGTTAGGCATCATCATCCCAACGTATGGCAGACTCAAAGTTGACTTTTCTCTACGGCAAAGACGGCATCCATGCCACGGAAGTGAAAAACACCAACCGCATTCGTCCGGAATATCTGCGCTTCCTGACCGAATTCCGCAAGGACTACCCGGATAGCCAAGTCGCTCCGCTTTACCGGGGAAAAGAAAAACTTCTGATCAACAACGTCCTATGCATTCCGTCTGATGTCTTCCTGAGAGCACTTTCACCGTAGGTTGATTTGGCGACGACTTGTAACTCAGCGTAGAGCGGAGCGCATGGCGCATAGGGCATAGCGCATAGAGCGTAGAGCAAAGCGAACAGCGGAGAGGATTACGGCTCTAACTCGCTTCTCGCTATGCGCTATGCTCCATGCCCATGCCCTATGCGCCTTGTGTTCTGTGAATGAACGATCTTTGTCCCCTTTTTCACCACGGACAAAAAAGGTAGCGGCGTCGGACTGAGCATTTGCCGGTAGATCATACGGCTGCACCGGGGCGCTATCACGATCTCTTCCCAGACGGGCGCAAGGACGGTCCTTACCCTGCGCTTCCAAGCTTCTCGGGTGCGCGTTTAGTGGGCATTTTCCAACTTTGGCATGATAAAGGAAGAGCAAGAGCGAGTACGAGTACGAGTACGAGTAAGATTAGGATTGGGATTAGGATTGGGAGTGGGAGTGGGAGTGCCATTGAGTAAACGGTTACCTATGGACGAACAAAACCTCAATCTTTCTAAAAGGCGCGGGGATTCAATTCGATGACTCTGCCAACATCTTCTGAAACTGCTCCTCATATAGCCGGCGATATAATCCGCTGGACCGATGCAGCAGTTCCTGATGCTTACCAATCTCCACAATTCGTCCGGCGTCAAAAACCACGATCATGTCCGCTGCCTGAATGGTGGAAAGCCGGTGGGCGATGATCACCGTGGTTCTCCCTTGCATCAATCGCTTCAACGCTTGCTGGATGAGGTTTTCGGATTGGGAATCGAGGGACGAGGTGGCTTCGTCCAAGATCAGGATGGGCGCATCCTTCAAAAACGCGCGCGCTAAGGCGATGCGCTGCCTCTGCCCGCCGGAAAGCTTGACGCCGCCCTCGCCGATTTCCGTCTCATAACCGTCTCTCAATTTGCTGATAAACTCATCGGCATTGGCGGCCAAAGCAGAAGCGCGCACCTGTGCCTCATCTGCATCCCGATTGCCAAAGAGGATGTTTTCCGCTATCGTTCCTGAGAACAGAATTGGTTCCTGCGGAACGGTGGCGATGTGCCGGCGCAGATGCTGGAGGGTAAAATCGCGAACGTCCTGGCCGTCGATGGTCACCTGCCCTGCGGACACGTCATAGAATCTCGGAATGAGCTTGACAAAGGTGGACTTGCCGGCGCCGCTGGGGCCCACCAAGGCTGCGATGCTTCCCGCCGGTATACGCACGTTAATGTCCTGCAAGACGTTCTTGCCGGCCTCATAGGCAAAACAAGTGCCGACGAATTCAATCTCTCCCCGTATGGGAGTTAGGTCTTTGGCTTGCGGGCGGTCGACGATTTCCGGTGAGGTGTTAAAGACCTCGAAAATTCGATCAATTGCCGCCTGCGAGTTTGCCAACAGGATATTGAGCTCCGTCAGTCGATTGAGCGGCCCATAGAACATCCCCAGATAGGCATAGAAAGCGGTGAGCTGACCCACCGTCAACCGGCCATGGATGACCTGCAGTGCGCCGAACCAGATCACCAGTACCGGAGCGACAGAAGTCAAAAGGCCGACCAAGGCAGCAGCCGCAGCATTCTGCTTGATTTTCTCCAGTTGATAGGAGAGGTATTCCCGGTTGTCCTGGAAGAACAGCCGCTCCTCGGCCTTTTCGCGGGTGTAGGATTGAATGATGCTGATGCCGCTCAGCTTTTCGTGCACGTTGCCGGAAATCTCTTCCATCTTTTGCTGGGCCAGCTTGCTGGTGCTGCGGATGCGTTTTTTGAAGAATTTGTTGATGACGACGTAAAAGGGGAAAATAGAAATGGAGATGAGCGCCAGTTGCCTATTCATGCGGAAAAGCAAAAAGGCGATCAGAAAAAGTGCACTGGCGTCCATGATGGTATTGGTAAAGGCGGCGCCAACAAAATTTTGCGCCACTGCAATGTCCCCAAGCAGGCGGGAAGCGACGGAGCCGACCTGCCGCTTTTCGTAAAAGCTGAGCGACATGCGCTGTAGGTGCATGTACAGCTCATGGCGCAAATCAAAGATCAAACGCTGGCCCGCCTGGTCGGCAAAGTAGGAACGCAAGTAGGTCGCGCCCGCCCAAAACAAATACAGGGCGATCAGCCCCAGCATGGTGTAATGCAGCTTGGCGGACTCGTAGGCGGCGGGAGTCAGCAGGTGATCGATCAAATCTTTCAGAACCCAGGGGAAAACCAGCGGCAGGTTGTACTTGAGCAAGCCGCAAACCGTCGCAGCAATGATCAAGGACCGATAAGGTTTGACGTAAGAAAGGAATCTTCTCAGCGCCGGGCTGATTATCCTATCGACAAATTGTCTCTCACCAGTCGAAGACAAAGGCCGTCCTATCTCTTAAATTCCTTCAATACCTCTGCCAAAATATCCGGTCGATCCGTCATGATCCCATCTACACCCATCTTGAGCAGACGGCGCATTTCGGTGGAATCATCAATGGTCCACACGTGTACCTCCTGACCCAAGTCATGAGCAGCGCGTACAAAAGCGGGCGTCACGATTTCCACACCATTTCGGCTTACCGGCACTTGATAAGCGTTGGCCGCCGGGCGATGCAGCTTGGCGAGTCCCAAGCGGCTTAGGATGACCATTTGGCGTATCTCCGCTTTAGATGCGCCTTTGGCGATGCCCTCAGCTTGCTGTTCGATTATTTTGGCAATACGCGGATGAAAGCTATTGAGCAGCACTCTATCAATCATACCGCTCCAGTTAATCAAATCGATAACACGCGAAGCAAATTGCGGGGAGTCGGTTTTAATTTCGATGTTGATGTAGCAGTCTGGGAACTGAGCAAAAACTTCCTGCAAGGTGAGAATGCCGACTCTTCCGTTTTGCACGGATGCCCGGTTGGCCGCAGGCAGAAATTTGGTAGAAAAGTCCAATTTGCGCAGATCTGCCAGCGTCATGTCTTCCACCTTCCCGCTACCATTGCTGGTGCGATCGACCGAGTCATCATGGATGACCACGATTTGGCCATCTGCGGTAGAATGCACGTCCAGTTCCAAGACATCCACGCCCAGCTCGTACGCATGGCGAAATGCGTAAAGAGTGTTTTCCGGCCAAACGCCCGCTCCGCCGCGATGGGCAATGTTAAAAGGCCGCCTCGCTAGTGGAAAGGGGCGCTCCGTCAAAGGCTCGACGGTGGACACGCGGTAGACGAACGCGCCGATGGCTAAGAGCAACAGGGAAATGGCGATGATTGCCGGGACTCTTCTAACGGCTCTCATAGGTACTCAGAGCATGGCCAATCGGGAATGGCCTGTCACTGCCTCGTCCGGTACTCACCTACCCTCCCACTGACGATTCACCCGATACTTTTCCCACACCAGCCAGGGATCGTTGGTCTTTTCCCGCAGAGTGTGAAGGTTGCTCCGCAATTCTTGGAGTACATTCTGGTAGCGGGATTCTCGCGCAAGATTTCTTATCTCATTGGCATCTTTCGCCAAATCGTACAACTCCTCAGGCGGGCGGTGCAGATAGTCGTGAATTTTGCGCTGACCCATCTTTTGTGGCTTGCGCTGCAAGACCGCCTGCCAAGTCTTGGAAGCGAAGAGATCGGTGCTAAAAGGAAACTCCAACTCGGGGAACAAATTGGTGATGTATTTGTACTGCCGGGTGCGCACGCCACGCATGGGATAGTACATGGTCACTTCGTGGAAAGTGTGTGAAAGATAGACAGCATCTGAGGGCAATGGTCCCTTGCCGTTTGCATCCGGCAAAAAAGATCGGCCCGGCAGTTCGTAATTGGGAGCGGCGCTGCTGGTCCAGGCGAGAATGGTCGGTACGATGTCGACAAAGCTTACCAAAGCAGCGTTTTCGCTTCCCGGAGTTCCTGAATGAGGGTCCCGAACAATCATGGGCAGGTGAACTCCGGCATCGTACAAAGTGGTTTTGGCGCCCGGGAAGGGTATACCGTTGTCACTCACAAAAATGATCAGGGTCTCATCGAAGCGGCCGGAGAGCCGAAGCTGTTCCAAAACCAGGCCGACGCCGGCGTCCATTCGGGTGACGGCTTGGTACATGTCGGCAAGCTCCGCCCGCGCTTCCGGGAAATCCGGCAAAAACGGAGGCAGCATGATTTCCTCCGCATGATAAGTGGCGGGCAAAAGTCCCGGATATTCTTTATCATTGCCAAACCCGTCCCGAATTCGATGCGGATCGGTGTAGCCGATCAGCAAGAAGAAGGGTGCGGTCGCATCCTGCCGGAAAAACTCCCCGGCTTTTACCGCCATCGTTTGGACATCACGCCCTCCCATAATCTCATTTCCCGTAACCATCACGTCGAAAGGAACCTGCTCGGCAGGACCCACGTGCAGCTTGCCGACGAGTCCCGTTCGATACCCGTTCTTCTTTAGCAGAGAGGGTAAGGTTTGCACCCAGTCAAACAGGCTGAAATGATGCCGGGCATGTTGAAGTCCGTATTGCCCGCTTTGGTGAGGGAACAGTCCGGTCAGAATCGTAGCCCGGCTGGGGCTGCAGGAAGCTGCGGCGGTGAAAGCATTGGTAAACCGTACTCCCGCAGCGGCCAACGCATCCAAATGGGGGGTCTTGATCGTCGCATTGCCAAAGCAGCCTAATTGATCCAAACCCTGGTCATCAGAAATGAGCAGGAGCACGTTACGATGGCGAGGTGAATTTGCCGGGCCAGCCGGCGACTGCTTCTGCGCAGTACCGATTCCGGCTAAGGCGGAAGCACCGGCCGTCAAACACGAGCCTAAGAAGGCCCGACGGCTCATCTCGAAGCGGCTTTGGTTACTCATCCTCTCTCCTTTCGATCTGTACGGGGAATGAAGTTGGTAGATTATCTCTACATCAAAAGGTAAGAAGCATTTCTCTTTGTCGCAATTGTTTTCTCACCGTCTTTGTAATTGTTGGCTTGATTGGGATCAAAGGGGGAATTGTCGAGATAATGATGATCAGAAGGGAGAGTGCAAGGAGAGAAAATTCGAATACCGTGACAAGAACGTCCGAACCGCGGAGCTTGAGAATGAATTCTCAGGCAAGGACGTAAGCAGCCTGACGGCGGCTGTCGCTCATAGGGCCAAGTCAGCTTCAGGTGACGTTCCGCTTTGAGCCGGCAATCATCATTGCGGCAGAGGAGGTCAGGTGGGTTATCCTCCCAACAGGCGCCGGAAGCGGATCACCCAAACCCAAGGATTGCGCTCCCAATGGTTTTCCGGCTTAACGTTAACCTCGGTCCACCATCGTGCAAACCCGGCGCGATCTTCCTCCAGGGTCAATTCCCTCCAAGCGTTGCGCCACATCCCGCCTTCGGCAATGAGGTCCTCAGAACTGATTTCTTGAATGTGCTCCACGCGGACGTTCGTTACCTGCAAGGTGAGCCGTGATGCCCAGCGGGGCATTTCTCGTGGAGAGCGCCAAGCAAATCTGTGCTGCTCTTCTTCAATGGTAAAGCCGTTCAAAAAACCATCGGCTTGATAGCGAACGTACGCGCGGGCGGACTCTGGTTCTGTAATGGTATCCAGGTCGACGGAAGTCATCCACGGCTCTCTGACCCACAGCAGGTCCCCGGCCTTTCCCATCGGACAGGGATGGCTGCCAAAAGTTCGCCCGTCATAAAGCCAGATGAGGCGGAGATCTTCGTCGACCCCTTTCACGATTGCACCGTCAGGCGGCTGCGGCTCCACAGCTTGACGCAATTGGTTTTTGCCCCCTGCAAGAATAGCTCGAACGCAGCCTGTGGTCAGCGTCTTGGGCCGATATGTCCCTTCACCCATGTCGCAGCCTCAGTTTGAGGGGGAAACTTGGTTGACATTCTATCAAACAGACTTTCAAGGCAAGTTGGCCGAATCTCATGCAGAGATTGGTAGAGGAAAATCTCTCGATCCGAAGCCTCCTCGCCGTTTTCATGCCTTTTATGGTTTCATAAGGCAGGAACAAATTGCCATCTCAACGGGTCACCTGACAATCTTAAAATTGAAATTGGGTGTCTGCAGCACGCCCCAAAGCCTAACCCAAATGGGAAGAAGCATCTCGGTTCCCCTCGCGGTGGTGATGTCACCCAAATCGACAACTGACTTCCAGCCAAACCATTCCTTAAGAATAGAGACGACTCTTAGCTTTGCCTCCGGATCGTTGCCGCTCATAAAGACGACATGATCATCCTTCAGCAGAGAAGGATTCACCATGATGTTGCAATTCACCGTGTTCAAGGTTTTGATGACCTTGACTTTCGGAAAAGCTCTTTGAATTTGTTCGGCCAGAGAATCCGTATTGCACACGGTCAAGGTGGGCGGCATCCCCTTGGAAAAATCGAGAGGATTGGCAATATCGATCAGAATCTTGCCATTAAGGTTTTCTGCACCCGCCAGATTCAGGGCCGCCAAGGAGCCAACTCCGGCCGTGCAGTTGAATATCAATTGACCAAAGGCAGCCGCCTCAGCAAAAGTACCTTGCGCGGCGTTTTTGCCGTTTGCTTTTACCCATTCGGTCGCTTTTTCATTATTGGCTGAACGAGAACCTAAACTGACTTGGTGACCCAATTGAACCAGCTTGGTTCCTATAGCTTGTCCGACCATGCCGGTTCCTAAGATTCCGATTTTCATCTTTTGTTTCTCCAGCTTTCGTCTTACTTGTATTGCTTCGGTATCCTTATTTCATCGCGGCGGCAGCACGCTTTTTCAACTCCTCCGAAGGCTGCTCATCTCCTCGGTTCTCTTTAGTCCCTAAGGGCGACCTCCCGCAATTAAATTCAATTGAACGTCGACAATCGAACATTGGCCATTGATCGTTTGCCAATACTCAATGGCCAACGATCAATTTTTCATGGTCAATGACTCAAAACCCGCGGAGAGGTTTTCCAAAGGATCGAAAAGGCCATCACAAGTCACATTAGGCTTTGAAGCCAGCCTCGAACAGGTCCGGAGCGCATGGCTCGAATTATCTTATCAACAAAGCAAACCCTGTCAGAGCAAAAGCCAAATGGATGAGTCCAAAGTTGCCCAGCACCAGCACCGGGATCATGGGAAATAATCCGCTTTTGCTCATCTCCAGAATGCTCTTGCTGGCATCTTCCAAGCTGTCAGCGAAATCTTTCATGTTCTGTACGGTGTTCTCGACGTTGGCCTTGGTCTGCAAAGCTTGGTTCTGTAGATTCTCAACGCTACCAGCAGCCTGATCGATTTGATTCGAGTTCCACCCAATCAGCGGCAATCCACGTCATTTCGATCATTCACAACGGCCAGTGTCAGTCGCGTTGCGGGTGTCGAAGAGTCCTGCGCGGGCCAGACCCGCTGGAAGTACACGAACATTCCCTGGGGCGGCGCGGCAGCAACGTCGGCTGCACGCGGTGTTGGACGGCAACCGCGACCGACGCAACTCATAGCCAGCCTGCGCAGGTCGCCTAATCTGCTTTCGTCTTGCCCACCCTAAGTGGTTATCGCTTGCGGGTGAAAAGCCCGAACGGTAAATACAATGGGCAAAAGCTAACGAGGCTAGTGACGACGAAGATGACGGCCAGAATACCCAGGATGATAGCCGCCAGCCCAGAAAGATTGCCAGTGAAGTACAGAACAACGATCACGGCGGCAATCACCAGCCGGATGATGCGGTCCAGCGCTCCCATGTTCTTGTTGAGTTTCATTGATTCACTCCTTCTTGTTTGTTTATCGGATGACGGATTGAATGAGCAGGGCCAGCCCAGTGACCAGCCCAATGCAGATCAGGCAGACCAGTACCAATTTAAGCAGTTTGCGTTTCGTGTCGTCCATCTTTGCACCGTTCAGCAGGATGCAACCAGCCACCCAACTAATTTCTAAGCCGCCCGCCTTTCCAGTTTTTCGTAAGTGCACCTATTGAATAGGTAAAAAGGATTGGCAGTATCACCTCTTGGAAAAACACCCCTACCGGAACATGTCCGCACGCAGAAGATCGCTTTCGTCCCCACCCTCGCCCTCATCGTCATCGGAGGTGGTAAACATGCTGCTCAACAAATCTTTGAACTGAAAGCCAATATCGAGCACATATTTGCTCAGTACAGAATATTCGGCCAGACCGTGCAGCGCAAATTCCATGAGCAGAAGCTTCATGTCACGCTCGACATCACGATGGTACTTTTTGATCAAATCCTGCAAGCCGGGGACGTTCATCAAAGTCTCTTCGTATTTCCTGTCAGACAGGTCGCTATACAAATCCACCGCATTACCGCGTTTGAACCAATCGGAGACTTTTTTGTAAGGGCTTTCATCCGGCCGACGCTTGAATTTTTCCGGGTCGGGGAAATACTGGGTGAACATGGTTCGTACCGCTTTTCCCATCAGGTATTGGGCCACTTTGGCCGGGCCTTCTTGTTCGCCTTCATAGACCAACTCGACCTTGCCGGTAATGGCGGGAATGACGCCGACGAAATCGGAAATCCGCACGGTGGTTTCTTTCTCATCGTTGATGATGCTTCGCCGCTCGGCGGCACTGATCAAATTTTCGTAAGCGGAAATAGAGAGTCGGGCAGACACGCCGCTCTTGGCGTCGATGTATTCGCTGGCCCGCGCCTCGAATGCGATTTGCTCGATGAGGGTGCAGACCAAATCCGGCACCTTGACCACAGCTTTTTGTGCCGGTACGATTTTAGCTTCCTGCTGGGTGATTTGCTTGGCAGTCTCGATGGACTTGGGGTAGTGCGTGAGAATTTGGCTCTCGATGCGGTCCTTCAGCGGAGTCACGATTGCGCCGCGATTGGTATAGTCCTCCGGATTGGCGGTAAAGACAAATTGAATGTCCAATGGCAAGCGTAGCTTGAAACCGCGAATTTGGATGTCCCTTTCTTGCAGGATGTTGAACAAAGCCACCTGAATCCGCGCCTGCAAGTCAGGCAGCTCGTTGATGACGAATATGCCGCGATGGGAACGAGGAATCAAGCCAAAATGAATGACACGTTCATCGGAATAGGGAAGTTTGAGAGAAGCCGCTTTGATGGGATCGACGTCGCCGATCAAATCGGCAACGGAAACGTCCGGCGTCGCCAGCTTTTCCGTATACCGCTCGGAACGATGCACCCATTCGATGCACGTATCATTGCCCTTTTCCGCAATCGTATCCTTGGCAAATCGCGAAAGGGGATGCAAAGGATCGTCGTTCAGCTCCGACCCGGCGACGACCGGCACGTACTCATCCAGCAGATCCACCATCAAGCGGGCGATGCGAGTCTTAGCTTGGCCGCGCAGGCCGAGCAAAATGATGTTGTGCCGGGAAAGAATTGCTCGCTGAATGTCCGGGATGACCGATTGATCAAATCCCAAGATGCCTTGGAAAATAGCCTCTTTGTTTTTGAGCTTGGCAATCAGATTCTCTCGCAACTCTTCTTTGACGCTGCGCGGGCGATAGCCGGATGACGTTAATTGTCCCAATGTTCTAATCTGGGTGATGTCTTTCGAAAACATGTATTCTTTTCTCCACTCATTTTGGCGGCTGCATCATGACCTTTGATGGATGACCATTGAAAATCAATAAGCCAAAATTGATGATTGTCCTGCCTATTCAAGCTCTCTTAACAGCGATTGCAGGTCAAGAGGCGCGGTGACCATAGCCAATTTTCCTTCTGCTGTGCGGGGCCATTCTTTTTCCGGACGATCACAGTAAAGCTCCAGTCCATTATCGTCCGGGTCGCGCAGATACAGCGCCTCACTTACGCCGTGATCACTTGCTCCCTCTAGGGAAATGTTTGCCCGTTGCAGACGGCGCAAGGCATCGGCGAGCGCTCTGCGATCCGGATAGCGAATCGCAAAATGGTATAGGCCGGTCGTTCCCGGCGGAGGCGGCGTTCCGCCCCGACTCTCCCAGGTATTCAGCCCAATGTGATGATGATAGCCGCCCGCGCTAATAAAGGCTGCGGAGGCACCCATTCGCTGAACCAGCTCGAATCCGAGCACACCGCAATAGAATTCGAGCGAGCGCTCAATATCCGCTACCTTAAGGTGAATGTGACCGATGCTCACGCGCGGATCAATGACATCGCGCATCTGACTCCCGGTTTTCTGCCAATCGGCGTTGCGACTCATCTCACTCTCTTGCGCCGATTGCGGATGTAATCTTCAAAGACGTATTCGCCCAGCCCCTTGAGGCTAGTATAGAAGGCGCGGCCTTGATTTGTTTTGGTGAACTCGCGTACGAACTGCTGCAAGTAAGGATCGCGCGCCACCATAAAAGTCGTGACCGGTATTTTCAACCGGCGGCATTTGGCCGCTTGATCCAGAGTCTTGTTGACGATCTTTCGGTCCAATCCAAAGCTATTCTTGTAATATTTCAAGCCCTCTTTCAAACAGGTCGGCTTGCCGTCGGTGATCATGAAAATCTGCTTGTTGTGAGTTTTCCGCCGGCGCAAAATATCCAACGCGAGCTCCAGCCCGGCAACAGTGTTTGTATGGAAAGGCCCGACTTTTAGATAGGGAATGTCTTTCAGCTCGATACGCCAGGCATCATCACCAAAAGCGATAATGTCCAGAGTGTCCTTGGGGTAGCGGGTAGTAATCAGCTCGGCTAGGGCCATGGCAACCTTTTTTGCGGGAGTGATTCGGTCCTCGCCATAGAGGATCATCGAATGGGAGATGTCGATCATGAGCACCGTGGAGGTCAAGGTGTGATACTCGCGCTCCACCACTTCGATATCGTCTTCAGTCAGCCAAAAATCCTTGATGCCGTGATTGATCTGTGCGTTGCGGATGGATTCTGTCGCCGCGATTTGCTCCAGCGTATCGCCGAATTCGAATTCTCTGCGGTCGGTGGTCGGCTCATCCCCCAAGCCGGCATGCGAGGTTCGGTGGTTCCCATGCCGCGACCTTTTCAGCTTGCCGAAAATCTCTTCTAACGACCTGCGCCGAATCGACTGCTCCGACTTGGCCGTGAGCACGTAGAAAAGCTCGCCGTCCTCTTCTTCCCGGATGTATCCCTCCCTTTTCAAATCCTCGATAAAATCACCCATCCCATAGGAATCATTGGTCATGTTGTATTCCTGATCCAGGGTGCTCAGCCAGCTCAAAGCTTCCTGAACATCTCCGGAGGTGTGCACCAGCAACTGCATGAACAGATTCAACAGCGAGCCGAAAGGATTGTCCCTTTGGGGATGCGGAAAAAATTCGGTAAATCTATAGCCAATCATAAGCCTGACCGCGGTTTTTCGGTTTTATCTTTTGCAGAATAGTAACCAAGAAACCGGATCATTTATTCGCAATTCCTCTTTGTTTTGGGGAATGATACAAGGCATTGGCGCAAAATAAGCCAAGGTCAACAGAGGAAGAGAACGAGGGTGGGAAGTCAGTGGAACTCAACCTGTCGAAGGGTCAGAACCTCCGCAGCTTTTGGCTAACAACTCAACTCATCAGCAGCTATTTCGCCTTTCTGTGCGCAAAAAGCAGTCCGGACCAGAATTCATCGATGGCGCAGACCTTATAGTCAACCAAACCGGCGTCAAGCCCGGCTTGGCGCACGCGCTGTTGAGATAAATCCGCACGCGCGCCGGACGCCTTTTTCGGCCAAGCAATCCACAGCTTTGCCTGCTTCATGGCAGCCACAATAGGTGCAATCTGCTCGTCCAGCCCCTTGGCGGAGTACACGAACCAAATCACTAATTGGCATTGGTCGAAAACTTGAGAAATGAACGTCACGTTCTTAGATAATGCTTTCAGCTCCTCGGCAAAGTCAGCCGGCGCATTGAGCAACGTGACTACCATATCAGCCTTGATGCCGAGTTTCTTGACCAAAGGAGTGCCGGAATATCCCGCCAAGACAGAGGCCGGCACCACGGGCGCGGCCGGCGGATGTGCAATAGCATTTTCAATCGCCCTGCCAATCTCGTCCCACTGCGAAAAAACGGCATCCGGCAAATGCGTCTTGACACGCTCCGCCTTTTCCTTCTCTCCGCCGACAAATATCAACGGCAGGAATCGCGTGCTCTTGTACTGCCGGATGGCCAGCGCAATGTCGCGCCCTTGAGCCGGCAGCCGGCCCAAATCGATGACTATAGCATCCCAGGGATGCTCTTTAGCCTCACGCAAAAAAGCCAATCCTTGCGGCGGCTCACCATCTACCTGATACTTCATGGCGCGAAGCTGAGCCGCCTTTTCTTTCGCTTCAGCGGCATTCCAATGGATGAGTCGAATACGATGCATGGTCATGACTCCGGGATTTCTTTTGTCTTTTGTATTTCTAAAATGAGCCATATCACAATGACGGGAAATCCTTATGCCCGCCGAAGACGCGAAAAAGGCCAAATCTTATCTGACCTTTCAACCGTTTTGTTGTAACCAATCAACGGAGTGTTCTTCCGGTGCGGTCATTCCTGTGGATGCAGGAATCTCCTTTTCATTGCATGGCAGAAGGAGACACCTGCATGCGCAGATGTGACAGTGTCCTGTGATCGGTCACTTTTGTTGTGTGGCGCGGGTCGAACTCTCAACGGGTTTTTCAGTTTAGAGTTCCAGTTAGCGCGATGGAGCAGAGGCAAGCCGGCCTATTTCAAGCGTGATACCCTACCTGCCGAGACGAATTCAGACCAACCAGCACAAAAACGGGGACAGGATGGAGCAGGTAGAAACCGGTTCGCGCGATGCCTTAGAATTCCTCCAGCAAGCGAGCAGTTGTCGGCGGTCGATACGGTTCTACACCTTCGATCACCTACCCCCGGCGAAGTTACCGTTCCGCAAAAACCAAAAGCAGAGTTTGATGGGATCTTAGCGATAACGCGAAGCCATCCTTGCCAAGAGCGGGCGCTGCGAAAGATTTTCCCGTCGAGGGATCGAGTAACAAGAGTCGATTTCCCATTCCGGCGATCAGCAGCCCATCGTAAGGCTCCCTACCGACGTTTACCAGGGGGCAATGGAACGGTTTTCGCGAACAAAAGTACCGGCGACAATGTGGTCGCATGCCGGCTCAAGCCGCAGCAAAGGTTTCAGTTGCTTCCTCAATATCACCGAATTCGGTTCCTCCCCTTCGCCGCCGTCACGGAGGATGGTAAAGCCTTTGCTTTGCCAGGCGTCCAATCGTCGCTGTAATTCCGGAGGCGGCGCCACCAGCTCCGGCAGCAAAAGCGCAGAGTATTCCTGGGCGCGGATTTGAAACTTGCCCGATCCTTTCATGCGTGCGCCGGACAATAGCTCGTGATCCACCAACATAAAGGGAATCTGATTTTCCTGCAATAGCCGGCCCAAACGTTGAAACGATTCCACGATTTTCTGCGCCCTCTGTGACTGGGATTCAATGGCGATGGGAGCGACAACGGGCAGGTATTCTTGCCACAAGCCATAAATGGGATAATACAGCAACACGCTGCGATCAAATCGGCTGGGTTTGAGTAGGGCGTTTAGCCGCCCGATGAAATCCCCATATGCTCTAACGTTCGCAAGGGACCTTTTATCAATGTCATAATACAGAGTGAAATCCGTCACGCCCCAGGCGGCTTGCCAGGCGGCAGTGGCTTGCATTTCCGTCAAGGAAGAGGGTGGCTTCCCGTTGAGGGTTTGCACAAAATCGCTGACTTCAGTCATGACGCGGCGGTGGCCGTTGAATTGCGCCGCAGAGCTCGGCAACGCAGCAGTCAGCCAATTGCCATTCAAGACCGATACAGGGGCGGAGGAGAGCAGGTCCAATCCTCGAATATCCATCGCCATAAGCGCCTGGAGGGCATTGCCTTCCAGAGCGACGTGCCTGATCAACGACTCCTCGGACAATGTATGGCCGGAGGAAGCCACATAATGCTTGCCGCACCAGCTTTGCAGGCTGCCAAAATAGCGCTCCGCAACCAAATCGGCAATGAGACTCCAAAATTGCCGCCGGGTTCGCCGATCCTGATTTGAGTTGCCGCTAAACAGACTGGAACGCCGTGCCATCAGGTCCTCACGGTGTCTCGCATGGTATTGCTGTGGTAAGTCATGGCTCCAAGGAACCACCGGAAGCATGGCCTTGTTCACCTCAATCGAGTCAACCACCGGGACCTTTCCGCGCGCCGGTTCGGGAATTTGTCCCCGATTGAGCGCCATGAGCGACGGCTCATCGGTGAAAAAGGCCTGAATAGGACTACCAGAAAACGGCTGCAATCTGTTCCAATATGCAACGCGGGCCTTCTCGATGAAGCTTTCCACCGCTCGAGGGTCGATGATATTCGCATAGCGCCGGCACGCCTAGTAATTGTTGCTGGCGTGGGTGTACTCAAATGCGGGGCGCACGATAAATGGCTCCGCCTGAGAGGGATCGTACGCCAGCTCCAGCGCTTCCAAGTCCGGCTTGGCTTTGAGCACTTCTCCGCCGGCAGCGGCACTGGGGTACCCCTGCTCGTCATAAATCCAAACTACCATGCCCATTTCTTTGCAGGTCTTCACGGCGGATTCCAAAGTGACCCAGCTCTGCTCTGAACGCAAATAGTCCGAAAAGGAAACATTGGTGACCATTCCGCCCAGGCCGCGCTCGTGGAGTCAGGTCAGCAGATCACGCGCTTTTGCTTCATCCCCCAGCTCGTGAACAATTTTCAAGGGACGGTCGGCGCCGGGAGGATCGCTCCATGCGTTTTGCCAGGGCTCCGGCAATTGGAGTATCTTGGATTCATTTTGTTGAGCGTGGACTATGGAGATTGACGCCATCAGCAATACAATACAGCAACTCGTTGTCATGGCCCATCCTCAGTTTTCCTTCCTGCACCAACGATGAGGTCCCTCCGCCCGGCAATTTTTCCTGCCTTCATGCGGGCAAGAGGTTTTCATGGCGTTCGATATCTTCAAGCTGAAGCAGGTACGCTTTTCTCATGCTGGCATATCATAGCGAATTATTGTTCCCAGGTCAAGGACTTTTTCTTATCAAATCCTGTTCCTATTTCGAGGTAGGAAGCTGCTGATAGCTACCTCGTCATGAGGGTCGAATTAAAGAGACCAACTCACGAAGACCGGCTTTGATCAATGCGGAGCAAAATCTCGCACAAATTTGGAAATACCTTACTCATGGATGGGCAACCTCCTTCCCAGACTCAGTTTGGGAAGGAAATTGCCTCACTTGCGCCCTGTAAGTGAGCTATTGCCAAATTTGCCACAAATTTTCCAAATTTCCTCTTGACATTCTGAGCGACAGATGTTATATTAGACCGCGAAAAAAATGGTCTAACATCTTGCACAACTCACTAGCAGGCCAAGTAGCGGGGTTTATTTGCTGAAAATTTCCAAGCCGCCCTCAAAGTGCCAACAGCGCTTTTAAAGCGGCTTTTTGTTTTGGCAACGATTTCGCACGAAGGGTACTTGCCAGCTTCGTCAATGGGACTGCTGCTTTAGTCTAGCATGATCTTACCAGGCACATAGAGTGCAAGCCGTTTACCAAGATCTTTTCGTCAGCACATTAAGGGTATCAATTCGCAGATTGGGTCGTGTTGGTGTTTCCTGGGTGGTCTTCTGCTAATTACCTGAATCTTTTCTCCGAGCAATGCTGCAAACAGAATGCATTGTCAGCGAAAAGCAGACTGTCGTATTTCCTAAATTAATCACAACTGTTAGGCAAGGCCAAGCTCCTATCGCCTTTCTTCAACCGGGGTGCGGTGGGCCTTTTGGGACACTAAATGGTTAGATGCTGGCATTGCCAGACAGATCATTAGCCGTGAAAGTCTTTCTGCACAATATCATCGCTAATTCCACTTTTTAGGAAAGGGCGTGACATGAGCCAACAAAAACATCCTTTGGTCTCTCTACTTGCCTTAGCACTTCTGAGCTGGCCAAGCCTACCTGAACTTCATGCTCAAGACCCTTTTACCCAATTGCACCATATATTTGGCGCCGATAGAGGCATGTCCAAAGGAGTAGGCTGGGCAGATTATGATAATGATGGCTACGTGGACTTGTATGTCACCAACGGCGCATCGGGCTCCAAGCAAAAAAACTTTTTATATCGGAATAATGGGGATGGCACATTCACTAAAATCACCACTGGCGCAATTGTCAACGACGAGTTCATTTCAGGTAGCTGTTCCTGGGGCGATTTTGACAATGATAGTGATGTGGATTTGTATGTCACAACGAATACGGATAATCCTTTTGATACCGCAAAAGAAAATTGCTTATATGTAAACAATGGCGATGGCACTTTTACTAAGAACACCACTGCAGGACCGCCAGTGACTGATGAAGAATATTCGGTTGGCTGCGGCTGGGGAGATTATAATAACGATAGCTTTCTGGATTTATTTGTAACAAATGGTTTCTACGGTAAGGAAAGGAATTCCCTCTATTCCAACGATGGCGATGGCACTTTTACCGATATAACCGGCATCCCTTTGGTGGGCGATGAGGGGGCTGGTTTTATTGCCGATTTCGCCTGGGCCGATTATGATCAGGATGGTGACTTGGATTTATTTAGACCAAGTGGCAGCGGCGCAAATAATTTTTTGTGGCGCAACGATGGAGGCAATACCTTTACAAAACTCGCCATATTTGACGGCGGGGATTCTCAAGCCTGCAGTTGGGGCGATTACGACAATGATGGCGACCTTGACCTATACATCACCAACTATGGCGAATCGGAGCCCGCGCCAGAGCAAAACTATCTTTATCGGAACGACGGCGGAGACGTTTTCACCCGAGTGACCACCGCTGGACCCATTGTTGATGACGCCGCCTTTTCTACCGGAAGTTGCTGGGGCGACATTGATAACGATGCCGATCTGGACATGTTTGTTGGCAATTGTGGCCCTCCTGACAGCGGCTGGACCAACTTTTTGTACATTAATAACGGTGATGGGACATTTGGGAAAAATAGCACCAGCGTCGTTACAGACTGCACTTGGGTCTATGGAGCCGCTTTTGCGGATTATAATAATGATGGCTTTTTAGACTTATTTACGGCGCGAAGCGACACCAATTATCTCTACAAGAATAACGGTCCGACCAATGGCAACACCAATCATTGGATCATTATAACATGCGTAGGAACTACCTCCAACAGAGCTGGCATCGGCGCCGTTGTACGAGCCAAAGCCACGATCAATGGTAGTGTAGTCTGGCAGACGCGCGATATTTCTGCACAGACCGGCTATGCCAGTCATAATGATCTGAGAGCACATTTTGGTTTGGGAGATGCAACGCTCATAAGCGAGATAAAGGTCGAATGGCCTTCGGGAATTGTGCAAACATTAACAAATATATCAATCGACCAGTTTTTGACGATCACAGAAGCTGCAACAACAGAGAACTTGAGTGTCACTTCCCCCAATGGCGAAGAAAATTGGCAAGTGGGCAGTTCCCACGACATCACTTGGACTTCTTCGGGCACAAGCGGCAATGTCAAGATCGAATACTCGAGCGACAATGGCACAAGCTGGACCGAGGTCGTTGCCAGCACTACCGATGATGGCAACTTTCCTTGGACGGTACCCGATACTCCATCCACCACCTGCTTGGTGAGGATCACCGATGTCGACGGCAGCCCATCCGACCAAAGCGACGCTGTATTCACCATCTCAGCGGCGGGACTGTTAGGAGATGTCAACCAAGATACTTTTGCCAACTCTACCGATGCACTGATCATATTATCCTGTGATGTAGGCATCGATGTGTCCCAATTCTGTCCGATGGATTGCGGCGATACTAACAGCGACGGTTTGGTAAACTCGACTGATGCCTTGATCATATTATCGTATGATGTCGGCATCGAGGTCCCCTATCCAGTGGGTCAACCGGGTTGTCCGGCGGGGGTAACGCCTTGTCCGGGATGCAATCCCTGATTCTATAATAATCGTTGGTAAAGTTGGATGGACTTTTTTCCCCTTTAACTGTTCTTGACAACAAAGGAGGCAAAGGATGCGAAAGTATTCGAGGAGGGCCACAATGAAGTACCTTACACTTCACGCTTTGTTGGTTTCGCTATTTGTTACGACTCTGACTTTTGCTGCTGACCCACAAGTTATTAAAATAGAGCGACGGAATGCGCCAAGCTTTGTTGGTTACGTTGGCGATGAAATTGTGGTAAAATTTACTGCTGCCGTTGTAGCAAGCTTCCAAGAAACGGCGCTCGCTCAAGGCGCGACGGGCATCTTCGCCTTGGATAACCTTGGCCAACGCTATGGGTCCATGCACATTCGACAGCAATTCGTCGGAGCAAAGAAAAAGTACTACAACGGAAGGGAAATTGATCTCTCTGGCTGGTACAAAATAAAATTTGCTGAACAGATTGATCCCGTAGCCGTGGCCGATGAATATAAGAACATTGCCGGCGTCATAGATGCCCAGCCCATTGGCATTCACACGGTTGATGCGATTCCCAATGATACTAACTTTAGCCGGCAATGGCATCTGAACCAAGCTAACGACGCTGATATGGATGCGCCGGAGGCTTGGGATATTGAGACCGGTGATAGCAATGTAATTGTAGCCATTCTTGATACGGGTGTGCGTTATTTCCACAAAGATTTGGGCGGGGCAAATGCCTCATACTCCGATCCCACCAACGTGGATGGCAACATGTGGGTCAACTGGACAGAGAAGAATGGCGCGGCCGGCGTCGATGACGATGGCAATGGCTTTGTTGATGACTGGATTGGCTGGGATTTTGTGGATGGAATTACTACCTGCTATACCGGCGAAGACTGCAATGTGCCAGATAACGATCCGCGCGATTTTAATGGCCATGGAACCCACTGCGCCGGCAACGTTGGCGCCATCAATAACAATGCCTATGCCACGGCGGCGGCCTCCGGCGGCTGGGGCGACGGCACGCTGCAGCCGACCGCCAATGGGGTGAAAGTGATGGCCTGCCGCATCGGCTATTCGGCGGGCGTAGGCCAATTCGAGCTGGGATTTGTCAGCATGGATTTTGCCGCCCAAGCTTTTTATTATGCTGCCAATAATGGGGCCAAAATCGCCTCCTGTAGCTGGGGATCCTCGGAGAGCGGCGGCATTGGCGATGCCATAGACTATTTTCTTGCCAATGGTGGCATCATTTTTAAGTCCGCTGGTAATGACGGTACTGAAAGCAGCGATTACATGTCCGCACGCAGCGACATCGTTACCGTCGCCGCTACCGATTCCAACGATTGCAAAGCCGATTTCTCCAATTATGGCACGCATGTGGATATTTCTGCTCCTGGCACCAATATCTGGAGCCTCTATCACGTGCATAGCGATCCGGAAAACGACTATATCGCCAGTGTCAGCGGCACTTCGATGTCCACTCCCATTGCTGCCAGCGTCGCCGCCTTAATCTGGTCTAGGAATCTCACTTGGACGGCGAGTCAAGTCGTCCAGCAGCTCTACGACAGCGCCGATGACATTGACGCTCTCGCCTGCAATTCCTCTTACGCGGGCAAACTGGGCGCAGGACGCGTGAATGCGTTTAACGCCGTCAATACTGGTGTTGCAGCTCCAGTTGCTGACTTTAGCGCTTCCCCGACCTCCGGCTGCACGCCTTTGACGGTTGTCTTTACCGATCTTTCCACTGGGAGCATAACCTCTTGGTCGTGGGATTTTGGTGATGGCGGCACTTCCACTTTGCAAAATCCCTCCCATGAATATACTTCTGTTGGAACATACACCGTTTCGCTAACAGTCACCGGGCCAGGCGGCGCGGACACCGAAACCAAAGTCGATTATATCACCACCTCCGGCTCGCCAACCGCAGCTTTCACAGCCGACCCAACCAGTGGAAACTGCCCGTTAACCGTCACTTTTACCGATCAATCGACTGGAAATCCCACCAGTTGGCAATGGAATTTCCCCGGCGGTGATCCCGCGACCGCCATTGGACAAGGCCCACATCAAGTTGTTTACAACAACGGTGGGGATTTTGATGTCACCTTGCAGGTCAGCAATTCCTGCGGCGCCGATACCCTGACCCAAGCAGCCTACATCCACGTTGATTGCGGCATTCTCGGCGATGTCAACGATGATGGCGTCGCCAACTCCACGGATGCTTTAATCATCCTTTCCTGTGACGTGGGCATTGACGTCTCACAGTTTTGCCCTATGAATTGCGGTGATGTTAATAGTGATGGGTTGGTAAACTCAACCGACGCGCTGATCATCTTATCCTACGACGTCGGAATGTCAGTTCCTTATCCAGTGGGACAACCTGGATGTCCGGCAAACGTCAGTCCGTGTCCCGGATGCAATCCTTAATTCATGCAGAATTCAAAGGAGGTAATAGATCATGAAAACATTGAAATGGACGCCTGTGCCATTGCTCATTTTGGCCCTCTTTTCGCAGCGAGCAATTTCGTCAGGGCTTATTACTGCAACCGCGCAACCCACCAACGACATGGCAGCGACAGGACAGCAAATCGTCGTGCCGGTTATTATTGACCTGAGCGGGCTGCCGGAAAAACTGGGCAGTTTTACGGCGGCGCTAAATTGGGATAACCAAATACTACGGTATCTCCATCATAGTCCAGGAAGTGCTGAAGGCTTCAACAGCCCAGTTGTCAATGCCGCCAAGGCATCCGAAGGCAAACTGATTTTTGCAGCCGCCAATCCCCGGGGCGCAGAGGGAAAGGTAAATGTATTGAACGTGACATTTGAAGTTATTGGTTCGCGGGGATCACGCAGTGCCGTAAAACTGAATATTTCAGCCATGGCCGCCGCGCTTACATTTCACGACCTTCTGCCCTATCTCGCAGAATCCGTTACGGGCGTTGAGCAAGGAATAAGGGTTGGCGAAATCCCTAAAGATTTTTCCATTTTTCAGAATCATCCGAATCCCTTTAACCCTAGCACCGAAATTACCTATCAACTTCCGGGCAATCACCGCGTGCGCTTGGAAATTTTTAATTCCGTTGGCCAAAAAATAAGAACGCTCGTCAATGAACAAAAAGCCGCTGGAACCTATACCGTTTCCTGGGATGGCAAGGATGATTCCAGTAAAACGGTACCAGCCGGCATCTACCTCTGTTCGTTTGAAGCTGGTACTTTTAGAGAAAGCATCAAGATGATGTTGGTAAAATAGATTTTCACCAAAATCCAGCCTTCTCTTAAGAGACTGGTTTTTGCAAAGTCTGGAGAAGCAATAACCATTGACTTGGAGGTCAGACAATGAAACTGTCGCACACGTTCTGGCAACGATATTTGCATATTCTGCTATTTTCCCTGCTCGGCGGCGTTTTGCTGGGCAGCACTCCAATGTTTGCGCAGACGGGATCAGTAACTTCGGAGGCGGTCCCTTCTAACTCGGACCCGCTGGTTGGCGAGCAGATTGATGTGGCAATTAATATTGACATGACAAATGTCGATCCTCCGGATAACAAGCTTGGCAGCTACACCGGTAGCTTGACCTGGGATCCGGCAGTGTTGAAATTTGTCAGTTGGAGCGGCGGTTCCACCACTGGATGGGATAGCCCAACTGTCAATGATGCAGACTCCGCCACCGGTATCATAAGATTTAGTGATGCCAATCCTACAGGCACTACTGGGGCCATCAATATTATCAATATCAGACTAAAGGCTTTTGCCCCTGGAACAAGTGTCCTTGACTTGGCCTACTCAGCCATGTCTTCTGCCTCGACCTTTAAGAATTTGCTTACGATTCTAACCGTCAATGACGGGTCGGTTACGGTTCATGCTCCCGGCATCACCGTTACTTCACCAAATGGTGGCGAAAACTGGACGGTCGGCACGAGCCAGAATATTACGTGGACTTCTATCGGGACCTCCGGCAACGTCAAGATCGAGTACTCCGCCGATAATGGCACCTCATGGACCGAGGTCGTCGCCTCCACCACCGATGATGGCAGTTATTCGTGGACCGTTCCCAATACGCCCACGACCACTGCTCTGGTGAGAGTGACCGACGTGGACGGCTCACCCTCCGATGTCAGCGATGCCGTCTTTACCATCTCTGCGGTTCCGGCTATTACCGTGACCAGTCCCAACGGCGGGGAAACCTGGCAGGTCGGCTCCGTGCACGACATCACCTGGACTTCCGTCAATACCTCCGGCAACGTCAAGATCGAGTACTCCGCCGATAATGGCACCTCATGGACCGAGGTCGTCGCCT